>NZ_BAAAJK010000055.1:0-64980 GCF_039526905.1 Pseudonocardia kongjuensis | reverse complement strand
GGTGCGCGGCGGCCGGGACCGGCGACCCGTCCCGGCGGGCCGCCCGCTCCTCCAGCTCGCGGCGCAGCCGCTGCAGCGCCCGGTGCTGGGCGACCCGGACCGCGCCCGGGGTCGATCCCAGCGCGTCCGCGGTCTCCTCGGCGGTCAGGCCGACCGCGATCCGCAGGGTGAGGATCTCGACCTGGCGCCGGCCCAGGATGCCCAGCAGGTCGGTGAGCCGGTCGTTGCGCTCGGCGTCGAGCACCACCTGCTCCGGGTCCTCCTCACGGCCGATCCGCTCGGGCAGCTCCTCGACCGCGTCGCAGCGGTTGCGCGCCATCGCCCGGAACGCGTCGGCGATCTTGTGCCGGGCGATGCCGAACACGAACGCGCGGAACGACATCCCGGACAGCCGGTAGTCCGGCAGCACGGCGAGCACCGCCATGCAGACGTCCTGGGCGACGTCGTCGGCCGAGCCGAGGGTCGTCTCCCGCCGGCCCAGCCGGGCCCGGCAGAACCGCTCGACCTGGGGCTGGACCCGGGACAGCAGCAGCGCGACCGCCTGCTGGTCGCCGGCGACCGCCGCCTGCAGGAGCTCCGGCGGGAGCAGGTCGGGTGCAGCGGTCCGGGCCTCCGGCGGGCCGGCCGGTGGGTCACCGCCGTCCACGGCCGGGCCGCCGGTAACGGCCGGTTCGGTCACCGCGAGTCCGTCATGCATCGTGCCAGCGCTCCTCCGATGCGGCCCCGCCGCATCCCGTCCCTGCGACCCCGGCGGTTCCGCCCGGTCCCGGAGGGTCGGTCGGCACGCTCGGTGTCCTCCTGCCGGGTCCCGGCGGCCCCGCAGGTCCGCTCGGCCGCACCCCGGCCTGCGATCAACCCTGGCGACACACCCGATCGGGGTCAATCAACATGCTCAATTTGCGGTATGTGGAGACGCGGGGTAGTAACTTTCGGCCCTCCGAGGCAACCTCTGCGCCGATCGGGCGTCCACTCTCTGTCACTCCTTCCGGGGTCGCCGCTGTGCGTGACCCGGACGGCCGCGGGCTCGTTGAGCCGGGTGCCACCCCCGCCCGCTCCCCGGAGGACCTCCCCCGTGCCGTTGCGCCGCCCGCACCGCCTGTCGCTCGCCGCCCTCGCCGGCGCCGCCGTGATCGCACTCGGCGTCGCCGTGCCGGCGGCGGCGGCACCGGTGCCGCCGGTGGGCCCGTCGGTGCTCACCGAGACCGCCGCCGCGGAGCTGGTGCCCGCCGTGACCGCGGCCGCCGGTGACGCCCTCGCCGGGACCTGGTTCGACGACGGCCGGCTGATGGTGGGCGTCTGGGACCCGGCGCCGGCGGCGGTGCTGGGCGCGCTCGGCGCGACGCCGGTCCTGCGGGAGGGGCCGCGGCGCGACCCGTCGGCGGCGCTGCGGGCGCTCGGCGGCCGGACCGCGGCCGGCCTGCCGGACGGGCTGGCGTCCTACGGGATCGACCCGCGGACCGAGCAGCTGGTGCTCGACGTCGTCGAGGGGCCGGACGCCGGCCGGCTCGCCGGCGAGCTGACCGCGGGCCTGGATCCGGCCGTGGTGCGGGTGGAGCGGGTACCGGCGGTGCCGCGGCGGCAGGCCGCGGTGTCCGGCGGCGACACGATCAGCGACGGGAGCAGGCGCTGCACGGCCGGTTTCGCCGCGTCCGACAGCGCGGGTGACTGGGTGATCACGGCCGGGCACTGCCTGCGCGGGTCCGCCACCTGGTACGCCGCCGACCAGAGCACCATCGGCTCCGGTGGGCGCACCGCGGGCGACGGCGTCGACGTCGGTGCGATCCCGGTCGAGCAGGGCAGCGCCTCGCCGACGGTGGCCGGGACCCGGGTCCGCGGCACCTCGGTCGCGCCGGTCGGGTCGTCGGTCTGCCTGCACGGCTCCACCAGCGGCCGGTCCTGCGGGACCGTCCAGCGCACCGACGTGACGGTGAACTTCGAGGGCGAGCAGCAGTCCGGCCTCACCGCGGTCGGGGCGTGCGCCCGGGAGGGCGACTCCGGCGCCCCCTACATCACCTCGGGCGGCCAGGCCCAGGGTGTGCACACCGGCGCGGGCGGCTCGGGAAACTGCACCAGCTACTTCACCCCGGTCCGGACCGCGACCAGCGCGCTGAACCTGACACTGACGACCGGCTGAGCTCAGTCCCCGGTGCCGCGGACGACCCGGCGCAGCTTCGGGAGCCGCTCGGCGAGCGTCCGCTCGAAGCCACGGCCGGACGGCGTGTAGTAGTCGGTGCCGACCACGTCGTCCGGCGGGTACTGCTGGCGCAGGACGCCGTCCGGGTCGCTGTGCGGGTAGCGGTAGCCGACCGCGTTCCCGAGCTTCTGCGCGCCCGCGTAGTGCCCGTCGCGCAGGTGCGCCGGCACCCCGCCGACCTTCCCGGAGCGGACGTCGGCCATCGCCGCGTCGATCGCCGTGATCACCGCGTTGGACTTGGGTGCGGTCGCCAGGTGCACGGTGACCTGGGCCAGCGCGAGCCGCGCCTCCGGCATCCCGACGAGCTGGACGACCTGCGCGGCGGCCGTCGCGGCGGGCAGCGCGGTCGGGTCGGCGAGGCCGATGTCCTCGGACGCGTGCACCATCAGCCGGCGCGCGATGAACCGGGCGTCCTCCCCCGCGACGATCATGCGGGCCAGGTAGTGCAGTGCCGCGTCCGGATCGGAGCCGCGGATGGACTTGATGAACGCGCTGATCACGTCGTAGTGCTGGTCGCCGGCCCGGTCGTAGCGGACGGCGACCTCGGTGACCGCCCGCTCGACGGCGGCGAGATCGACCACCGAGCCGCCCGCACCGAGCACCCCGTCGGCGGCCGCCTCCAGTGCGGTGAGCGCCCGGCGGCCGTCACCGGCGGAGAGCCGGACGAGCGCGTCCTCCCCCTCGGCGGCCAGCTCCACCGCGCCGTTCAGCCCGCGCTCGGAGGTGACGGCGCGGCGCAGCAGCCGGCGGACGTCGTCCTCGCCGAGGGACTGCAGCTGCAGCACCAGCGAGCGCGACAGCAGCGGTGACACCACCGAGAACGACGGGTTCTCGGTGGTCGCCGCCACCAGCAGGACCAGCCGGTCCTCGACGGCGCCGAGCAGCGCGTCCTGCTGGGTGCGGGAGAACCGGTGCACCTCGTCGATGAACAGCACCGTGGTGGTGCCGCTGCGGTCGCGCCTGCGCCGCGCGTCCTCGATGACCGCCCGCAGCTCCTTCACCCCCGCGGAGAGCGCGGAGAGCGCGACGAAGTGCCGGGCGGGCGCGGTGCCGCCGGGACCGCCGGCCGCCCCGGCCATCAGCCGGGCCAGGGTGGTCTTGCCGGTGCCGGGCGGGCCGTAGAGCAGCACGGACGCCGCCGCGCCGCCGTCGAGCAGGCGGCGCAGCGGCGCACCGGGCTTCAGCAGGTCGGCCTGGCCCACGACCTCGTCCAGGGTCCGCGGGCGCATCCGGGCCGCCAGCGGGGCGTCGGGACGGGGGCCGTCCTCGGCGCCGTCCGATCCCGGGCCGGGGTCGATGTCGAACAGGCCGTCGGTACTCATCGCCGTCCAGCCTGCCAGGGCCGGGCCCGCGGAGCGTCAGGCGCGGTCCATCTCGTCGGCCAGTACCGGGGTGTGCACCGGGTTGTGCTCGTGGAACCGGTTCTCCGCGTAGGTGACGACGGCGGCCGCACCGGACACCAGGCCGAGCGGGATGATCAGCACGTAGTAGAGCAGCTGGGCCAGCACGACACTGATGAACGCGAACGGCACGGTGATCAGGCCGATCAGCACACCTGCGACCGATATCGTGATCACCAGCAGCACCGCCCGGCCGAGCACCGGGAAGAACCGCGGGTTGACCAGCGCGAACGTCCGGCCGATGCCGGCCCGCTCGACCGCCAGCACCCCGGCCAGCGCACCGAAGAACACGGTGCCCAGGTAGATCCCGGGGAGCACCAGGGCGATCACGCCGACCACGACGAGCACACCCGCGAGGAAGTACCAGCCGACCGCCGCGAGGCCGCGCTGCTTCACGAACGCCCACACCTGCTGCGGCTCGTACGGGCGCCCGGCGGCGTCCCGGATGACGACGAACACCGTCGCCAGCATCCCGAAGGCGCCCAGCACGACCGTCACCACCGAGGTGATCAGGTTCGCCAGCCCCAGCGAGACGACGCTCCCGACCGCGGGCAGCGCGCCGTCCGGCTCCACCCGCAGGCCGGTGAGCATCAGCACCGCCTCCAGCAGTGCGATCGGCACCCAGACCGCGGCCTGCACGACGAGCATCGGCTTCCAGCTGCGCTGCAGCACGCCGATGATCTTGGCGAACCAGTCGTTGAGCGAGAACGGCACCAGCGGGTCCGGGGAGGTGCCCGCGGGCGTGCCGGCCGGACCGACCGGCTGGCCGGGGTAGCCGCCGTACTGCTGGCCGGCCGGATAGGGCTGCTGGTAGGCGCCCTGGGTGTGCCTGCCGTACTGGTCCTGGCCCCCGTACTGCTGGGCGCCGTACTGCTGGCTCCCGTACTGCTGGGCGCCGTACTGCTGGCTCCCGTACTGCTGGGCGCCGTACTGCTGGTCCCCGTACTGCGGTGCGCCGGGCTGCGGTGCCCCGTACTGCTGGCCCCCGTACTGCTGCTGCCCGCCGTACTGCTGCTGGCCCCCGTACTGCTGCTGGCCGCCGTACTGCCCGCCGCCGTACTGCTGGCCCCCGGCCTGCTGGTCCCCGTACGGCTGTCCGGCGGTGGGCTGCTCGCCGTACCCGTGCGGCTGCCCGCCCTGTGGCGCCTGCCCGGGCGGCGTGCCGTACTGCTGCTGACCGTGGGGCGCCTGGTGTCCGGACGCCGCGGCGCCCGCGTCGTCCGGCGTCCCCGCGGCCCCCTGCTGCGGGTCGCCGCCCGATGACGGCTCGTTGCTCATGCGCGCGGACAGTAGCCCTGCTACCGGTGGTCGCACACCGGGTTCACCGGGTCGCACCCGTTTCGTGACCTGGGACGATGATCGCCGCGGACCCCGGATCGTCGCCGGAACGCAACTCCGGCGACGCGCACCGTCACCCTCCGGCAACACGCCCGCGGCACCCTCATGGGGCATGGACACGATCCTCAGATGCCCGCTCTGCACCCGGCCGCGTACGGCCGCCGACATCCACGGCCTCGAGTGGAGCAGCCACCACGGCCCCGGCGGGGTGGTGTTCGTGTGTGGCCCGTGCACCCGGGCCCGGCTCGTCGATCTCGAGTGCGGCCTGCTCGACCCGGCCCGGGCGAGCGCACCGGCACCCGATCGGGTGGCCCGCGCGGCCTGAGCCGATCCGCCGGAGTCGGGTCCGTCACCCACGGCGTGGTGGCCGGCTCGGAACGCCCGGGGCCGACGTAGGGTCGGGCGCGTGCGCGAGATCCTCGAGTTGCTCGAACGGGACGCCTCCCTGAACCACGACACCGTCGCGACCATGCTCGGTCTGCCGGTCGACGAGGTCGACGCGCGGATCACCGAGTGGGAGCGGACCGGGGTGATCCGGCGGCACCGGGCGGTCGTGGACTGGGCCCGGTACGAGGACGGCACGACCGACGGCACGCTCGCCGGTGCCGGCCGGGCCGGTGCCCGGGTGACCGCCTTCATCGACGTCGCGGTGGAGCCCGCCCGCGGGGTCGGCTTCGACGACGTCGCCGCCCGGATCTCGCGGTTCGACGAGGTCCGCGACTGCTACCTGGTCTCCGGCGGGCACGACCTGCGCTGCACGGTCGTCGGGCCGGACATCCGGGCGATCAGCGACTTCGTGTCGCAGAAGCTGTCGACGATCGACCGGGTCCGCTCCACCGCGACGCACTTCGTGCTGGCGACGCACAAGCGCGACGGCGACTCGTTCGCCGAGCCGGAGGCCGACCACCGGCTGCCGGTGACGCCGTGAAACCGCTGAACAGCACGATCACCGCCATCCCGCCGTCCGGGATCCGGCGGTTCTTCGACATCGCCGCCGAGATGGACGACGTCATCTCGCTCGGTGTCGGGGAACCCGACTTCGTCACGCCGTGGCGGATCCGGGAGGCCGGGATCTACGCCCTGGAGCGCGGCTACACCACCTACACCGGCAACGCCGGCCTCCCCCGGCTGCGCGAGCTGATCTGCGCCGACCTGGCGTCCCGGTACGACGCGCACTACGACCCGGCGACCGAGTGCCTGGTCACCACCGGCGTGTCCGAGGGGCTGGACCTGGCCCTGCGGGTGATGCTGGACCCGGGCGAGGAGGTGATCGTCCCCGAACCCTGCTACGTCGCCTACCAGCCGTGCGTGTCGTTCGCCGGCGGGACGCCGGTCGGCGTGCCGACCCGGGCCGAGGACGGGTTCGCGATCGACGTCGCCGCCGTCGAGGCCGCGGTCACCCCGCGGACCAAGGCGATCCTGATCGGCTCGCCGGCCAACCCGACCGGTGCGGTGCAGCCGCCGGAGGTGCTGCGCGCACTCGTCGCGCTCGCCGAGCGGCACGACCTCTATCTCCTGTCGGACGAGATCTACGACCGGCTCACCTACGAGGGCGTGCACAGCTGCCTCGGTGCGGTGCCCGGCGCCCGGGACCGGACCGTGGTGCTCGGCGGGTTCTCCAAGGCCCAGGCGATGACCGGCTGGCGGGTCGGCTGGCTCGCCGCGCCCCGGCCGATCGCCGAGCTGTGCCTGCGGGTGCACCAGTACACGATGCTGTGCGCGCCGCACGTGTCCCAGATGGCCGCGGTCGAGGCGCTGAGCAACGCCGAGCGGGACGTCGCGGAGATGGTCGCCGACTACGACCGCCGCCGGCGGGTGTTCGTGAAGGGCCTGCGCGAGGCCGGCCTGGACTGCCCGGAGCCGGCCGGGGCGTTCTACGCGTTCCCGAGCATCCGGTCCTCCGGGCTCGACGCGGAGACGTTCGCGGAGCGGCTGCTGCGCGAGGAGTCGGTCGCGGTGGTGCCGGGCACGGTGTTCGGCCCGTCCGGCGCGGGGCACGTCCGGTGCTCCTACGCGACGGCGCTGCCGCAGCTGGAACAGGCCGTCGAGCGGATCGGGAACTTCCTGCGCCGGCTGTGAACGACGGCGGGTGCCGGTCGGTGACCGGCACCCGCCTGCTCGTCGTGCGCCGGGATCAGGGTGCGATCAGGTCGTCGAACTCGCCGTCGTGCACGCCCTGCAGGAACGCGGTGATCTCGGCCCGGGTGTAGGTCACGTACGCGCCGTCCGGCCGGGTCGAGTTGCGCACCGCGGCACCGCCACCCGGAAGTGGGGCGACCTCCACGCAGGCCCCGTTCGGGTTGCTGCGCATGCTCTTCCGCCACTGAAGGCCGTCCGGCAGATCGATCTCGCTCATCGGTATCCCTCCCGACGTTCTGGACTGATGCAATTGCAACCGTAGCAGTCGTCGGCTCCCCCGTTCGCCGTTTACGACACGTCCGGGTGGCGGCTCGAATGCACGGCGCAACCGCTACCATCGGCACGACCGGACACCGTCGTGCACGATCGGGGGCCGGGCCCGTCGGAACGGTCGAGCAAGGGAGCGTCGCAGGAATGGATCGAGCGCGATCGGTCACGCCGTCCGAGGTCGACGTCAGCACACCGAGCGTGGCTCGGATGTACGACTTCTATCTCGGGGGCAAGGACAACTACGAGGTGGACCGGCAGGCCTGCGCCGCGCTCTCCGCGGCCGCCCCGGGCACCGCGGCGCTCGCGATCAACAACCGGCGCTTCCTCATCCGGGCCGTCCGGTACCTGGCGGAGGAGCACGGGATCCGCCAGTTCCTCGATCACGGCTCGGGCCTGCCCACCCAGGACAACGTGCACCAGGTCGCGCAGGCGGTCGATCCGGCCTCGCGCACCGTCTACATCGACAACGACCCGATCGTGCTCGCCCACGGCCGCGCCCTGCTGGAGCAGGACGACGCGTCCACCGTCATCCAGGCCGACGTCCGGGACTTCGCCACCATCTACAGCGACCCCGAGGTCACCCGGCTGCTGGACTTCTCCCGGCCGACCGCGGCGCTGTTCCTGTCCTTCCTGCACTGCATCCCGGACGGCGACGACCCGGCCGGCCTGGTCGCCGGCGTGCTGGACCGGCTGCCGAAGGGCAGCGCCGTCGTGATCTCGCACCTGGCGAGCACCGACGCGGAGGTGCGGCGCAACCTCACCGACATGATGCTCACCAACACCGGGGGCAACTGGGGCCGGGTGCGCACGCCGGACGAGGTCGAGGCGCTGTTCGGCGGGCTGTCGGTGATGGAGCCGGGCATCGTCGAGGTGTCCACCTGGCACCCGGACGACGTGGCACCGGAGGTGCAGGCCACCAAGGAGTGGATCGAGTACGGCGGGGTGGCGTTCAAGAACTGACCGCGGGCCGCTCCGGTCACCCGGGCCGACGGGTGACCGGAGCGGCGTCCGGTCAGAACATGCCGCGCAGCGACGAGATCATCGCCTGCGAGCGGCGCGGGGTGAGCGCGGCCGCGGCGAGCCGGTCGATGAGCACCAGGTAGGTCTCGACGTCGGTGCGCTTGTCCAGGTAGAGCGCGCTGGTCAGCTGCTCCAGGTAGACGATGTCGGGCAGGTCGGCGTCGGCGAACCGCAGCAGGATGAACGGCCCGCCGGTGGCGGCCGCACCGCTCTGGTTGAACGGGAGCACCTGCAGCGTCACGTTCGGCAGCTCGGACACCTTCAGCAGGTGCTCCAGCTGGTCGCGCATGGCCTGGTCGCTGCCCATCGGGCGGCGCAGCGCCGCCTCGTCGATCACCGCCCAGAACTCGGGGGCCGACGAGCCCTCCAGGATCTGCTGGCGCTCCATCCGCAGGGTGACCCGGCGCTCGACCTCCGCGGGCGGCGCGGGGCGGCCCAGCTCGATCACGGCGCGGGCGTAGCCCTCGGTCTGCAGCAGGCCCGGCACGAACTGCGGCTCGTAGGTGCGCATCGTGGCGGCGGCCTGCTCGAGCCCCACGTAGGTGGTGAACCAGTCGGGCATGGTGTCGCTGAACGGCTGCCACCAGCCCGGCTCGCTGGCCCGCTGTGCGAGGACCAGCAGCTCCGAGCGCTCGGTCTCACCGATGTTGCCGTAGAGCGTCAGCAGGTCGGCGACGTCGCGCTGCTTGAACCCGACCCGGCCGGACTCCATCCGGCTGATCTTCGCCTCGGAGCCGCGGATGAGATCGGCGGCGACCGCCCGGCTGACGCCGGCGGCCTCCCGGAAACGCTTCAGGTGCGTTCCGACGAGGATGCGCAACGCCACCGGCCCGGCCGCGGTCTCGGCTGCTGCCGAACCGCTCGGACGAGACTCGCCGGAACCCATCAACCACCCCGGAACGTGGACGGACGCGTACGGAGAGTGTGGCATGCCGCGCCCGCGACACCGCCCAGGCTCCCCCGGGTGACGATCATCTCACGATCGTCGCAGCCGAGGGAGTCTGCACGTACCCGTGTCGCGCGGACGCCCGTGCCGCCCCGGGGCCGGGTTCGCCACGGACACCGACCGGCCGAGACCGGCGGGGGTCAGCGGTCGGCGGTGCGGAACGCCGGGAAGACGGGCAGCTCGGAAGGCGCGTCCGGGAAGCGGGCGTCGAGCGCGGTGACGACGGCGGCGGCCAGCTCGGCCGTCGCGGCCCGGTCGGTGGCCGCGGCGGCGGCGGCGAGCCCCTGCCAGTAGTGCCGCAGCGCGGTGCTGATCCGCGGCGACCGCCCGGCGTCGCGCCCGATCGGGCGGTCCCGGTGCAGCACCCGCGGCAGCAGCAGCCAGCTCGACCACCACACCCAGAGCAGGTGCGCGTCGGTCAGCCTGGACTCCAGCAGCTCGGTGTCGTCGAGCTCCGGCCAGACCGGCGCGACCTCGGCCCGCCACGCGTCGAGCATCTGCTCGCGTACCGGTGACGGCAGGGCGTAGCTGGCCGCGCAGCCGGGGAACGGGACCCGCACGTAGGCGGCGTCCAGCACGACGTCCCGGAAGCATCCCCACTCGAAGTCGACGAACCGGACGCCGCGGCTGGTGACGAGATTGTTGTCGGGACAGGTGTCGGACGGGCTGAACGCCCGGAACCCGGTCCCCCCGAGCAGCCGGACCCCGCCCCGGGCCTCCAGCACCGCCATCTCCGGGACCTCCACGCCGACGGCGTCGGCGAGCAGCCCGGGCAGCCCGGCGAGTGCGGCGCGGGCCTGGTCGGCGATCGGGTCCCTGCGGACCTTCTCCCCCAGCCGTCGCAGCAGCGCCCCGAAGTCACCCTCCCGGCCCGCGGTGGCCGCCTGCATCCGGCCGAGCCCCCTGGCCCAGCCGAGCAGGCAGATCCGGGCCGCCTCACGATCCGGGCCGAACAGCTTGTCCGCGAGCGTCATGCTGCGGCCCAGGTCCTCGAGCACCAGCAGCCGCTGCTCCGGGTCGTGGGCGATGATCACCGGGCTGGGCCGGACGTCGCTGGGCAGCGCGGTGAACAGCTGGCAGGACGCGACCTCGTAGCGGTACGGGTCGGACGTGATCGGGTCGTCGTCCGGACCCGGCGGCGCGTACTGCTTGATCACGACGCTGCGCCGGTCGGAGAACGGGTTCTGCGCCATCCTCGCCCGGGCGACGACCGAGCGGCCGCTGCCGCCGAGGTCCTCCGGCTCGGAGAGCTCCACCTCCGAGCCCGCCCGCCGGGAGAGCAGCCGCGCGGCACCGGCCATCGCCGCGACCGCGCCGGGAGTCGCCTGCGGATCGGTCATCGCCTGCGGACCCTACCCCTCGTGTCGGACGTGCCCCTCCGGACGGAGCAGCTCGGAACCCGGACGCCTTCACCCTGCCGGTGTCCCGCCGGGGCCGGTAGTGCCGCCGCGGGACGTGCCCCGGCGCCCGTCGTGCTCGGTGGTGACGGGCCCGTGGTGGGCCGGTGCCGGTCGGCCGGTGCTGGTCGGCCGGTGCTGCCGGGCCCGTGCTGCCGGGCCCGTGCTGCCGGGCCCGTGCTGCCGGGCCCGTGCTGGTGCACCGCCGCCGAGCGGGACGAGCCGCCGGACGTCCGCGCGCGGCGAGTGGTGTGGTGCTGCGCGGCCGGCCGTGCCGGGCTCCTGGACGGATGGCGGCCCGCCGGCGTGGGGCCGGCGGGCTCCCCGGTGCCGGTCGGAGCCTCGACGGCAGTGCCCGATCGGACCACGGCGCGCCGGCCGGCCGGGCCCCTGCGCGCCGGCAGACCGGACCCCGCCGCGGTGGCCGGCCGGTCGGGCCGGCCACCGGTCGTGCCGGGGGCGCTCAGGCGGCCGGGCCGGGCTTCTCCGGCGCACCGCCGCCGGTCTCCGCGGGCCGCCCGGGGGCCGAACCGCCGGGCGCCGGGCCGGCCGGGCGCGCGTCCACCCCGGCCTCCTTGCGCTGGCCCGCGGTGATCGGGGCGGGCGCCTGGGTGAGCGGGTCGAACCCGCCGCCGGTCTTCGGGAACGCGATGACCTCGCGGATCGAGTCGCTGCCGGCCAGCAGCGCGGTGATCCGGTCCCAGCCGAACGCGATCCCGCCGTGCGGCGGCGGCCCGTAGGTGAACGCGTCGAGCAGGAAGCCGAACTTCTCCTTGGCCTCGGCCTCGGACAGCCCCATGATCTCGAAGACCCGCTTCTGGACGTCCGCGTCGTGGATACGGATCGAGCCGCCGCCGATCTCGTTGCCGTTGCAGACGATGTCGTAGGCGTAGGCCAGCGCGCTGCCCGGGTCCTGCTCGAAGGTGTCGATCCACTCCGGGGTGGGCGAGGTGAACGCGTGGTGCAGCGCCGTCCAGGCCCCGCCGCCGACGGCGACGTCGTCGCTGTCGGCGGTCGACTCGAACAGCGGCGCGTCGACGATCCAGACGAACGACCAGGCGGAGGAGTCGATCGCGCCGATCCGGCGGGCGATCTCGCCGCGGGCGGCGCCGAGCAGCGCGCGGGCCTCGTTCGGCTTGCCTGCGGCGAAGAAGATGCAGTCGCCCGGCTGGGCGCCGGTGGCCTCGGCCAGCCCGGCCCGCTCGGTCTCGGAGAGGTTCTTGACGACCGGGCCGCGCTCGTCGACCGTGCCGTCCTCACCGATCAGGACGTAGGCGAGGCCGCGGGCGCCGCGCTGCTTGGCCCACTCCTGCCAGCCGTCGAGCACCTTGCGGGCCTGCGACGCCCCGCCCGGCATCACGACGGCGCCCACGTAGGGGTTCTGGAAGACCCGGAACCCGGTGCCGGCGAAGTACCCGGTCAGCTCGGTCAGCTCGATGCCGAACCGCAGGTCCGGCTTGTCCGAGCCGTACCGGGACATCGCCTCGGCGTAGCTCATCCGCGGGATCGGGGTCGTGATCTCGTGGCCGACCAGCTTCCAGAGCGCGACCAGGACGCGCTCGGCGAGCGCGATCACGTCGTCCTGCTCGACGAAGCTCATCTCGATGTCGAGCTGGGTGAACTCGGGCTGCCGGTCGGCGCGGAAGTCCTCGTCCCGGTAGCAGCGCGCGATCTGGTAGTAGCGCTCCAGGCCGCCGACCATCAGCAGCTGCTTGAACAGCTGCGGGCTCTGCGGCAGCGCGTACCAGGACCCGGGGCGCAGCCGGGCGGGCACCAGGAAGTCGCGGGCGCCCTCCGGGGTGGAGCGGGTCAGCGTCGGCGTCTCGACCTCGATGAAGTCCTCGGCGGCCAGCACGTCGCGGGCCGCCTTGTTGACGTCGCTGCGCAGCTTCATCGCCGCGGCCGGGCCGGGGCGGCGCAGGTCGAGGTAGCGGTGCGTCAGCCGGATCTCCTCGCCGACGCCGCTGTGCTCGTCGATCGGGAACGGCAGCGGCGCCGACTCGGACAGCACGGTCAGCTCGGTGACGGTGACCTCGATGTCGCCGGTCGGCAGCTCCGGGTTCTCGTTGCCGGCCGGGCGCGCGACGACGGTGCCGACGACCTGCACGCAGAACTCGGAGCGCAGCCGGTGCGCGCGCTCGGCCATCTCGCCCTCGCGGAACACGACCTGGGCGGATCCGGACCGGTCACGCAGGTCGATGAAGATCACGCCGCCGTGATCCCGGCGGCGGGCCACCCATCCGGCGAGGGTCACGGTCTGGCCGGCGTTCTCGGCACGCAGGGTGCCGACGGGGTGGGTTCGCATCACGGCGGACAAGGCTATCCGCACGCCCCACCGGGCCCGCCACCAGGTTTGCGGTCCGGTGGGCCCGGCGCCGGTGCGAACCCCGCCCGGCGTCACATCAGGCTCAGCTGGCCGGCCCGCGGATCGGGCGGCGCCGGCGGCCCGGACTCCTGCCGTGTCCAGCCCGGGTCCCGCGGGTTCGGCTCCGGCCGGTCCAGCCCGTGCCGGGCCAGCAGCGGCGCCACCCGCCGGGCCAGCGCCTCCCGGTAGTCGCGCCCCGCGTACGCGCCGCGCCGGTAGAGCCGCTCGTAGCGCGGCAGCAGCGCCGGGTACTCCCGGCCCAGCCACCCGAGGAACCACTCGCGGGTCCCCGGCCGCAGGTGCAGCGCGAGCACCGTCGCGCCGCTCGCCCCGGCGGCCGCGATGTCGGCGAGCAGCGCGTCGAGTGCCTCGGCGGAGTCGGTCAGCCACGGCAGCACCGGCGCGACCATCACCCCGCAGGGCAGACCGGCGTCGGTGATCCGCCGGACCAGGTCGAGGCGTGCCCGCGGGCTCGGTGTGCCGGGTTCGAGCCGGGACTGCAGCTCGCGGTCGAGCAGCGCGACCGACACCCCCACCCCGACCCGGACGTCGGTGTTCGCGGCGGCCAGGTCCGGCAGGTCGCGGGTCAGCACGGTGCCCTTGGTGAGGACGGAGAACGGCGTCCCGGACCGGGCGAGCGCGCCGATCACCCCCGGCATCAGCCGGTAGCGGCCCTCGGCCCGCTGGTACGGGTCGGTGTTGGTGCCCATCGCGACGTGCTCGCGCCGCCAGCCCGGGCGGGCGAGCTCCCGTTCCAGGACCCGGGCGACGTTGACCTTGACCACGATCTGCGAGTCGAAGTCCGTGCCCGCATCCAGGTCCAGGTAGGTGTGCGTGTTCCGGGCGAAGCAGTTGTGGCTGACCACGCCTGCGGCGACGAAGTCGCCGGTGCCGGTCGTGATGTCGAACATCGGCACGATGTCGCCGGTGTCCTGCACGTCGACCACCCGGGGCGCGCCGTCCCGCGGTTCCTCGACGAGCGCCCCCGCCACGTCCCGGACCCGGGCGAGGGCCGGATCGGCCACCGCGACGAGACGCAGCTGCTCCGCGGCCCCGCCGAGCACCCGCAGCGACCGGCCGCCCGGCCGGCCGGACGGCTCGGAGGCGACCCGGAACCCGAGCCTGCGCAACGCGTCCACGGTCGCCCGGGTCAGCTGCTCGTCGCCCGGGGTGATCCGCAGGACACCCGCGGACACCTCGCCGCTCGCGTCGAGCACTCCCCCGAGGAAGCCGGCGGACCAGCCCGGCCCCGGCCGCTCCGGCCACACCGTCGGCGAGGGGGCGGCGCGGTGCGGCGCCGGGGCGGCGGAGGCGTGCCGCGCCGCTGCCGCCTGCCGCGCACCCGCCGGACCGGCGCCCGCCGGGACGCGGCCCGCACCGGCCGCGCCGGGACGGTTCGCCGCGCCCGGGCCGGTGGCATCCGGGCCGCCCGGGCCGCCCGAGGTGAGCAGGTGGTGCGCACGGGCCAGCGCCTCCAGCTCGACCCAGTCGGACGGGAACGGCTCCGCGGACCGCCTGCTGCGGACCGCGTCGGCCCGGACCAGCCCGCACAGGTACCCCTCGGCCCAGCCGGCCGGGTGGCCCTCCGCGGGCATCGCCGCCGCACCGGGCCCGACCAGCGCCGATCCGGCGGTCAGGTGCGGCCGGTCCGCCGACGAGCGGCAGCGCCCCGGCCGGACGTGCGCCCAGCCCTCCCGGGTCAGGAACCGGTGCTCGGCCGACGTCACGAGGACCGTCCCGTCGTCCAGGGACACCCGCTGTGCGCGGCGCCGGGTCGACCAGTGGGCCAGCACCGGGGTGCGCACGAACCGGCGCCTGCCGTGCCCGTCGGTCACGGTGCCGATCACCTCGTCGCCGGGGCGGAGATCGGCGATCGGCCGGGACCGACCACCGGCGGTCAGCACCGGGGTGTCCCCCCGCAGGCAGTACGTGCAGGCGTGGGCGCATCCCCGGTACGGGTTCACCGTCCACCCGAAGGGCACCGGCGACGACGGCCCCACCCGGTTCAGCGCCGAACGCGCCTCCACCTCGTGGAAGACCGCGCCGGCGAACTCGGGGGTCCGCACCGAGCGCAGCAACCCGGCCATGCCCGGCAGCACCGCATCCGCCCCGACCCCGTCGGTTCCCACCTGCTGTCCGCTCCACCGCACGGGCATCAGTCGAACACAAGTTCGAACGCGGGGCAACCGGTCGTCGCCCGGCGGTGCCCTCCGGGCGAGCACCGCTCCGGCGCCGGGTGATCACTTGCGAGGATGCCGGGGTGCACCCCGACGATCCCGACCGGTCCGCCGGTGACGTGCGTCCGGACCGGGAACCCGGCGGGCGTCGGCGGGCGGACGGGACGGGCAGGCACCAGCGGCCGGAGTCGCCGCCGCGGTCCGCCGGCGCACCGGACGAGCCGGCCCCGGCCGGGGGCCGTCCGGCCGGCCGGCCGGCCGTACCGCGCTCCGGCGGCACCGGTGGGGGTACCGGCGCCCGGCCGTACGACGCGGACGGACCGCAGCGCGGCGCCCGCCGTGGCGCACCGGGCCCGTACGAGCGCGATCCGGCGCCGGGCGGGCCCGGTGCCGAGCGGCCCCGTGCCGAGCGGCCCGGTGCCGGGGCGGCCCCGGCCGGGGCCCGGCCGGGGCCGCCCGGACCCGGTGCCACGGGGGGCCGTCCGCCGGGCACCGCGCCGCAGCCCCGCCGCAGCGGCCCGGCCGGGCACGGGCGCGGGGACCGCGACGCGGGGGCCCGGCGGCGGGCCGGCCGGGGCGACACCGGCGGGACGTACGGCCACGGCGCTCACGACGAGGAGACGCCCACCCACCGCCGCAGCCGGGCGGAGACCGGCGAGCACCCGGCCGCGGCGCCGGAGGCCACCGGGGCACGGGTCCGCGACACCGCGCACGGTCCCCCGGCGGACCGGGCCCGCGGCGCCGGCCTGCCGGACGGCGGCGGGCGTCGCGTCCGCGGGTCGGCACCGGCACCGGAGGACGCCGGTCCCGACGACGACGCCGGGATCGCCGGGACCGGCCCGGTCACCGCGGGAGCCGCCGCTGCCGCCGGACGCCGGTCGGCCCCTCCGACCGGCCACGGCCACGGCCACGGGCACGGCCACGGCAGCCCCACCCCGGCCGGACGGCGGGTGCGGAACCTGCTGGTCGCCCTGCTGATCCCGTGCGCGCTCGCCACGCTGGCCGGCGTCGCACTGCTGTGGCCCGGAGACGTCCCGACGCCGGAGTTCCCGCCGACCGAGCAGGTGCGCGGGGACGTCACGGCGGTCGCCGTCGCGGACTGCTCCCCCGGCTCCGGGGACGGCGCCTGCACCGGCGTCACGATCGCGATGACCGACGGCCCCCGGGCCGGACGCGACCTGGTGCAGCTGGTGCCGAACGAGCCGTCCAGCCCGCGGTTCGCGGTCGGCGACCCGGTGACCCTCGCCTGGTCCGGCGGCGATCCCGACTCCGCCGGGTCGTACCAGCTCAACGACTTCCAGCGGACGCCCGCGCTGATCTGGCTGGCGGCCGCGTTCGCGCTGGCCGTCGTGCTGCTCGGGCGGCTGCGCGGGTTCGCCGCACTGATCAGCCTGGGGCTGACGTTCGTCATCCTGCTGTGGTTCGTACTGCCCGCGATCCTGTCCGGCGGTTCACCGCTCGCGGTGGCGGTGACCGGGGCGTGCCTGATCATGTTCGTGGTGCTGTACCTGACCCACGGGTTCAGCGCCCGGACGTCGTGTGCGGTGCTCGGCACGCTGGTGTCGCTGGCGCTGATCGGGGTGATCGGCTACGGCTTCACCGCCGCCGCGCGGCTGACCGGGCTGGACGACACCACGGCCAACCTGATCGGCACCCTCGGCGGGATCCCGATCGACCCGCGCGGCCTGGTGCTCGCCGGGCTGGTGATCGGCGCGCTCGGTGCGCTCGACGACGTGACGGTCACCCAGGCGTCGGCCGTCTGGGAGCTCGGCGCGGCGAACCCGGAGCTGGGTGCCCGGGAGCTGTTCTCCGCCGGGATGCGGATCGGGCGGGACCACGTCGCGTCGGCGGTGAACACCCTGGTGCTCGCCTACGCCGGTGCGGCGCTGCCGCTGATGCTGCTGTTCTCGGTCGCCGCCGGGGGCGTGTCGGACGTGCTGACCAGCCAGGACGTCGCCACCGAGATCGTCAGGACGCTGGCCGGGAGCATCGGTCTGGTCGCCGCGGTCCCGGTCACCACCGGCCTGGCCGCCCTCGTCGCCGCGCATCGCTGACCGCAGGCCCCGGTCCTCGCACCCCTGGGCCGCCGGCGCACCGGGCCCGCGGCTGCGACCGCCGCCCGGACCGCTCAGCGCATCACGGCCGGCGGGCCAGCAGGTGCGCCTCGCCGTCGGCCTCGTGGTGGGCGAGCACCTCGAACCCGCCGAACGCGGCGAGCAGCTCCCCGGGGGCCGCGCGGAACCGGCCGCCGGAGTCGCCGACCTCGGACAGCACGGTGATCGCGAGCAGCCCGCCGGGGGCCACCGCGGCGGCCAGCGCCGGGTACAGGGCGGGCACCCGGAACCGCTGGCAGACCACGACGTCGTAGACGCCGTCGTCGGTGGGGAAACCGTCGTCCAGGTCGGCCTCGACCCAGCGGATCCGGCCGGGCGGGGCGAGGGCGGTGGCCAGCTCGGCGCCCGCGGCGAGCCCGGCCGGGGACACGTCGACCGCGACCACGTCGAGCCCGCGCCCGGCCAGCCACACCGCGACCGCACCGCGGCCGCAGGCCAGATCGAGCGCCCGGCCGGTCTCCGGGACGAGCTCGAGCCGGCCGCGCAGCGCGTCCGGGGGCAGCGCGGCACCGGCACCGGCACCCGCACCGACGGCGCGGTGCCTGCGGTCCCAGTCCTCCCGGTCCGACGCGGCCATCGCGGCGCTCAGCCGACCTCGGCGGCGACCGCGGTCACCACGGCGTCGACCACCCCGTCCAGCGGGACGTCCTGCTGGTCACCGGAGACCAGGTCCTTCAACCCGATCGTGCCGTTCTCCAGGTCGCGGCCGCCGAGCACCAGCGCGAACCGGGCGCCGGAGCGGTCGGCGGACTTCATCGCGCCCTTCAGCCCGCGGTTGCCGTAGGACAGGTCGACCCGCACCCCCTGGGCGCGCAGCCGGGCCGCGATCACGACCAGCCGGCGGCGGGCGTCCTCGCCGAGCGGCACGCCGAACACCTCGGCCCGGGCGCCCGACCACGGCTGCACGCCCTCGACGGTGCAGGCCAGCAGCGTGCGGTCGACGCCGATGCCGAACCCGACGCCGGACAGGTCCGGACCGCCGAGGGTGCCCATCAGGCCGTCGTAGCGGCCGCCGCCGCCGATCCCGGACTGGGCGCCGAGGCCGTCGTGCACGAACTCGAACGTGGTCTTGGTGTAGTAGTCCAGGCCGCGGACCATCCGCGGGTTCGGGGTGTAGGCGACGCCGAGGTCGTCGAGGTGCGCCAGCACGGCGGCGTGGTGCTCGGCGGCCTCGGCGGACAGGTGGTCCATCAGCAGCGGCGCGTCGGCCATCGCGGCCCGGACCTCGGGGCGCTTGTCGTCGAGCACCCGCAGCGGGTTGATCGCGGCCCGCTCGCGGGTCGGCTCGTCCAGGTCCAGCCCGGCGAGGAACTCCTGCAGCAGCTCGCGGTACCGCGGCCGGCAGGCGGCGTCGCCGAGCGAGGTGAGCTCCAGCCGGTAGCCGGTGAGGCCGAGCGCCCGGAAGCCCTCGTCGGCGATCGCGATGACCTCGGCGTCGAGCGCGGGATCGTCGACGCCGATCGCCTCGACGCCGACCTGCTGCAGCTGCCGGTAGCGGCCGGCCTGCGGGCGCTCGTACCGGAAGAACGGCCCGGCGTAGCGCAGCTTGACCGGCAGGCCCTGCTTGTCCAGGTTGTGCTCGATCACCGACCGGACGACGCCCGCGGTGCCCTCCGGCCGCAGCGTCACCGAGCGGCCGCCGCGGTCGGCGAAGGTGTACATCTCCTTGGAGACGACGTCGGTGGACTCCCCCACCCCGCGTGCGAACAGCCCGGTGTCCTCGAAGACCGGCAGCTCGATGTGGCCGTACCCGGCGCGCGCGGCGGCCCCGGCCAGGGTGTCCCGGACATGGGTGAACCCGGCCGAGTCCGGCGGCAGGTACTCCGGGATGCCCTTCGGCGCGGCGAACGGTTCGGGCTTGCGCGCCCGGCCCTCCGCCTGCTGCTCGGTGGCGGTCACTGCAGGTCCACGTCCTCTCGTGCCGGTGCGCAAGGCTCCCCCAGCCTAGAACCGGTGTCTCCCCGATTCGCCCCCAGGTGCCCCCGATACCCTCCGGTGACCGGTGATCGACTAGGGAGCAGCAGAGCGTGGCGACGAACGAGCAGCGCCGGGAGGCGGCCAAGCGGAAGCTGGCCGCCCAGCAGGCGCACCGGGTGGAACGGGCCCAGAAGCAGAAGCGGAACACGACGATCGCCGTCGTGGCGACGGTGCTGGTGGTCGCGGTGGCCGCCGGCGGCGTCTACGCCCTGACCGCGGCCTGGGGCGGCGGCGACACCGAGCCCGCCGACCCGGCCGCGCAGGCCCAGCAGGACACCGGACCGGACACCTCCGGGCTCCCGGTCGTCCCGCTGCCGACCCGCCCGACCGCGCTCCCCGCGTCGGTGAACTGCGCCTACCCGGCCGAGGCGCCCGCGTCGAAGCCGGTGGACCCGCCCGCCGACGGCGAGGTGTCCGCCGAGGGCACCGTGCCGGCGTCGTTCAGCACCAGCGCCGGCACGATCGATCTCACCCTGGACCGCGCGCTGGCGCCGTGCACGGTGCACAGCTTCGAGAGCCTGATCCAGCAGGGCTACTACAACGGGACGTCCTGCCACCGGCTGACCACCAGCCCCGGCCTGCAGGTGCTGCAGTGCGGCGACCCGACCGGCCAGGGCGCCGGCGGGCCCGGCTACACCATCCCGGACGAGGTGTTCGACGGCCTCACCTACGGCCGCGGCCTGCTGGCGATGGCGAAGACGGCGGCCCCCAACAGCGGCGGCAGCCAGTTCTTCATGATCTACGGCGACGCGCAGCTGCCGCCCGAGTACACCGTGTTCGGCTCGATCGGCGAGGAGGGCCTGCGGACCCTGGACGCGGTCGCCCGGGCCGGCGAGTCCACCGGCGGCGGTGACGGCACCCCGAACACCCCGGTCGACATCGAGAGCGCGACCGTCGGCTGAGCCGGCCCCGGGGGCGGGGAGTCCCGCCCCCGGGCCGCTCAGGCCGCCGAGGTGACCCGGTAGACGTCGTAGACGCCCTCGATGTTGCGCACCGCCTGCAGCAGGTGCCCGAGGTGCTTGGGGTCGCCCATCTCGAACGAGAACCGGGACACCGCGACCCGGTCCCGGGAGGTCGTCGTCGAGGCGGACAGGATGTTGACCTTCTCGTCGGCCAGCACCTTCGTCACGTCGGACAGCAGCCGGTGCCGGTCGAGCGCCTCCACCTGGATGGCCACCAGGAACACCGACTCCGGCGACACCGACCACGCGACCTCCACCAGCCGCTCCTCGCGGGCGGTGAGATCACCGGCGTTGGTGCAGTCGGTGCGGTGCACGCTGATCCCGCCGCCGCGGGTGACGAAGCCGAGGATCTCGTCGCCGGGCACCGGGGTGCAGCAGCGGGCCAGCTTGACGTAGAGGTCGCCCATCGCGTTGCCGTCGCCGTCCTGCACGACGACGCCGGCGTTCCCGGACGGCCTGCGGTGCCGGACGGTGGACGGCGTCGCCCGCTCGGCGAGCTCCTCCTCGGCCTCCTCCTCGCCGCCGAACCAGGCGACCAGCCGCTGCACGACGTGCTGGGCGCTGGTCTGGTTCTCGCCGACCGCGGCGTAGAGCGCGGACACGTCGGAGTAGTGCAGTTCGCGGGCGATCGCGGACATCGCGTCGCCGGAGATGAGCCGCTGCAGCGGCATCCCGGTGCGGCGCGCCTCCCGGCTGATCGCCTCCTTGCCCTCCTCGACGGCCTCCTCGCGGCGCTCCTTCGCGAACCACTGCTTGATCTTCGCCTTGGCCCGCGGCGACTTCGCGATGGCCAGCCAGTCCCGGCTGGGCCCGGCGTCCTCGGCCTTGGAGGTGAAGATCTCGACGACGTCGCCGGAGGACAGCTGCCGCTCCAGCGCGACCAGCTTGCCGTTCACCCGGGAGCCGATGCAGCGGTGCCCGACCTCGGTGTGCACGGCGTAGGCCAGGTCGATCGGGGTGGAGCCGGTGGGCAGGGTGACGACGTCGCCCTTGGGGGTGAAGACGAAGATCTCCCGGGCGGCGAGGTCGAACCGCAGCGAGTCGAGGAACTCGCCGGGATCGGCGGCCTCGCGCTGCCAGTCGAGCAGCTGGCGCATCCACGCCATCTCCTCGACCTCGACCTCCTTGCCCTGACCGCCCTTGACCTCCTTGTAGCGCCAGTGCGCGGCGATGCCGTACTCGGCGGTGCGGTGCATCGCGTGCGTGCGGATCTGCACCTCGAGCGGCTTGCCGTCCGGGCCGATCACGGTGGTGTGCAGCGACTGGTAGACGCCGAACCGGGGCTGGGCGATGTAGTCCTTGAACCGGCCGGGCATCGGCTGCCACAGGGCGTGCACCATGCCGATCGCGGCGTAGCAGTCGCGCACCTCGTCGACCAGCACCCGGACGCCGACCAGGTCGTGGATGTCGTCGAAGTCCCGGCCCTTGACGATCATCTTGCGGTAGATCGAGTAGTAGTGCTTGGGCCGGCCCTCGACCTTCGCCGGGATCCGCGCCGAGTCCAGCTGGGAGGCGACCTCGTCGATCACCTGGCGCAGGTAGGTGTCCCGGGACGGCGCCCGGTCGGCGACCAGCCGGACGATCTCCTGGTACTTCTTCGGCTGCAGGATCGCGAAGGACAGGTCCTCCAGCTCCAGCTTCACCGTCGCCATGCCGAGCCGGTGGGCGAGCGGGGCGAACACCTCGAGGGTCTCGTTCGCCTTCTTGACCTGCTTCTCCGGACGCAGGAAGCGCATCGTGCGCATGTTGTGCAGCCGGTCGGACAGCTTGATGACGAGCACCCGCGGGTCGCGCGCCATCGCGACGACCATCTTGCGGATCGTCTCGGCCTCCGCGGCCGTGCCGAACTCGACCTTGTCCAGCTTGGTGACGCCGTCGACCAGGTGCGCGACCTCGTCGCCGAACTCGGCGCGCAGCCGTTCGAGGGAGTAGTCGGTGTCCTCGACGGTGTCGTGCAGCAGCGCCGCGACCAGCGTCGTGGTGTCCATGCCGAGCTCGGCGAGGATCGTCGCGACGGCCAGCGGGTGCGTGATGTACGGGTCGCCGGACTTGCGGGTCTGCCCCTCGTGCTTGGACTCGGCGACGTCGTAGGCGCGCTGCAGCAGGACCAGATCGGCCTTGGGGTGCAGCGACCGGTGCACCGCGGCGAGCGGTTCCAGCACCGGCGTCACGATCGCGACCCGCTGCGGCGTCATCCGGCGCGCGATCCGGGCCCGCACGCGCCGGGTCGCGGACGGGCGGGGCGGTTCGTCGTCGGGCGTGAGCGGGCGTGTGGCGGGATGTGCGTCCGCCGTGGTGCTCGTCCGGTCGACCTCGGTCACCGCACCTCCTGCTCGTGCCCGGTAGCGGGTGGTCCGTCCCCGAGGATAGTCCGCGGACCGTCCCCCGGCGGAACCGCGCCGGATCAGGCGCTCAGCAGCGCATCCACCCGCAGGTCGCCGAGCCGTCCCCGGCCGTTCAGCGCGGTCAGCTCGAGCAGCGTGCCGAACCCGACGATCTCGGCGCCGACGTCGGTGAGCAGTGCGCAGGCCGCGGCCGCGGTGCCGCCGGTGGCCAGCACGTCGTCGACGACGTAGACCCGGGTCCCGGGCTCGACGACGTCCGCCGGGAGCTCCAGGGTGGCGCTGCCGTACTCCAGCTCGTAGCTGCGCGACGCGGCCACCGCGGGCAGCTTGCCCGCCTTGCGGACCGGGACCGTCCCGACGCCGGCGACGAGCGCGACGGCGGCACCGAGCAGGAACCCGCGGGCCTCGACGCCCACCACCAGCTCGGCCTCGCCGGTGTGCGCGGCCAGCTCGGTGGCGACCGTCGCGAACGCGCCGCCGTGCGCGAGCACCGGCGTGATGTCGCGGAACAGCACCCCGGGCTCGGGGTGGTCGGGCACCGAGCGGATCAGGTCGGCGATCCGCAGCAGGTCCTCCGCGGAGTCGCCGTCGACGCCGGGGCCGGGCCGGATGTCGTCGACGGCGGTCACCGGCGGGCCCGCCCGGTCTTGCCGGTGGGCCGGGACGCCGTGCTGGGGCGGGAGCTGCTCACGACCGCGAGGGTATCCGCCGCGGCCGCGCCGTCCTCCGGGGTGGTGCGCGCCCGGCGCGCGGCGACCCGCAGTGCCTGGTCGCGGAACCGCTTGTCGCGCAGCTTTATGTCCACCAGCAGCGGGGTCGCCAGCAGCAGCGACGAGATCACGCCGGTGATCATCCCGACGAGCTGGACCAGCGCGAGATCGGCGAGTGTGCCGACGCCGAGCAGCCCGACGCCGATCACCAGCAGGCCGAGCACCGGCAGGATCGCGATCAGCGAGGTGTTCAGCGAGCGCATCAGGGTCTGGTTCAGCGCGAGGTTCGCCGCCTCGGCGTAGGTCCGGCGGGTCCGCTTCAGCAGGCCGCGCGCGTTCTCCCGGACCTTGTCGAAGACGACGACGGTGTCGTAGAGCGAGAACCCGAGGATGGTGAGCAGGCCGATCACCGTCGCCGGGGTCACCTCCAGGCCGATGATCGAGTACACCCCGGCGGTGACGACGATGTCGTTGACCAGCGCGACCAGCGCGGCCGCCGCCATCGCGCGTTCGAAGTAGACCGCCAGGAAGATCGTCACCAGCACGATGAACACGGCCAGTGCGATCAGGGCCTGGCTGGTCACCTCGCCGCCCCAGGTGCCGGACACCTGGGAGTCGCTGATCGCCGCGGCGCTCGGCACCCCGTCCGGGCCGAGCGGCTGCAGCTGGGTGAACAGCGCGTCCCGCAGCGGGATCAGCTGCTCCGGGGTCAGCGGCTCGGACTGCACCACGATCGACGCCGCGGCGCCGCTGCCGACCGCCTGGGTGACCTCGGGCGGGCTGCCGATCACGCCCTGGTAGACCTGCTCGACCTGCTGGGTGCTGATCACGCCGCCGGCGCCGGTGGCCGGCAGCTGGAGCTGCGAGCCGCCGGTGAAGTCGATGCCCAGGTTGAACCCGCGGAACACCAGCGACAGCAGGCAGATCCCGACGAGCACGGCGAACCCGATGTACCAGGTGCGGCGGCGGCCGACGATGTCGACGTCGGCGGTGCCGGTGGTGAGCCGGGTCCAGCCCGACAGCCGCTCGGGCGCGGTCATGCCCGTCCTCCCTGCGCTGCGACGCGGCGGCCCGCCGCGGGGGCGGTGCGGCGGTGGCGCGCACCGATCCGGTCGACGGCGGCCAGCCCGGACAACCCGGGCCGGCCCAGCGTCCGGGACCGGGATATCAGCACGACCAGCGGGAACGTCACCAGGAACACCACGACCAGGTCGAGCACGGTGGACATGCCGAGGGTGAAGGCGAACCCGCGGACCTCGCCGACGGCCAGGATGTAGAGCACCGCGGCGGCCAGGAAGCTGACCGCGTCGGCGGTGAGGATCGTCCGCCGGGCCCGTTCCCAGGAGCGCGGGACGGCGGAGCGGAACGTGCGGCCCTCGCGCATCTCGTCCTTGAGCCGTTCGAAGAAGATCACGAACGAGTCGGCGGTGATGCCGATCGCGATGATGAACCCGGCGACGCCCGCCAGGTCCAGGGTGAACCCGATCCAGCGGCCGAGCAGGATCAGCACCGCGTAGACGACCAGCCCGGACAGCACCAGCGACAGCATCGTGAGCAGCCCGAGCAGCCGGTAGTAGGCCAGGCAGTAGACGAGCACCAGTGCCAGCCCGACGGCGCCGGCGATCAGCCCGGCCTCCAGCGAGGCCAGGCCGAGGGTGGCGGACACGGTCTGCGCGGTGCCGGAGTCGAAGGCCAGCGGCAGCGAGCCGTAGCGCAGCACCTGGGCGAGCTCCTGGGCCCGCTCCTGGTTGAACTGGCCGGAGATCTCGGTCGCGCCGCCGAGGATCGGGACGGTGATCTCCGGGGCGGACACCACGTCGCCGTCGAGCACGAACGCGACCCGCTTGCCGATGTTCTGCGTCGTGTACTCGCCCCACGCCTGCGCGCCCTGCGACTTGAAGGTGAGGCTGACGACGTAGCCTGCGCCCTGCGGGTTCGGCTGGGCCTGCGCGGACGCGATCTGGGTGCCCTCGATGAAGGTGGGCCCCAGGACGTACTTGACCGAGCCGTCCTCGCTGCAGGTGACCAGCGGCCGGGCCGGGTCGTCGTAGCCCTGCAGCGGATCGGTGCCGGTGCAGTCCAGTGCGAGCAGCGCCTGCGCCTGGACCGCCGGATCGTCGCTCTGCCGGGTCTGCCTGGCCTGCGACACCTCCGCGGCGATCCGCGGGTCGTCCGGCGCCGGGGGTTCCGGGGCGGGCGGCGGGTCCTGCAGCGGGCCGGCGTACGCCACCGGTGCGACGGCGGCGGACCGCTCCGGCGGACCGCCCATGCCCTGCGGGACGGTCGCGTCCCCGGCGGCGGGCGGGGTGCCGGCCGGCGGCGGGGTCGCGGCCGACGGCGGGGCGGCCGGGGCGGCCGGGACCTCCTGGACCACCTCGCGGAACCGCAGCTGCGCGGTCTGGCCGAGCGAGCGGGCCTGCTCGCCCTCGTCACCGGGGACGGTGATGACGATGTTGCTGCCGTCGAGCTGGACCTCGGCGCCGCTGACCCCGAGGCCGTTGACCCGCTGCTCGATGATCTCCTGCGCCTGCACCAGCTGGTCACGCGGCGGCGGCAGGCCGTCCGTCGTGCGCGCGGTGAGCGAGACGCGGGTGCCACCCTGCAGGTCGATGCCCAGCTTCGGCGTGAGGTTCCCGCCCCCGGTGAACAGCACCAGGGTGTAGAGGATCACGACGATGCCGAGGAAGGCCGTCAGGTAGCGCCAGGGGCGGACATACTGC
Source organism: Pseudonocardia kongjuensis (assembly GCF_039526905.1). NCBI lineage: Bacteria > Bacillati > Actinomycetota > Actinomycetes > Pseudonocardiales > Pseudonocardiaceae > Pseudonocardia > Pseudonocardia kongjuensis. The sequence goes on along the minus strand of NZ_BAAAJK010000055.1, from coordinate 38,906 downwards.
TGCCCCGACGACGGTGCCACGTTGGTGTTCTCCTGCTCCGACTCGTGCGACGGCCACGGCCGGCCTCACGGTCGGTCGCCCGGACCCGACCGGCCCCGGCCGGACCTCAGGGGGTCCGATGCCGGGCCGGTCCGCGGGACCGGGGCAGCCGGAGCGGGACGTGGCCCGCTCGGCGGCCGCTCAGTGGATCGTCGGCTTGTTCTCCGACTTCTGCTGCGAGGCGTCCGTGTCGCCGGCGGACTCGGTGGAGTCACCGGAACCGGACTCGTCCTCCGACGCCGCGTCGGGGTTGACCTTCTCCCGGATCGCCGCACGCAGCCAGGTCGTGACCACGCCGTCGGCGATCTCGAGGTCGATCGTGTCCTCGTAGGAGGCGTCGGTGACGGTTCCCCGCAGCCCGGACGTGGTGACGACGACGTCGCCGTCCTCCAGCGCCTGCTGCATCGCCTGGGTCTCCGCCATCTGCCTGCGCTGCTTGCGGCCGTTCAGGAACAGCGGCACGAACAGCAGCAGGATGATGAGGAAGGGCAGCAGCGACAGCAGACCGGAACCACCGGCCTCCTGCGCAAGAATCAGATCCATCGTGCGGGGTCTCCGTCTCGTTTCGCCACGTATCAGTGTGCCAGTCGCCGGGAAATCACCGAGCAACCCCCGACCATTCAGGCCGCTCGTCGCAGAATCGCGGGACGAACGGTGGTGCTGCGCCTGCTACACCACTCAACGGCACTGATGTTCGGATTGTCCCACACTGCCCGATCCGGACCTGCATGTCCGTGCCGGGCGGTCCGCGCGGTCCCGGCGGGACCCGCCCGGGACCGCCGGGACCGGCCCGGGACCCGGCCGTCACCGGCGCCGCCGCGGCGACGGTACCGCCGTGCGGGCATCCCGCGCCGGACCGTGCCGTGGACGGTCCGGCGGATTGCGTCCGAATTGTCGCGGGCGGTCCGGATTGCGCCGGATAACGGCGTTGCGAACCATTTCCGGAACGGGCCCGGCGACCGGTCGGTGCAATTCCCCCGGCGGTGCCGGGAATCAGAACAGCGGTTCGATCCGGTGCCCGGCGGGCGCGTCGGCGGGCGCGGTGAGGCCCAGGTGCGACCACGCCAGCGGGGTGGCGACCCGGCCGCGCGGCGTGCGGGCGAGCATCCCGGCCCGCACCAGGTAGGGCTCGCAGACCTCCTCGACGGTGCCCTGGTCCTCCCCCACCGCGACGGCGAGGGTGGAGATGCCGACCGGGCCGCCGTGGAACGAGCGGACGAGCGCGCCGAGCACGGCCCGGTCCAGCCGGTCCAGGCCGAGCTCGTCGACGTCGTACACGGCGAGCGCGGCGCGGGCGATGTCGCGGCGGATCACGCCGTCCGCGCGGACCTCGGCGAAGTCGCGCACCCGGCGCAGCAGCCGGTTCGCCACCCGCGGGGTGCCGCGGCAGCGGCCGGCGATCTCCTCGGCGCCGTCCGGCCGCAGGTCGATGCCGAGGATCCCGGCGGCCCGGCGGAGCACCTGCTGCAGCTCGCCGTCGTCGTAGAACTCCATGTGCGCGGTGAAGCCGAACCGGTCGCGCAGCGGCCCGGTCAGCGATCCGGCGCGGGTGGTGGCGCCGACCAGGGTGAAGGGTGCGACGTCGAGCGGGATCGAGGTCGCACCCGGACCCTTGCCGACGACGACGTCGACCCGGAAGTCCTCCATCGCCAGGTACAGCATCTCCTCGGCGGGCCGGGCGGTGCGGTGGATCTCGTCGATGAACAGCACGTCGCCGGGGACGAGATTGGACAGCATCGCGGCCAGGTCGCCGGCCCGCTCCAGGGCGGGCCCGGAGGTCAGCCGGATCGCGGCGCCCATCTCCTGGGCGACGATCATCGCGAGGCTGGTCTTGCCGAGCCCGGGCGGGCCGGAGAGCAGGATGTGGTCGGGCGGGTCGCCGCGCCGCCGCGCGCCCTCCAGCACCAGCTCCAGCTGCTCGCGGACCCGGGGCTGGCCGATGAACTCGTCCAGCGAGCGCGGCCGCAGGGATGCCTCGACGTCGAGATCGTCGGGATGGACGACCGCGTCGACGTCGCGGAACTCGGCGTCGTCCCCGGCGGTGGTCACCGGGACCGGCCCAGCGAGGACAGCGCGGTGCGCAGCAGGGTGCTGGCCCCGGCGTCCGGCGAGCCGGCCAGCACCGCGTCGACCGCCTGCTCGGCGGGCTTCTGGGTGAAGCCGAGACCGAGCAGCGCCTCCACCACCTGGTCGCGGGTGGAGGTGACGGCGGACGGTGCGGCGGCCGCCGGGGTGGCGGCGGGCGCGGTCACCTTGTCGCGGAGCTCGACGACCAGCCGCTCGGCGCTCTTGCGCCCGACGCCCGGGATCCGGGTGAGCACGGCCAGGTCGCCGTCGGCCAGCGCGCGGCGCAGCGTGTCCGGTTCCAGCACGGCGAGGGTCGCCAGGGCGAGCCGGGGCCCGATCCCGGAGACCGTCTGCAGGAGCAGGAACAGCTCGCGCTCCTCGGTGTCGACGAAGCCGAACAGGGTCAGCGACTCCTCGCGCACCACCAGCGTGGTCGCGAGCCGGGCCTGCTCACCGCGCCGCAGCCCGCCGAGCGTCGCCGGTGTGGCGTACACGGCGAGGCCGACCCCGCCGACCTCGACGACGGCGTGATCGAGCCCGATCTCCAGCACCGGGCCGCGCACCGAGTGGATCACCGACGGGTCCCCTTCCCGCGAACGGTCGTTCGAGATCCGACGCTACCGGGCGCCCCCGACACCCCCGGCGACCAGGTGCCGGCCGACCGCTCGGCGGCGGCGCGGGCGGCCGCCCACTGCGCGGCGGCGGTCGGTGCGGCGTCGCCCTGCTGGGCCTGGGCCTGGGCGAGCCGGGCCCGGTGCACCGCGGCCAGCTCCTCGGCGCGGGCCCTGGCCTGCGCCATCCGGTCCTGCATCGGCGAGCGCCAGCAGTGGCAGATCGCCAGCGCCAGCGCGTCCGCCGCGTCGGCCGGCTTCGGCGGCGCGTCCAGCCCGAGCACCTTCGCGACCATCGTCGCGACCTGGGCCTTCCCGGCCCGGCCCTCGCCGGTCACCGCCGCCTTGACCTCGCTGGGCGTGTGGAAGGCGACCGGCAGCCCGGCCCGCGCGGCGACCAGCGCGACGACGCCGCTGGCCTGCGCGGTGCCCATCACGGTGCGCACGTTGTGCTGGCTGAAGACCCGCTCGACGGCGATCACGTCCGGCCGGTGCCGGGCCACCCAGCGCTCGACCTCGTCGGCGACCGTGAGCAACCGGCGCTCCAGCGGGACGTCGGTCCCGCTGCGGACCACGCCGACGTCGACGAACCCGACCGCCCGGCCGGCGCCGGTCTCGACGACGCCGATCCCGCACCGGGTCAGTCCCGGGTCGACCCCGAGCACCCGCACCGGCGTCACCCCTCCCGCACGTGCGTTCGAGATCCGCACGCTACCGGCCGGTCCGCGCGGCGACGCCGGGGGCGCGCCGGGCGGGGCCGCCTCGATCGGGCCGGGACCGTCGATGGCAGGGTGCGCGGGTGACGTCGTTCCTCCGCGCGCTCGCCCTGCTCTGGGCGGCCGTGCTGCTGTTCGTGCTGGTGGGTGCCTTCCGGCCGGAGACACCGGTGGCCGGCTTCGCCGGGTCGTTCGTCACCGGCCAGTACCCGCTGCACCTGGCGCTGGCCGCGGTGCTCGGGATCCTGTTCGGCCTGGCGGCCCGCTCGGCGGGCGCCCGGTTCAGCGGGTACGCGGCGGCGACGCTGTCGCTGGCCGCGGTGGTCGGGATGGTGACGGTGCTCGCCGCGCAGGGCCGGGCGGCCGCCGCCGAGGGCGTCCGGCTGGACTGGACGGCCGCCCTCACCGAGATCGGCCAGCCCGCCGGGGACCCGGACCGCTCCGTCGAGTTCACCGAGGGCCGCGCGCTGGACCTGTACCTGCCGTCCGGCCCCGGCCCGCATCCGGTGCTGGTGTGGGTGCACGGCGGCAGCTGGGTGCGCGGCGACCGGGAGGACCGGACGGCGCTCAACCGCTGGCTGGCCGACCGCGGATGGGCGGTCGCCGCCGTCGACTACCGGCTCCCGCCGCCCGAGCCGGTCGGCCGTGACCAGCAGCGCGACGTCGCCTGCGCGGTCGACTGGATCCGGGCGAACGCCGGCGGCGAGCTCGATCCCGGCCGGCTGGTGCTCGCCGGCCAGTCCGCCGGGGCGACGCTCGCGCTCAGCACGACGTCCGGGCTGCTCGACGGCACGCTCGCCTGCTCCGACGCGCCCGCCTCGGCCGGCGGCACCGGCCCGGCCGACGCACCGCTGCCGGCGCCGGGGCCGCCACCGGCCGGCGTCGTCGCGTACTACCCGCCGGTCGACCTGGCGCTGATCGACCCGGACCTGCAGCAGACCCTGTTCGGCGGGCCCGCCGCCGACGCGCCCGGACTGATGCGGCTGCTCTCGCCGTCCGAGCAGGTCCGCGCGGACCTGCCGCCCACCCTGCTGCTGCTCGGCTCGGCCGACCACTACGTGTACCCGGACCGGGTCGCCGCCTACGACCGGGAGCTGCGCGACGCGGGCGTCCCCGGCCGGCTGGTGACGGTGCCCTACGCCGATCACGTCTTCGACCGGCCGTTCGGCAGCCCCGGCGCGCAGCTGACCCGCGAGGCGGTCATCCGGTTCCTGACCGGGGTGGGCTGAGCGGGACGGGCTGAGCGGGACGGGCTGAGCGGGGACGGCCGACCGGGGTGGGCCGACCGGGGTGGGCCGACCACGGCGGGCCGACCACGGCGGGCCGACCACGGCGGGCCGACCGCGGCGGGCCGACCGGGGTGGGCCGATCGGGACCGGCCGAGCGCGGCGGGCCCGCCGCTCCCGTGGACCCGCACCGGCGCCCCGACCGTCCGGCGCCACCGGCGGACCGTCCGGCCGCACCGGGCGACCGCCCGGCCCGGGCCGCTAACGGCTGGTCGGGGACCTGCGAGTCCGTCGGCACCGAACCGCGCGGAGGTGACGCCGATGTCCCCCGTTCCGTACCCACGAACCTCCACCGACCCGGCCCGGCGGACCGTGCTGCGGCGCGACCTGCCCGGGGACCGGGTCGTCTGGGCCGCCCGGTCGGCCCGGATCAGCGGGCTGCTGCTGGCGCTCGCCGAGATCGAGGCCACCGGGGTGGAGCTGCCGGCCCCGGTCGCCGAGCGCCGGGCGCTGCGCGCGTGGACCCGGTCCGCGGGCCCCGCGGTGCGGGTCGCCGGGCTGCGCGGGGCGAGCTTCACCGTCGATCTCGACGACGTCGACGCGCTGGCCGACGCGGGCCGGGCACTGGCGCTGGTGCTGTGCCGCGCCCGGCACCGGATCCCGCGGCCCGGGGACCCGGGCACCGCGGCGGTCGCGCAGGTGCTGCACCGGGTCGCCCGGGACCACGACATCGCCGCCGAGCAGCTGGTCGCCGAGCTGGGCCGGGCGGCCCGGCTGCTCGCCCCGGCGCACCTGCGGTCCTCGCCGGCCCCGGAACCGGAGGCAGCCCCGGCACCGTCGACCGGACGCCCGCCGGCCGACCGGGACCCGGTCGGGGCGGTCGGCGGCTGAGACCCGGGCCCCGGACCGGCCCTCGGTGGCGGGGACCGGGCGGGGCCGTCGGCGAGGGGCCGGGCCGGGCTCAGTGCGCCGCGGCGTCCCAGCTGCGGCCGTAGCCGACCGAGACCTCGAGCGGCACCGACAGCTGCGCGGCGGCGCCCATCTGCTCGCGGACCAGCTTCTCCAGCGCCTCCCGCTCACCGTCGGCGACCTCGAGCACCAGCTCGTCGTGCACCTGCAGCAGCATCCGGCTGCGCAGGCCCTCCTGCTCCAGCGCCCGGTACACGCCGAGCATCGCGACCTTGATGATGTCCGCGGCGCTGCCCTGGATCGGCGCGTTGAGCGCCATCCGCTCGGCCATCTCGCGGCGCTGCCGGTTGTCGGAGGTCAGGTCCGGCAGGTAGCGGCGGCGGCCCAGGATGGTCGCGGTGTAGCCGTCCTTGCGGGCCTGGTCGACGACACCGGCCAGGTAGTCGCGCACCCCGCCGAACCCGGCGAAGTAGTCGTCCATCAGGCCCTTGGCCTCGTCGGTGGAGATCCGCAGCTGGCCGGACAGCCCGTAGGCCGACAGCCCGTAGGCCAGGCCGTAGTTCATCGCCTTGATCTTGGCCCGCTGCTCGACCGACACCTCGGTCGCCTCGACGCCGAACACCCGCGCGGCGGTCTCGGCGTGGAAGTCGTGCCGCGACCGGAACGCCTCGATCAGCGCAGCGTCCTCGGACAGGTGCGCCATGATCCGCATCTCGATCTGGCTGTAGTCGGCGGTCATCAGCTCCGCGTACCGCTCCCCATCGGGGCCGGTGCCGACCACGAACGCGTCCCGGATGCGGCGCCCGGCCGCGGTCCGGATCGGCACGTTCTGCAGGTTGGGATCGGTCGAGGAGAGCCGGCCGGTGGCCGCGATGGTCTGCGAGTAGGTGGTGTGGATCCGGCCGTCGTCGGCGACCGTCTTGATCAGCCCGTCGACGGTGACCTTGAGCCGGGTCGCGTCCCGGTGCTGCAGCAGGAACTGCAGGAAGGGGTGCTCGGTCTGCTCGTAGAGGCTCTGCAGCGCGTCGGCGTCGGTGGTGTAGCCGGTCTTGGTGCGCTTGGTCTTCGGCATGTTCAGCTCGTCGAACAGCACGACCTGCAGCTGCTTGGGCGAGCCGAGGTTGATCTCCTTGCCGATCACCTCGTAGGCGCTGGCCGCGGCCTCGCGGACCTGGGCACCGAAGTCGGACTCCAGGTCGGACAGCGTCTCCGAGTCGACCGCGATCCCGGCCGCCTCGCAGCCGGCCAGCACGAACGCCAGCGGCAGCTCCAGATCGGCGAGCAGCTCGGTGCCGCCGAGCCGGGCCAGCTCGGCGTCGAGCGCGTCGGCCAGCTCGGCGACGGCCGAGGCGGCCAGCATCTCCTGCTCCGCGGCCTGTGCGTCGGCCTCCTCCTCGCCGCCGAGCAGGGACAGCTGCCCGTCCGCGGGCTGCTCGGTGCGCAGCTCGCGGCGCAGGTAGCGCAGCGCCAGATCGGCCAGGTCGAAGGTGCGCTGGCCGGGCCGGGCCAGGTAGGCGGCGAGCGCGGTGTCGCTGGTCAGCCCGGCGACCGACCAGCCGCGGGCGCGCAGCGCGTGCAGCACCGGCTTGATGTCGTGCGCGGCCTTCGGGACGGCCGGGTCGGCCAGCCAGTCGCCGAGTGCGGCCTCGTCGTCCGGGGTGAGCCCGGTGAGCGCCAGGTGGCCGGCCTTCGGCACCCCGGCCGCGGCACCGGCGGCCCGCTGCTCGACGGTCGGCTCGCCGACGGCCAGCGCGACGCCGGTGAGGTCCCGGCCGGCGACCGGACCGGCCACGCCGGCGAAGCTCAGCCCGACCCGGCGGCCGTCCCGGGCGTGGGTGTCCAGCCAGGCCCGCACGCCGCCGGGGGCGATCACCTCGCCGGAGATCTCGAAGCCGTCCTCCGCCTCCGGCTCGGCCGAGGAGAGGGTGGCGAACAGCCGCTCGCGCAGCACCCGGAACTCCAGCTCGTCGAACAGCCGGTGCACCGCGTCCCGGTCCCAAGCGCGGACCTCCAGCTGCTCCGGGCCCGCGCCCAGGTCGACGTCACGGACCAGCTCGGTCAGCTGCCGGTTGAGCAGCACGTTCGCCAGGTTCGCGCGCAGCGCGTCGCCGGCCTTGCCCTTCACCTCGTCGACCCGGTCGGTCAGCTCGGCCAGCGAGCCGAACTCGCGGACCCACTTGGCGGCCGTCTTCTCCCCCACCCCGGGGATGGAGGGCAGATTGTCCGAGGGGTCGCCGCGCAGCGCCGCGAAGTCCGGGTACTGGGCCGGGGTGAGCCCGTAGCGCCGGTCGACCTCGGCCGGGTCGATCCGGCCGAGATCGGACACCCCGCGCTTCGGGTAGAGCACCGTGACGTCGTCGGTCACCAGCTGGAACGCATCCCGGTCGCCGGTGGTGATGAGCACCTGGAAGCCCTGCTGCTCGGCCCGGGTGGCGAGGGTGGCGATCAGGTCGTCGGCCTCGTAGCCGTCGACCGCGAACACCGGGATGCTCAGCGCGCCGAGCACCTCCTTGATGAGGTCGATCTGGCCGCGGAAGTCGTCCGGCGTGCTGGATCGGTTCGCCTTGTACTCCGCGTAGCGCTCGGAGCGGAACGTGGTGCGCGAGACGTCGAACGCGACGGCCAGGTGGGTCGGCTCCTCGTCGCGCAGCAGGTTGATGAGCATCGAGGTGAAGCCGTAGACCGCGTTCGTGGTCTGCCCGGTGCCGGTGCGGAAGTTCTCCGCGGGGAGCGCGAAGAACGCGCGGTAGGCGAGCGAGTGCCCGTCGAGCAGGAGCAGCCGCGGCCGGTCCGGGGCCGTGCGCCCTGCGGCGGCCTTCGCGGTACCGGCTTTCGCGGTACCGGCCTTGGCGGCAGCGGCCTTCGATGCGGCGGCTGTCGATGCTGTGCCCTGCGTCGCGGTGCTCATCGGCGGCGAGTCTAGAACCGACCCCCGACAAGTTCGGCCCGGCCCGGCCCGCGGCCCGTCCGACGGACGGACCGGCCGGCCGGGCCGGCGCCGGTCAGCCGACCTCTGCCATGACCTCGTCGGACACGTCGAAGTTGGCGTAGACGTTCTGCACCTCGTCGGAGTCCTCCAGCGCCTCGATCAGCCGGAAGACCTTCCGCGCCCCCTCGGCGTCCAGCTCGACCTGCATCGACGGGACGAAGATCGCCTCGGCCGAGTCGTAGTCGATGCCGGCCTCCTGCAGCGCGGTGCGCACGGCGACGACGTCGGTCGCCTCGGAGACGACCTCCCAGCTCTCGCCGAGGTCGTTGACCTCCTCGGCGCCCGCGTCGAGCACGGCCAGCAGCACGTCGTCCTCGGCGAGGTCGCCCTTCGGGAGCACGACGACACCCTTGCGGGAGAACAGGTAGGCCACCGACCCGGGATCGGCCATCGTGCCGCCGTTGCGGGTCATCGCGGTCCGGACCTCGGTGGCGGCCCGGTTCCGGTTGTCGGTGAGGCACTCGACCAGCACGGCGACGCCGTTCGGGCCGTACCCCTCGTAGGTGATCGACTGGTAGTCGGCACCACCGGCGTCGGCGCCGGAGCCGCGCTTGACCGCGCGGTCGATGTTGTCGTTCGGGACCGAGCTCTTCTTCGCCTTCTGGATCGCGTCGTAGAGCGTCGGGTTGCCCTCGGGGTCACCACCGCCGGTGCGGGCCGCGACCTCGATGTTCTTGATCAGCTTGGCGAACATCTTGCCGCGGCGGGCGTCGATCACGGCCTTCTTGTGCTTGGTCGTCGCCCACTTGGAGTGGCCACTCATCGGCTCGTCTGCCCACCTCTCGTGCTCGGGCCGGGCGCATGCGTCGTGCACGGCCGGGGCAGGCCTCGGCGCGCCGCAGCGTGCGCTGCGGGCCGGGTGGACCTGCGGGAACTCCTCGATGTTACCGGCGCCGCACGCACCCGGCCGGTCCGGGCCGCCGGACCGGCGGTACCACTCCGCCGGGCGATCACGCCCCGCCCGGGCCTCGACGGTCGTGTCCCGGGGCTACTCTGGACCTCCCGGCCGGGTCGGTTCGACCGTCCCGTTCGCCGGGGTCGCAGGCGGAAGGAGCGGGCGCGTGTTCGGAGCAGTGCTGGGTAAGGCCGCAGGTCTGGTGGTCACGGGTCTGGCCGGGGCCGTGACCTACGACGGCGTGAAGCGGGTCGCCCGCTCCGGCGCCGTCCGGGAGGCGGCCGTGACCGCGACGGCGTGGGGCCTGCGCGGCGCCCGTGCCGCCGAGACCGGCGCGGAGCGGGCGCGGCTGGCGACCGCCGACATCGTCAGCGAGGCCCGCGGCCGGATCGGCGAGGAGGCACCCGCCCCCGGCAGCGGCCACGGGCACACCCACGAGCACTGAGACCCGGGCACCGAAACACGAGCACTGAGGCGCGGGCGCCGAAACACGAGCACTGAATCATGGGCGCCGAGACACGAGCGCTGAGACACGGGCACCGAGACACGAGCGCCGGTTCACGAGCACCGAGTCACGGGCGCCGGGACACGAGCACTGAGTTCCGATCGGGGCGAGCATCCTGAACACCGACACCGATGACCCGCAGGTCACCGTCCTGAGCGACGCGGCGGGCCGGGTCCGCTACGCGGTGCCCGCGCTGCGCGGCCGGGTGGCGCTGGCCGTCGCCGTCGAGGACCAGGTCGACCACGTCGCCGGTGTCCGTCAGGTGCACGCCTACCCGCGCACCGGCAGCGTCGTGGTCTGGGTGCGCTCCGGCTGCGACCGGGTCGAGCTGACCGAGGCGATCGGCAAGGGCCTCGGCGCCGATCCCGGCGCGACGGCGGCCCGCACCCCCCGCTCGGCGGACACCCATCACGGTGAACTCGCCCGGCTCGTCGTCGGCGGGATCGCGCTGGCCGCGCTCGGCCTGCGCCGCTACGGCCTGCGCCGCCCGCCGGTGCTCGGGCCGACCAGCCGCACCGTCGCCACCGGCGTCACGATCTTCACCGGCTACCCGTTCCTGCGCGGCGCGCTCCGGTCGCTGACCGGCGGCCGCGGCGCAGGCACCGACGCGCTGGTGTCCGCGGCGACCGTCGCCAGCCTGGTGCTGCGGGAGAACGTCGTCGCGCTGACCGTGCTCTGGCTGCTCAACATCGGCGAGTACCTGCAGGACCTGACGCTGCGCCGGTCCCGCCGGGCGATCTCCGAGCTGCTCACCGGCGCCACCACGAAGACCTGGACCCGCCTCGCCGACGGCACCGAGATCGAGGTCGACATCGCCGACCTGGTGATCGGCGACGAGATCGTGGTGCACGAGCGCATCGTGCTGCCGGTCGACGGCGAGATCGTCGAGGGCGAGGGCGTCGTCGACCAGGCCGCGATCACCGGCGAGCAGCTGCCCGTCGCGGTCGGCCCCGGCACGCCGCTGCACGCCGGTTCGGTGCTGCTGCGCGGCCGGCTCGTCGTGCGGGCCACCGCGGTCGGCCAGGACACCGCGATCGGCCGGATCATCGACCGGGTCGAGCAGGCGCAGGGCGACCGGGCGCCGATCCAGACCGTCGGGGAGAACTTCTCCCGGCGGTTCGTACCGGCCTCGTTCCTGCTGGCCGGGCTGACCCTGCTGGCCACCCGGGACGTCCGGCGGGCGATGACGATGCTGCTCATCGCCTGCCCGTGCGCGGTCGGGCTGTCCACCCCGACCGCGATCAGCGCGGCGATCGGCAACGGCGCCCGGCGCGGCATCCTGATCAAGGGCGGCGCGCACCTGGAGGCGGCCGCCCGGGTCGACGCGATCGTGTTCGACAAGACCGGCACGCTCACCCTGGGCCGCCCGGTGGTCACCAACGTCATCTCCTTCCACGACGACTGGTCGCCCGAGCAGGTGCTGGCCTACTCGGCGTCGTCGGAGATCCACTCCCGGCACCCGCTGGCGCAGGCGGTGATCCGGTCCACCGAGGAGCGCCGGATCGAGATCCCGCCGCACGAGGAGTGCGAGGTGCTGGTCGGTCAGGGCATGCGCGTGCAGGCCGACGGCCGGGTGCTGCTGATCGGGTCCCGCGAGCTGCTGCGCGCCCAGGGGGTGCGGGTCAGCCGCAAGGCCGCCGACTGGGTCCGCCGGCTGCAGCGGGCCACCGAGACGCCGCTGCTGCTGGCCGTCAACGGCGAGCTGGTCGGCCTGGTGTCGCTGCGCGACACCGTGCGCCCGGAGTCCCGCGCGGTGCTGGACCGGCTGCGGGCCGACGGCGTGCGGCGGATCGTGATGCTCACCGGCGACCATCCCCGCACCGCCCAGGCGGTCGCCGAGGAGCTGGGCATCGACGAGTACCGGGCACAGGTCATGCCCGAGGAGAAGCAGGACGTGGTGCGCGCCCTCCAGGAGGCGGGGCACACCGTCGCGATGGTCGGCGACGGCACCAACGACGCGCCGGCACTCGCGCTCGCCGACATCGGGATCGCGATGGGCGTGGCCGGGACCGACGTCGCGGTGGAGACCGCCGACGTCGCACTGGCCGCCGACGACCTGGACGCGCTGCTCGAGCTGCGCGATCTCGGCCGCCGCTCGATCACCCTGATCCGGCAGAACTACGGGATGTCGATCGCGGTCAACGCGGCCGGTCTGCTGGTGTCCGCGGGCGGGGCGATGTCACCGGTGGTCGCGGCGATCCTGCACAACGCGTCCAGCGTCGCCGTCGTCGGGAACAGTTCGCGGCTGATCCGCTACCGGCTGACCGGCTGAGCACCCGCCGGCCGGTGCAGCGCGCCGGCCCACCCGCCGGGGCACCGGCGCCGCGCCGCGCTCGGCCCGCTCCCGGATGCCGCACAGCATCCGGGAGCTCATCACCGCGCTCACCGGCACCACGAGCTCGATCATCAGCCGGGCCGCGACCGACCGCGGCCGGTAGCGCTCCCGGACCAGCAGCCGGGTGCGCGGCACCCCGTCCGGTCCGGGTTCGCCGTGGCGCAGCACGAACGCCCAGGAGAACCGGAACGGCAGGACGTCCGGCTCCCCCGCTCCGGGCGCCCCGAGCAGGACGAGATGCCCGCCGGGCTGCAGCGCGGCGACCCGCAGCGCCACGTCGCGGGCCAAGTGCACCGGATCGCCGACGGCCAGGTCCTGCCAGCGCGGGTCGATCCGGTCGGCGCTGTGGATGTCCAGGCCGGCGAGGTTCTCCAGCGCGTCGTAGGAGTAGAAGCCGCCGCGGCCCTGCCCCAGCTGCACCAGCCACGGCCACACCTGTTCCGGCGGGGCGGCGATCGAGACGGCCCGGGTGATCGACACGGTGGCGTCCGGCACCAGGACGTCCCCGGGCAGCGGGGCGAGTGCCTCGGCGCGGGTGCTCCCGCCGGTGCGGGCCGCGCGCAGGGCCAGCCCGGTCCCGAGCCCGGCCGCCGTCAGCACCGTCCGCATCAGCACCGTCCGCGAGACGGTCCGCGTCGTCGTCCTCATGGGTCCATCGTGCGCGGTGCGGCGGCGCGGTGGCAGGGGCGCCGGGCCCGGGACGGTCGGGCCGACCGGCCCGGCCGTCAGCCCGCCCGGTCCGGGCGGAAGAACCCGTTCGACGCGGGATGGAACAGCAGCGCGCTCGCCGCCAGCACCTCGGCGAGCTGCAACGTCCGCAGCCCGGCGGCGAGCAGCTCCGGGCCGGACGCCGCGGCCACGAACCCGCCGACGGTCGCACCGCCGAGCAACGCGTCCACCGGCTCGCCGAGCAGCGCCCACGTCCCGACCGCCCCGAGCGCCGCGACCACCGCCCAGCGGATCGTCTCGCGCCCGGTGCGCAGCTGGACCACGAGCACCGCCAGCACCAGGAAGATCGAGGACCGGGCGGCCAGCTCGCCGAGGGTGGGCGGGACCGGGCCGGCCAGCCGGACGATCGACTCGGCGACGCCGGCCAGGATCGCGCCCAGCCACAGCACCACGCTCGCGCCGACGACGGGTGGCGGCGCCGGGCCGGCCGCGGGCCGCGCGACGGCGAGCGTGCTCATCGAACCTCCGGGAGGTGGGTGGTCATCTCACTCTCGCCCGGAGACGGCGCCGGACACAGACGGCGCTCCCCCGCCCGCAGGTCGGGTCTGCACCAGTGTCAGGCGGCGCGCACCATGCGCACGAACAGCTCGTGCACCCGCCGGTCACCGGTCAGCTCCGGATGGAACGACGTCGCCAGCACCGGCCCCTGCCGCACCGCGACCGCGCGGCCGACCGCCTCCCCGGCCCCCGCCACCGGCGGGACCGACGCCAGCACCTCGACCTCGCCGCCGGTCTTCTCCACCCACGGCGCCCGGATGAACACCGCGTGCACCGGGTCGCCGGTCAGGCCGTCGAACTCCAGGTCGGTCTCGAACGAGTCCACCTGGCGGCCGAAGGCGTTGCGCCGCACGACGACGTCCAGGCCGCCGAGCTGGTGCTGGTCGGGCCGGCCGTCGATGATCTCGTCGGCGAGCAGGATCATCCCGGCGCACGAGCCGTAGGCGGGCAGGCCGCCGCGCAGCCGGGCGCGCAGCGGCTCGAGCAGCTCGAACGCGTCGAGCAGCTTGGACATCGTGGTCGACTCGCCGCCCGGCAGGACGATCCCGTCGACGGCGTCCAGCTCGGCGGCCCGGCGCACCGGCACCGCGGTCGCCCCGGCGGCGGTCAGCGCGGCCAGGTGCTCGCGGACGTTGCCCTGCAGGGCGAGGACACCGACGGTCGGGGAGGACATGGCGTCCAGGATAACGCCGTCCGACCTGCGGGAACGCCGACGGCCCCGGTGAGCCGGCGCACCCTCCCCGCGCCGCGTGGCACCGGAACGGCGCACCCCTGCCCGGACGTCGCACCCCTGCCTGCGCCGCGCACCGGCTCCAGCGGGTGCGGGGTGCAGCCGGGGGTGCGACGACGGGGACGGAGTGCGCGGTGGCTCAGCTCACCTCGACCTCGCCCCGCTTCGCCTGCTTCCCGGCGACCGCGCGCAGCGCGTCGGCGACGGCCGGCGCGACGCTCTGGTCGAACACGCTCGGCACGATGAACGACGGGTTCGGCTCGGCCACCACGTCGGCGATGGCCGCGGCGGCGGCCAGCATCATCTCGTCGGTGATGTCGTGCGCCTGGGCGTCGAGCAGGCCGCGGAACACGCCGGGGAAGGCCAGCACGTTGTTGATCTGGTTCGGGTAGTCCGAGCGGCCGGTCGCGACCACGGCGGCGTGCTGCATCGCGACCGTCGGGTCGACCTCCGGGTCCGGATTGGCCAGCGCGAACACGATCGCGTCGGAGTTCATCGTCGCCAGCTCCTCGGCCCCGAACAGGTTCGGCGCGCTGACCCCGACGAACACGTCCGCACCGACCAGCGCGTCGGCGAGGGTGCCCTGCTTGCGCTCCTTGTTGGTCTGCGCAGCAATGGAGCGGAGGTTGGCGTCCATGTCCGGGCGGTCCGGGTGCACGATGCCGTCGACGTCGACCGCGACCACGTCCGCGGTCTCCTCGGAGCCGAGCAGCCGGATGATCGCCGAGCCGGCCGCGCCGACCCCGCAGACGACCACCCGCACGTCGGAGAACTTCTTGCCGACCACCCGCAGTGCGTTGCGCAGCGCGCCGAGCACGACGACCGCGGTGCCGTGCTGGTCGTCGTGGAAGACCGGGATGTCGAGCAGCTCGCGCAGCCGTGCCTCGATCTCGAAGCAGCGCGGGGCGGCGATGTCCTCCAGGTTGATCCCGCCGTAGCCGGGGGCGATCACCTGGACCGTGCGGATGATCTCCTCGGTGTCCTGGGTGTCCAGGCAGACCGGCCAGGCGTCGACACCGGCGAACTGCTTGAACAGTGCGGCCTTGCCCTCCATCACCGGCATCGCGGCGGCGGCGCCGATGTTGCCGAGCCCGAGCACCGCGGACCCGTCGGTGACCACCGCGACGGTGTTCCGCTTGATGGTCAGCCGGCGGGCGTCCTCCGGGTTGTCCGCGATCGCCATCGACACCCGCGCGACGCCCGGGGTGTAGGCGCGGGACAGGTCGTCACGGGTGCGCAGGTTGACCTTGGACCGCACCTCGATCTTGCCGCCGAGGTGCAGCAGGAACGTGCGGTCGGAGACCTTGCGGACCGAGAAGCCGTCGAGCCCGTCGATCGCGGCCTTGATCTCCTCGACGTGCTCGGTGTTGCGGGCGTTGACCGAGATGTCGACGACCAGCGAGTCGGTCCGGGCCTCGACGACGTCGAATGCGGTGACCACGCCACCGACCAGGCCGACCGCGGCGGCGAGATCGCCGGCGGACGTGGGGCGGGCAGGGGCGTCGACGCGAGCGGTGATGGCGTAACCGGGACCGGGAATGGACACGGCCCGGAACAGTACCGCCGAGCGTGTGGTTACCGGCCGGTCGGCGCTGTGACGCCCGTCCGCCGTTCCGGGGTTGTGTTGATCGCGCCGCCGGGTGTGTGATCCAGGACACCTTCGGGAGGTGGTCGTGATGGCGGTCAGAGCGGATCGCGCACGCACCGGGACGTCCGCCGTCGCAGCGGTCACCGATCCGGCGCTGGTGCGCAACGTGGCGCTGGTGGGCCCGTCCGGCGCGGGGAAGACCACCCTGGCGGAGGCGCTGCTGGTGCACGCCGGTGCGATCGGGCGGGCCGGATCGGTGACCGAGGGCACCACCGTCTGCGACCACGATCCGGCGGCGGTCCGCAGGCACCGGTCGGTGGGCCTGGCGCTCGCGCCGCTGCGCTGGGACGGCGTCACGGTCAACCTGCTCGACACCCCGGGCTACGGGGACTTCCGCGGCGGCATGCTGGCCGGGCTGCGGGCCGCCGAGGCGGCGCTGTTCGTGCTCCCGGCGTCCGAGGGCCGCGACGGCGCCCTGGAACCGGGGACGGTGGCGCTCTGGGAGGAGTGCGCGGGGATCCCGCGGGCGGTCGTGCTGACCCGCTGCGACGACGCCCGCGCCGACGTCGGGGCGACCCTGGCCGCCTGCCGGGCGGCGTTCGGCGCGGGTGTCGTCGCACTGCACCTGCCGGTCCGCGACGACGCCGGGACCACCACCGGCCTGCGCGACCTGCGCACCGCCGGGGACGACGCCGGGGCGGCGCTGATCGAGCAGGTCATCGAGCAGTCCGAGGACGAGGAGCTGCTGGAGAGCTACCTCGGTGGCGGCACCGTCGGGCCGGACGCGCTGCGCGGCGCGATGCGCACGGCGCTGCTCCGGGCGTCGTTCCATCCGGTCGTCGGGGTCTGCACGACCGGCGGGACCGGCCCCGGGCAGCTGCTGGACCTCCTCACCTCCGTCTTCCCGGCCCCGGTCGACCGGCCGCCGCCGGTCCCGTCCGATCCGGGGCGCGGGCCGCTGCGCGCCGACCCGGACGGCCCGCTGGTCGCCGAGGTCGTGCACACCGGCGCCGATCCGCACGTCGGGCGGATCTGCCTGGTCCGGGTGTTCTCCGGGACACTGCGCCCGGACGGGCCGGTGCACCTCGGCGGCGCCGTCCCCGCCCCGCGGGAGAGCCCGGAGAACGCCCCGCGGGAGAGCACCCGCGAGTTCGACGGCCGGATCGGGCGCGTGCACTCACCGCTCGGCGCCCTGCTGCGCGAGACCACCGGCTGCGTCGCGGGCGACCTGTGCGCGGTCCCCCGGCTGGAGGCCGCCGTCGGCGACGTCCTGTCCGATCCGGCCGATCCGGTGCACCTGGCCGGCTGGCCGCGGCCCGAGCCGCTGTTCCCGGTCGCCGTCGAGGCGCGCGACCGCAGCGAGGAGGACGCCGTCGCCCGCGGCCTCACCCGGCTGGTCGCCACCGATCCGGGGCTGCGCCTGCAGCGCGACCCGGAGACCCGCCAGACCGTGCTGTGGTGCGCCGGCGAGGCGCACGCCGACGTGGCGCTCGGGCGGCTGCACGACGCCGGCGTCCGGGTCGACGTCGTCGACGTGCGGGTCCCGCTGCGCGCCACCCCGGCCCGGCCCGGGCGGGTCACCGGGCGGCACGTGAAGCAGTCCGGCGGGCACGGCCAGTTCGCGGTCTGCCACGTCGAGTTCGCCCCCGGCGAGCGGGGCTCCGGACTGGTGTTCGGCTCGGCCGTGGTCGGCGGCGCCGTCCCCGGCCAGTACGTGCCGAGCGTCGAGAAGGGCATCCGCGCCCAGCTCGACCGCGGCCTGCCGGTCGTCGAGGGCGGCGACCCGCATCCGGTGGTCGACGTCGTCGCACGGCTGGTGGACGGCCGCGCGCACAGCGTCGACTCCTCCGACGCCGCCTTCCAGACGGCCGGTGCGCTGGCCGTGCGCGCGATGGCCGACGAGTGCGGGCTGGTCCTGCTCGAACCGGTCGACGAGGTCGCCGTCCGGGTCCGCGACGAGCACCTCGGCGCCGTCCTCGGCGACCTCTCGGCCCGCCGCGGACGGGTGCTGGCCACCGAGCCGGACGGGGCGGGGCACACCGACGTGCGGGCCGAGGTGCCGCGCGCGGAGCTGCTGCGGCACGCCGTCGACCTGCGCTCGCTGACCGCGGGCACCGCCGTCGCCACCCGGCGGTTCGCCCGCTGGTCCGAGCGGCCCTGAACCACCGGCCGGGGCCGCGGGTCAGGGCTCGTCGTCGGTGACCCGCGGGATCTGCCCGGTCGGGGCGTCGGCGACGGCGGTCTTGGCCGCCGAGTCGGTCGGCGCGGACGCCCCCAGCTCGGCCAGCGCGGCCTCGTTGCCGACGTCGTACCCGGCC
Organism: Pseudonocardia kongjuensis; assembly: GCF_039526905.1. Lineage (NCBI taxonomy): Bacteria > Bacillati > Actinomycetota > Actinomycetes > Pseudonocardiales > Pseudonocardiaceae > Pseudonocardia > Pseudonocardia kongjuensis. The sequence continues at coordinate 20,751 of NZ_BAAAJK010000055.1, read as the reverse complement.
CGTTCGGACAGCAGCCAGCGGACCTCGAGCAGGTCGCAGTAGGCCTGCACGTCCGAGCCGGCCCGGCCGAGCGCCTCGTGCGCGGCGCGGGTGCCGGGGATCAGGCAGGTGTCCAGCCAGCTGCGCGCCGCGACCCGGTCGGGCACCTCGGACCCGGTGCGCCGGCACATCCACTCCTGGTGCGCGCGCAGGTCGCCGAGCAGCACCTGGGCCTGCCCCTCCCCCACGTCCAGCCCGGTCAGCTTGCGCAGCTGGTCGCTGTGGAAGTTCCGGTCCCCGACGGCGATCTGCAGCCGGGCGCGGTCCCCGCCGACCGGCTGCAGGGACACCTCGTCGACGACGAACCCGAGCTCGTTCAGCTCGCGGATCGTGCCCTCGATCCGGTACCGGTCGCCGAACGCGAAGACCGGCGTGGCGTGCAGCACGTCCCAGAGCGCGCGATAGCGGTCCGGGAGCGCGTTCGCCTCGTCGATCAGCTGCGGGATGATCTCCGGCGGGCGTTCCAGCCGGGTCGCGAGGTCGATCATCCCGGCGGCCACGTTCTCCACCAGGATCATCAGGTCGTGCTCGCGCTGGCCGTCCGACAGCTCGGCATGGATCTCGCTGGTCTCGGCGTCGACCAGGTAGGCCTGCAGGGTCTGGCCGTCCCGCATGAACAGCGTGTTCGCCAGCGAGCAGTCGCCCCAGAACACGCCGTTGCGGTGCAGGTCGACCAGCAGCGAGATCATCCCGTCGAACAGCCGGGCCCGCTGCCGGGGCTGGTTCGGCGGCAGCCGCATGATCAGCCGCCGGTACTGCCAGGAGCCCTGCAGGTAGCGGGTGACCAGCACCGCGGTGTCGTGCTCGGGCTGCAGCACCAGCCCGGCCGGGCGAACCGCGGGCAGGCACTCCTCCTCCAGGTACCGCAGCACCCCGTACTCGCGGCGGGCGATCCGCTCGGGCATGTCCTTGAGCGCCCACAGCTCGCCGTCGGCCTCGACGAAGCGGACCAGGTGCCGGCTCGGGCCGACGGCGATGTCGCGCAGCGGCACCTCGGTGGCCTGCCACTCGGCCAGCGGGCGGTCCCAGGGCAGCGCGAGCAGCCCCGGGCAGGGTGCCCGCAGGACCAGCTCCGGCAGCGCCGCCATCAGGACGCTCCCGGCCCGGGCGGGCGGCCGCTGGTGCCGCGGATGACCAGCCGGGTCGGCACCGTCACGATCGGGTCCACCGGCTCGCCCGCGAGCCCGGCCAGCACCGTCCGGGCGGCCAGCTCGCCCTGTTCGGCGGCCGGCTGGGCGACCGTCGAGAGATCGGTGATCGCGGCCAGCGGATGGTCGTCGATCCCGATCACCGACACGTCCCCGGGGACCCGGTAGCCGGCCCGGCGCAGCGTCCGCAGCGCGCCGAGCGCGATCTCGTCGGAGTGCGCGTAGACCGCGGTCGGCGGGCGGGCCAGCCCGAGCAGCCCGCTCATCGCGCGGGCGCCGCACTCCGGGCTCCAGGTGACGGTGGCGGTCAGGTCCGGGTCCGGGTCGATCCCGGCGTCGGCGAGCGCCGCACGGTAGGCGGCCGACCGGCCTGCGGGCTGGGCGAGGTCGAGGTCCGGATCGGCGGCGACGATCATCCCGATCCGGCGGTGCCCCAGGTGCAGCAGGTGGTCCATCGCCTGCCGGCCCGCGGCGTACTCGTCGATCGACACCGACGGGTGCGACCCGACCCGGGTGCCCGCGGCGACGATCCCGACGCCGATCCGGTCCAGCCGCTCCCGTTCCCGCTCGTCGACGCCGAACCCGAGCAGCACGACGGCGTCCGCCCGGCGGCGGGCCGGCAGCTCGTCGAAGAACGCCTGCCGGGCCGCGGGATCGCCGAGCCGGTAGAGCAGCAGGTCCAGCCCGGCCGCGCGGAGCGCCCCGGACAGGCCCTCCAGCGCCGCGCCGAACCACCACCGGGCCAGGTGCGGCACGACGACGGCGACCCGGCCGGTGGTGCCGCGGGCCAGGCCGGTCGCGTCCGGCGAGGCGACGTACTCCAGGTCCCGTGCGGCCTGCCAGACGCGCTCCCGGGTCGCGGCCGCGACGTGCGGGTGGTCGCTCAGCGCGCGCGACGCGGTGGCCGACGAGACACCGGCCCGCCGGGCCACGTCCGCCAGGTTCACCGGTCCGGCCACGACCCCATGTATGGCGAATGCTGGAAGCGATTGCAACACGGTTCAGGCTCAGAATCGATTCCGAAGATCAGCTACTGACCGGGAATGACACGTGGTGGTAACCGTTCGGCTGTGAAGCTTGACACGATCGTGACAAGCCTCGAAAGTCTCTGACCGCAAACGCTTCCAGGACGGGTCGGCCCCGACCCGCCCTGGCCACGCCGAGCACTGGGGGTCGAGGTTGACCATGCGTCGCGCACGGTGGAGGAGGGGACTGGCCGCCGGTGTCGCCGCCGCCGCCCTCGCGGGACTGGCCGGGTGCGGCGGCGCATCCGACGGCCCGCCGGTGCTCAACTGGTACATCAACCCGGACGACGGCGGGCAGGCCGAGATCGCGGCCGCCTGCACCGCCGACTCCGGCGGCGCCTACCGGCTCGCGGTGTCGGTGCTCCCCCGCCAGTCCGGCGAGCAGCGCCAGCAGCTCGTCCGGCGGCTCGCGGCGAACGACGCCTCGATCGACATCATGAGCATCGACCCGCCCTACATCCCGGAGTTCGCCGAGGCCGGGTTCCTCGCCCCGGTGCCCGAGGACGTCGGCGCGCGCACCACCGAGGGCGTGGTGAACTCGGCGGTCGAGGGCGCCAGCTGGAACGGCGAGCTGGTCACCGTCCCGTTCTGGGCGAACACCCAGCTGCTCTGGTACCGCACGTCCCAGGTCGAGGCCACCGGGCTCGACATGGACGCCCCGGTCACCTGGGACCAGATCATCGAGGCCGCCCAGCAGGGCGACAAGCAGATCGCCGCCCAGGGCGCGCGCGCCGAGTCGATGACGGTGTGGCTGAACGCGCTGGTCGAGTCGGGCGGCGGGGAGATCATCACCAACCCGTCGCCGGGTGACCCGGAGGGCATCGAGCTGGGGCTCGACTCCCCCGCCGCGACCAAGGCCGCCGAGATCATGCGGCAGGTCTCCCAGGTCGCCGGGCCGGGCTTCTCCACCGCGGACGAGGACCAGAACTCCAACGCCTTCCAGGGCGACGCGGCGATGTTCCAGGTGAACTGGCCGTTCGTCTGGGGCAAGGTCAACAGCGCCGTCGCCGACGGCAGCGTGGAGCAGTCGGTCGCCGACGACTTCGGCTGGGCGCTGTACCCGCAGACCGAGGCGGGCAGGCCGTCGGCGCCGCCGTACGGCGGGATCAACCTCGGGGTGGGCGCCTTCAGCCCGCACGTCGACCTGGCCTACCGGGCCGCCGAGTGCATCGTCTCCGAGGAGAACCAGAAGCAGTACATGCTGACCAACGGCAACCCGGCGGCCAAGGAGTCGGTGTTCACCGATCCCGAGGTGCTGGAGCAGTTCCCGATGGCGCCGCTGATCGAGCAGTCGCTGCAGCAGGCCAAGCCGCGGCCGCAGACCGCCTACTACAGCGAGGTCTCCGAGTCGATCCAGCGCAACTACCACCCGTCGGCCGGCATCGACCCGGCCACCGTCGGCCCCGCGACCGCCGAGCTGATCCGCGCGGTCCTGGCGAAGGAGCAGCTGCTGTGACGACGACGACGGAGCGGACCGGCACCGGGGGCGCCGTCCCCGCGTCACCGGCCGGCCCGGGCACCAGCGACAAGGCCCGATCCGAGCAGCGGCTGGGCTGGATGCTCGCCGGCCCGGCGTTCGTGATCATGCTGCTGGTCACGGCGTACCCGATCGCCCAGGCCGTCTACTACTCGCTGTTCAACTACCGGCTGACCGACCCGGACAACATCTCGTTCATCGGGCTGAACAACTACGCGGTCATCCTCACCGACGAGATCTGGTGGATCTCGTTCGGCGTGACCGTGTTCATCACGGTCGTGACGGTCGCGGTCGAGCTGGTGCTCGGCTTCGCGCTGGCGCTGGTGATGATGAACGCGCTCAAGGCGATCCGGCCGGTCCTGCGGGCCGCGATCCTGATCCCGTACGCGGTGATCACGGTCGTGTCGGCGTTCGCCTGGCAGTACGCGTTCTCGCTGGACTCCGGCTTCGTGAACTCCTGGTTCTCCTGGCTGCCCGGGGTGGCCGCGGACACCGACTGGTTCGGCGGCACCTGGTCGTCGCTGTTCGTGATCTGCCTGGCCGAGATCTGGAAGACGACGCCGTTCATCTCGCTGCTGCTGCTCGCCGGCCTCGCCCAGGTGCCGGACGTGCTGCAGGAGGCCGCCCGGGTGGACGGCGCCTCCTGGTGGCAGCGGATGTGGAAGGTGACCATCCCGAACATGAAGGCCGCCATCATGGTGGCCCTGCTGTTCCGGACGCTGGACGCCTTCCGGGTGTTCGACACCGTCTTCGTGATGACCGGCGGCGCGAACAACACCGAGACGGTGTCGTTCCTGGCCTACCGGCAGACGATCGCCCGGCTGGAGATCGGGCTCGGCTCCGCGGTGTCGGTGCTGCTGTTCCTGTCCGTCGTGGTGATCTGCGTCGGGTTCATCAAGGGCTTCAAGGTCGACCTGTCCCAGGCCCGAGGGGAGAAGTGATGTCCACCCGCGAGAGGGTCCTGTGGATCGTCGCCGGCATCGCGATCGTGATCTACGCGCTGTTCCCGGTCGGCTGGATCGTGTCGCTGTCGCTGAAGTCGTCGGCCGACATCGCCAACGGCCAGTTCCTGCCGACCGCCGTGTCCTGGGAGAACTACTCCCAGATCCTGGTCGGTGACGCGGCCGAGCTGTTCCTGCCCGCGCTGCGGAACTCCTTCGGCATCGTGCTGATCTCCACGTTCATCGCCTGCGTGCTGTCGATGTTCGCGGCGTACGCGATCGCCCGGCTGGACTTCCGGGGCAAGAAGCTGATCCTGTCCACCGCGCTCGCGGTGGCGATCTTCCCGGTCATCTCGATCGTCACGCCGCTGTACAACCTGTGGCGCCAGATCGGGCTCTACGACACCTGGCCCGGCCTGATCATCCCGTACCTGTCGCTGACGCTGCCACTGTCGATCTGGACGATGTCGGCGTTCTTCCGGGAGATCCCGTGGGAGATGGAGCAGGCCGCGCAGGTCGACGGCGCGACCAGCTGGCAGGCGTTCCGCAAGGTGATCGTGCCGCTCGCGACGCCGGGCGTGTTCACCACGGCCATCCTGGCGTTCTTCATCGCCTGGAACGACTTCGCCTACGGCATCTCGCTCACCTCGACCGGGGCGGCCCGGCCGGTCCCGGCGGCGCTGGGACTGTTCTCCGGGGCGTCCCAGTTCGAGTCGCCGAACGGCCCGATCGCCGCGGCGGCGGTGATCGTGACCATCCCGGTCGTCGTGCTCGTGCTGATCTTCCAGCGGCGCATCGTCGCCGGTCTCACCAACGGCGCCGTCAAGGGCTGACCCGTACTTCTGCGAGAGAGAGGACCCGATCGGACATGGCGTCGATCGAGATGAAGAACATCGTCAAGAAGTACGGTGACGGCTACCCGGCGGTCAACGACGTGAGCATGGACATCGCCGACGGCGAGTTCATGATCCTCGTCGGCCCGTCCGGCTGCGGGAAGTCGACCCTGCTGCGGATGATCGTCGGCCTGGAGGACATCACCTCCGGCGACATGGTCATCGGCGGCACCCGGGTCAACGAGAAGGCCCCGCGGGACCGGAACCTGTCGATGGTGTTCCAGAACTACGCGCTCTACCCGCACCTGTCGGTCTTCGAGAACATCGCCTTCCCGCTGCGCCTGGCCAAGACGCCCGAGGAGGAGGTCCAGAAGAAGGTCAACGACGCCGCGGCCGTGCTGGAGCTCAACGAGCACCTGCAGCGCAAGCCGGCGAACCTCTCCGGCGGGCAGCGGCAGCGGGTCGCGATGGGCCGCGCGATCGTCCGCGACGCCGACGCGTTCCTGTTCGACGAGCCGCTGTCCAACCTCGACGCCAAGCTGCGCGGCCAGATGCGCACCGAGATCGCCCGGCTGCAGCGGCGGCTGGGCATCACCACCGTCTACGTCACGCACGACCAGACCGAGGCGATGACCCTCGGCGACCGGGTCTGCGTGCTGCGCAAGGGCGTCATCCAGCAGGTCGCCTCGCCGCGCGAGCTCTACGAGCAGCCGGTCAACCTGTTCGTCGCCGGGTTCATCGGCTCGCCGCCGATGAACTTCCTGCCCGCCACGGTGTCGGAGTCCGCGCTCGACACCCCGTTCGGGAAGATCGAGCTGGACGCGGACCGTGCCGCGAAGGTGGCGGGCAAGGACCTGGTGCTCGTCGGGATCCGGCCCGAGTACTTCGAGGACGCGTCCCTGGTCGACGAGGCGAAGAAGCCGCTCGGCTCGACCTTCACCGCGCGGGTCGACGTGACCGAGTGGCTGGGCGACTCGCAGTTCGCCTACATCCCGTACGAGGCGCCCGCCGAGGTGGAGGCCAAGCTCAAGGAGCTGTCCCGCGAGCTCGACTCGGACCAGCTGCGCACCCAGGCGATCGTGTCGATCGACTCGACCAGCCGGATCCGGGAGGGCCGCGAGGCGGAGTTCTGGCTGGACGCGCGCAAGATCCACGTCTTCGATCCGGAGTCCGGCGAGAACCTCACCCGCGATCCCGAGGCCGGCGCCGAGCTGACCCGGATCGCCGCCGAGGACCGCGCCGAGCAGGTCGCGAACGCCCGGGAGGCGGCCCAGGCCTGACGGCTCACACCCCGTGGCCCCGGCTCACACCCGTCGCAGCAGGTGTGAGCCGGGGTCACGGGGTGTGTACCGGGCCGTCACCTCCTCGACGGGCTGCGCAGCTGCTGTTGGTAGCGGGTGTGCGCGACGCCGATGAGGGTCTGCGCCATCACCGCGAACACGAAGCGCTGGCCCGGGTACGCGGCCAGCCAGGCCAGGCGTCCGGCCAGCCCGCGCGGGGTGAACCGCACGGTCTGCTCGTAGCGGCTGGTCAGCCGGCCGGTGGCGCGGACCCGCAGCTCCAGCCGCGCCACCCCGGGCAGCGGGGCGGCCGCGCGCAGCACCAGCCGCTCCCCCGGCTCCACCGACTCGATCACCCAGCGGTCCAGCGGCTCACCGGCGAGCAGCCGCGGCGGGCCGTCGGAGTGGCGGCGCGGCAGCCGGCCGCCGGCCAGCACGTCCAGGAAGCCGGTCACCGTCGCCACCCCGGGCACGGTGTACCAGCCGTGCTCGCCGCCGAGGGTCTCGATCACCGACCAGACCGCGTGTGCCGGCGCGTCCACGTCCTGCGCGTCGGTGCTGGCCCACTCGGCGGGGCCGGTGCCGGGCGGGTCGGACCGTCCTGGCCCGGCCGCGCCGACGCCGTCCAGCGCGCGGCGGACGGCCGTGCGGTACGGCGTCCGGCCGCCCGGCGGGGCGCCGACCAGCGCGTCGAGGGCCGCCAGGTCGGCCGGGTCGCAGACCAGCTCGTGCCGCATCGACTCGACGAGCGGCCGGGCCAGCGCCCGGTCCACCGGGGTGAGCGCGGCGACCGCGCGCGCGGTGAGCCGGGGCGCCGACAGCGGGACCGGCAGCGGCAGCGGCCGGCGCAGACCGGCCTCGGCCGCGTACCCGCTCATCAGCGCGCGGTAGGTGAGCACGTCCGGCCCGCCGATGTCGAACGCCCGGTCCACCTCGGCGGGCAGCTCCAGGCAGCCGGCGACGGTGTGCAGGACGTCGTCCACCGCGACCGGCTGGATCCGGTTCCACAACCGGTCCGGCAGTGGCAGCACCAGCGGGCCGCCCATCGCGACGTCGGTCAGGTGCCGGATCATCTCGAAGCTCGCCGAGCCGGTCCCGACCACGATCCCGGCGCGCAGCACGGCGACCGGCACCGGCCCGTCGAGCAGGATGTCGCCGACCTCGCGGCGCGAGCTCAGGTGCCCGGAGACGGTGCCGGCGTCGTCGTCCGGCTGCAGCCCGCCCAGGTAGACGATCCGCCGGACGCCCGCCGCGGCGGCGCCGTCGGCCAGCGCCCGGGCGGCGTCCCGGTCCCGGTCGGCGTAGCCGGGGCCGTCCATCGCGTGCACCAGATGGACGACGGCGTCGACGCCCGTGCAGGCCGCCCGCAGCGCCGCGGCGTCCGTCGCGTCGCCGGGGAGCACCTCGACCGCGTCCGCCCAGGCATGGACCTGGACCTTCGCGGGGGTGCGGGCGAGGACCCGGACCGCGTGGCCGTCGCCGAGCAGGCGCGGGACGAGGCGCGAACCGATGTAGCCGGTGGCGCCGACGACGAGGACGTGCATGGCGACGATCCTCGCCGCCGCGGGCCCGGGGCGCGCGGTGGGATGCGTCTCCCCACGCGCTGCTCGTCCCGCGTCGAGTCGCACCCCCGGACCCGCCGAGATGCAGATCAGCGGGCGCCGGCCCCTCGCACGGGCCCGCTGATCTGCATCTCGGTGTGTCCGGCCGGTCGGTCAGTGCCCGCTCGGCGCGCGGGTCGCGGCGCCCTGCACCGGATCGCGGACGCCCTCGGTGATCCGCTCGCCCAGATCCTGGACGAGTCCCTCGGCGGCGCCGGTCGTCTCGGACTCGGGCAGCGAGTACTGGCGGACCCAGTCGACCTCCATCTTCGACGGCGCCACCTCGCCGTCGCCGTCCGGGAACCAGTCGAGCTGGATGCACAGGTGCATCGGGCCGGGCGGCAGGATCGAGGTGTCCTCGGTGCGCCACCACTCCTCGCCGTTGACGTAGGCGACGACGCTGTCCGGGGTCCACTCGACGGCCCAGTTGTTCCACTGCGTCCCGTCGATCTCGACCTCGCCCTGCACCTGGCTGTTGTCCTCGCCGTAGTGCAGGAAGAGCTCGGTCGTCTGGCGGGTGTGGTCGGTCATCTCCATGAAGTCGATCTCGCCGCCGACCGGGAAGTCCTCCGCGGTGGGCCAGAGCAGCAGCAGGGCGTTGTACGTCGGGTCCGACTCGGGTGCGCGGACGCGGCCCTCCCAGCGGCCGTACTTCTGGCTGTTGCCGGTCCACGCCATGCCGGCGGTGGTGCCGTCGGCGTCGCCGTCGATGGTGAGGATCCCGTTCTCGACCGAGGCAGCGGCCGGGGACCGGGTGCCCTCACCGGCGTGACCGGGGCCGTCGTAGAGGTTCCAGCCGCTGAGCTCGGTGTCGAACTCGTCGACGTGGTCCGGCTCGCCCCAGCCGTGTGCGGTCGCGGCGCTGGTGTCCGCGCCGGCGTAGGCCCCGGGCTCGGCCGGGTCCGACGGGCCGGCCGGGTCCGACGGGGTCGCGGGTGCGGCCGGGTCGTCGGGCGTGGCGGCCGGATCGCAGTCGGCCGGGTCGGTCGCCGGGTCGGTCGCCGGGTCGGTCGTGCCGCCCGGGGACACCGGGGCGCCGCCGGAACCCGCCGCGTCGTCCCCCGGACCCGGGTCGCCGCCCGGACCCGGCGCAGCTCCGGTACCGGTGGCACCGCCCGATCCGGGTCCGTCACCCGGGGCCGGGTCGTCTCCCGGGCCCGGGGCGGCATCGCCGGAACCGGAGCCGAAGTCGGAGCCGTCGCCCGAACCGGAGCCGGCATCCGGCCCCGGGCCGGAGTCACCGGAGCCGCCCGAACCGGTCCCGTCACCGGAGCCGCCCGAACCGGTCCCGTCACCGGAGCCGCCCGAACCGGTCCCGTCACCGGAGCCGCCCGAACCGGTCTCGTCACCGGGGGCCTCGGGGGCGATCTCGGAGCCGGCTGCCCCGGCCGCGGAGGTACCGGTGCCGCCGGGCTTCCCCGTCCCGGCGGTACCGTCACCGCCTCCCGCGTCCGGGCCGGAACCCGCACCCGCGCCACCCGCAGCGGAGCCGGCATCCGGAGCAGAGCCCCCACCCGCGGCGGTCCCGGCATCCGCAGCCGAGCCGGCATCCGGAGCAGAGCCCCCGCCCTGAGCGGTCCCGGCATCCGGAGCAGAGCCCCCACCCGCGGCGGTCCCGGCATCCGGAGCGGAGCCGGCATCCGGAGCGGTCCCGGCGCCCGGAGCGGTCCCGGCCGGGTCGCTGCCGGCCGGACCGGCGCCGGCACCCGGGGCCGGGCAGTCCACCGCGGCGACCGCTCCCGGGTGCGCCGCGGCCCCGGTGTCGGCGAACGCCGCCGCCGGCAGGCTGATCAGCATGGCCGCGGCGATCGCTGCGGCTCGCACAGAGCGTCCCATCAGGCTCCTCCGCCCCATCGGTCTCGTGATTCACCGAGGACGCTAGATGCCACACCGTCACCACGCGCACCGCTGTCACCACATCGAGTAGGCAACCCCGCCTGCGAGTGACCACGAAACGTGTCGGGATCGGACACGGGCCGCTTCCGAGGGACCGGATCGTTCACCCCGCCGTGGAGCCACGTCCCCCGGGTGCCGCACATGCGTCGAGCCCCGACCGGATCGACCGGGCGGGGCTCGACGGGACTGCTGCGGGCGGTGTTACCAGCCGCGGGCGGCGTAGCGCTGGTCCTCCGGGATGTCCGGGATGTTGATCCCGACCATCGCCTCGCCCAGGCCGCGGGACACCTTCGCGATCATGTCCGGGTCGTCGTGGAAGGTGGTGGCCTTCACGATCGCCGACGCGCGCTGTGCCGGGTCGCCGGACTTGAAGATGCCGGAACCGACGAACACGCCCTCGGCGCCGAGCTGCATCATCATCGCCGCGTCGGCCGGGGTGGCGATGCCGCCCGCGGTGAACAGCACGACCGGGAGCTTGCCGGTGCGGGCGACCTCGGCGACCAGCTCGACCGGGGCCCGCAGCTCCTTGGCCGCGATGTAGAGCTCGGCGGCGTCGAGCGAGCCGAGCCTGCCGATCTCGGACCGGATCGAGCGCATGTGCCGGGTGGCCTCGACGACGTTGCCGGTGCCGGCCTCGCCCTTGGACCGGATCATCGCCGCGCCCTCGGAGATCCGGCGGAGCGCCTCGCCGAGGTTCGTCGCGCCGCACACGAACGGCACGGTGAACGCCCACTTGTCGATGTGGTGCGCCTCGTCGGCCGGGGTGAGCACCTCGGACTCGTCGATGTAGTCGACACCCAGCGACTGGATGACCTGGGCCTCGACGAAGTGTCCGATCCGGGCCTTCGCCATCACCGGGATGGACACCGCCTCGACGATGCCGGCGATCATGTCCGGGTCGGACATCCGGGCCACACCGCCGTTCGCGCGGATGTCCGCGGGCACGCGCTCGAGGGCCATGACGGCCACGGCTCCGGCGTCCTCGGCGATCTTCGCCTGGTCCGGGGTGACCACGTCCATGATCACACCGCCCTTGAGCATCTCGGCCATGCCGCGCTTGACCCGCGCGGTGCCGTGCTGCGGACCGGCGTTCTCCGGGGTGTTATCGGCTGCGGACACGGGTGATCGGAGCTCCTCACATGACGGTGCGGTGACGGGTCGATCCTACGTCAGCCCGGTACCGGAGACTCGCGGGTTCCGGATCCACGATCTCGAAGTACACCGGCTCCGGCGCGGTGCCGTACAGGTGCAGCCGGCGGACCAGCCGGCGCGAGCGGAGCACCCGGGTGTCCCGGACGGCGTCGTTGTGCACCCGCCGGGCCAGCACGACGAGCTGCTGGGCGTCGTCCAGCTCGGCGGCCAGCCGCGGGTCCGGCACCGCCCCGCCGAGCGCGGCGAGTTCCCTGGTCAGCGCGTTCTCGGCCATCTCGCGGGACTCCCTGGTCCCGGCCGGGTCGCGGCCGTCGGCGGCCGGCGCGGAGCCGGCCCCGGCGGCGGTCGCCGCGGCCGCGAGCGACGCCCCGCGCGGCGGGTCGAGCAGCTCGGCGACCTCCAGCGCGACCCGGACCCGCCGGGCGAGTGCCGCGGCGAGCCCGCTGCGGGCGGCGTCCACCCTGGCGTGCAGGCGGTGCAGCCTGCGCACCCGTGTCAGGCACCACACGGTGAGTGCCGCCACGACGAGCAGCAGCACGCCGGCTGCCATCGCGCCGCCGGTCACGCCGCACCCCCGGTGGACGCGCGCGGATCGGCCGCGATCGCCGCCCGGTAGACGCGCAGCACCTCGGCCGCGACGACCGGCCAGTCGTAGCGCGACGCCCTGGCCCGCCCGGCGACGGCGAGCGCGGCCCGGCCGGCCTCGTCGTCGAGCAGCCCGGTCAGCGCACCGGCGAGCGCGGCCGGGTCACCGGCCCGGAACAGCCTGCCCGCACCGCCGCCGACCACCGCGCGGAACGACTCGATGTCGGCGGCCAGCACCGGCGCGCCGGCCGCCATCGCCTCGGTCAGCACCATCCCGAAGCTCTCGCCGCCCCGGTGCGGGGCGCAGTAGACGTCCATCGCGCGCAGCGCCGCCGCCTTGGTCGGCTCGTCGACGGCGCCGAGCAGGTCGATCCGCCCGGCCAGCTCCGGCCCGGCGGCCCGGCGCAGCGCGGCGCCGTCACCCCGCCCGACCACGAGCAGCCGCAGGTCCCGGTACCGCTCCGGCAGCCCGCGCAGCGCGTCGAGCAGCACCGGCATGCCCTTGCGCGGCTCGTCGAACCGGCCGACGAACCCGACCCGGGTGCCGCGCGGCAGGCCGGGGACGAGCTCGTCGAGCGCCGGTCCGCGGGCGAACCGGGCGACGTCGACGCCGTTCGGGATCTCGGTGGCGTCCCCGCCGAGGTGCTCGACCTGCACCCGCCGGGCGGTCGCGGACACCGCGATCCGGGCCGTCACCTTCTCCATCAGCGGCCGGATCATCCCGCCGAACGCGGCGAGCGCGCGGGACCGCTCGGTCGAGGTGTGGAAGGTGACCACGATCGGGCCGCCCGCGGCGAGCAGCGCCAGCACCGACACGCTGACGGTGGTGGGCTCGTGCAGGTGCAGCACGTCGAGATCGTGCTCGGCCAGCCAGCGTCGAACCCGGTGGTAGGTGAGCGGCCCGAAGGTGACCCGGGCGACCGAGCCGTTGTAGGGGACGCCGACCGCCCGGCCGAGCGGGGTGACGAACTCCGGCGCCTCCCGCACGCCCGGGGCCAGCACCTCGACCCGGTGCCCCAGCGTGCGCAGCGCGGCCGCCAGATCCAGGACGTGGTTCTGCACGCCACCGGGGACGTCCAGCGAGTACGGGCAGACGATCCCGATCCGCAGTGCGCCGGTCACGCCGGGGCCCCGATCGGCTGCAGCATGTGCCAGTCCTCCGGGCGTTCGGCGATCAGCTCGCCGAACGCGTCGGCCAGCGCCTGCACCGCCTTCGCGTCGGACCGCCGCGACCGTTCCGCGGGGACCGCGATCTCCGTGCCGACCCGCACCCCCCAGGCGTCGCCGGCGAACACCGGGTAGGCCGGGTGCAGCGCGGCACCGGTGCTGCGGGCCAGCCGCGCCGGACCGGCCGGGAGCCGGGCGGGCGCGCCGAGGAACGACACGTCGACGCCCCGGCCGGACAGGTCCCGGTCGGCGATCAGGCACGCCACCCCGCCGGCGCGCAGCCGCGCGGTGAGCGCCCGGTGCGCCCCGCGCGGGTCGTCGGCGGCGACCACCTCGAAGCCCAGCGCGCGCCGGTAGGCCAGGAACCGGCAGAACAACGACTCCGGACGCAGTCGCTGCACCACGGTGGTGATCACCGGATCGTGCCCGCGCCGGGCCAGCTCGCGGACCAGGTAGACGCCGGCGACGTCCCAGTTCCCGCCGTGCGGCAGCGCGTACAGCACGCCCCGGCCGCGGGCGAGCGGCTCCAGCGAGGCGGCGACACCGTGCGCGTGCGGGTGCATCGCGGCGTGCAGCGCGTCCGGGTCCAGCGACGGCAGCGCGAACGCCTCCCGCCAGTAGCGCGCGTAGCTGCGCATCGCGCGCCGGACCAGCCGGTCCAGCTCGGCCGGATCGGCGTCCGGCCGGACCCGGGCGAGGTTCGCCCGCAACCGGCGCACCCCCGGACCGTCCCGGCGGGTGGCGAGATCGGCACCCGCGTCGAACACCCGCCCGGCGACGCCGGCGGGCAGCCGGCCGGCCACCGCCCAGCCCGCGGCGTAGCCGGCTCCCGCGACCGCCTCGCGGAGGCGGCCGCGGACCTCAGGCACGGGGCACCTCGCGGGCGCTGCGCCGCACCGCCAGGATCCGCTGGCCCAGGGTCACCACCGTTCCGGCGGCCAGCAGCAGCAGCGCGACGGTCAGCGCGTACGGCACCCCGAGCCCGGAGACGAACGCGCCGAGCAGGCCCAGGATCAGCCGCTCCGCCCGTTCGACGAAGCCGCCCTCGGCGGTCAGCCCGACCGACTCGGCGCGCGCCTTGACGTACGACACGATCTGGCCGCCGACCAGGCAGACCAGCGCGGCCGCCCCGGCGACCGGCTCCGCGCCGCCGGTCAGCGCCCACCAGGCGAGCGCGCCGAACAGGGCGCCGTCGACCATCCGGTCGCAGGTGGAGTCCAGGACCGCGCCGAACCGGGTGCCGCCGCCCAGCGCCCTGGCCATGGCGCCGTCGATCAGGTCGGTGAGCACGAACAGCGTCACCACGACCGCGCCGAGCACCAGCCACCCGGCGGGCAGGAACACCAGCGAGCCGGCGATCGCGCCGACGGTGCCCAGCACCGTCACCGCGTCCGGGCTGACACCGCGGTCGACCAGAGCGCGGCCGACCGGGTCGGTGAGCCGGTTGACGTGCCCGCGGGCGAACATGTTCAGCATCGTGCGCGGTGCGCTCCAGGTTCTCGAACGGGACGCCTCCAGCCTAGTCCGGCCGCGGGTCCTCCCGCCGCGGACTCACCCACGCGGCGGCCAGCTGGTCCCTGGTCTCCGCCAGGAGCTGCGGGATGACCTTGGTCTGGCCGACGACGGCGATGAAGTTGGCGTCCCCGCCCCAGCGCGGGACGACGTGCTGGTGCAGGTGGTCGGCCAGCGACCCGCCGGCCAGGTGGCCGAGGTTCAGCCCCACGTTGAAGGCGTGCGGCGCGGCGACCTTCTTCATCGTCACCACGGCCTGGCGGGTGAAGTCCATCAGCTCGGCGGACTCCGAGCCGGTCAGGTCCTCCAGCTCACCGACGTGCCGGTACGGCAGCACCATCAGGTGCCCGGGGTTGTACGGGTGCAGGTTGAGCAGTGCGAAGACCTCCGCGCCGCGGGCGACGACGAGATTGTCGGCGTCCGGGTCGGTCGAGTCCTCGAGCGACTCGCCCCGGGCGATCCGGCAGAACGGACAGCCCGGGTCGGTCGTGCCCTTGATGTAGGCCAGCCGGTGCGGGGTCCACAGCCGGGCGAACCCGTCGGGTGTCCCGACACCCTCCTGCGGGACCCACTCCTGCTCCATGAGCCGATCCTAGGCGCCGGTGCCGAAGCTCTCCGCGGTCGGCGAGACGTTCGTCCGCGACGCGACCCAGGACGCGATCTGCTCGACCGCCTCGTCGACCGGCACGCCGTTGCGCTGCGACCCGTCCCGGAACCGGAAGCTGACCGCGCCGGACTCCTCGTCGCGGGCGCCGGCCAGCAGCAGGAACGGCACCTTCTGCAGGGTGTGCGTGCGGATCTTCTTCTGCATGCGGTCGTCACCGGCGTCGACGTCGATCCGGATGCCCTTGCGCCGCAGGCGGGCCGCGATGTCGCGGACGTAGTCCTCCTGGCCGTCGGTGACCGGGATGCCGACCACCTGCACCGGCGCCAGCCAGGCCGGGAACGCGCCCGCGTAGTGCTCGGTCAGCACGCCGAAGAACCGCTCGATCGACCCGAACAGCGCGCGGTGGATCATCACCGGGCGCTGCCGCGAGCCGTCCGGCGCGGTGTACTCCAGCTCGAAGCGGTCCGGCAGCATCAGATCGACCTGGATGGTGGACATCTGCCAGTAGCGGCCGATCGCGTCGCGCGCCTGCACCGAGATCTTCGGCGCGTAGAACGCGGCGCCGCCCGGGTCGTCCCGCAGCTCCAGGCCGAAGCTCTCGGCCGCGGTCCGCAGCGCCTCGGTCGCCTCGGCCCACGACGCGTCGTCGCCGATGGACTTCTCCGGGTTGCGGGTGGAGAGCTCGAGGTAGAAGTCGTCGAGGCCGTAGTCGCGCAGCAGGTCCAGCACGAACTGGAGCAGGCTGCGGATCTCGTCGCCCATCTGCTCGCGGGTGCAGTAGATGTGCGCGTCGTCCTGGGTGAAGCCGCGGGCCCGGGTGAGGCCGTGCACGACGCCGGACTTCTCGTACCGGTAGACGGTGCCGAACTCGAACAGCCGCAGCGGCAGCTCGCGGTACGAGCGCCCGCGCGACCGGTAGATCAGGTTGTGCATCGGGCAGTTCATCGGCTTGAGGTAGTAGTCGACGGCCGGCCGCCGCAGCTCGCCGTCGGCGGTGTACTCCGCGTCGAGCTGCATGGGCGGGTACATGCCCTCGGCGTACCACTGCAGGTGCCCGGACAGCTCGAACAGCTGGCCCTTGGTGGCGTGCGGCGAGTAGACGAACTCGTAGCCGGCCTCGGCGTGCCGCTCGCGCGACAGGTCCTCCAGCTCCTTGCGGACGATCCCGCCCTTCGGGTGGAACACCGCCAGCCCGGAGCCGATCTCGTCCGGGAAGCTGAACAGGTCCAGCTCGGTGCCGAGCCTGCGGTGGTCGCGGCGCTCGGCCTCGGCGATCCGCTCCAGGTAGGCGTCCAGCGCCTCCTGCGACTCCCAGGCGGTGCCGTAGATCCGCTGCAGCTGGGCGTTGTTCTGGTCGCCGCGCCAGTACGCGGCGGCGCTGCGGGTCAGCGTGAACGCCGGGATGAACTTCGTGGTCGGCAGGTGCGGGCCGCGGCACAGGTCGGACCAGACGGTGTCGCCGGTGTGCGCGTGCACGTTGTCGTAGATCGTCAGCTCGCCGGAGGCGTCGACCTCCATGACCTCGGCGTCGCTGTTGCCCTTGAGCTCGACCAGCTCAAGCTTGTACGGCTCGTCGGCCAGCTCGGCCCGGGCCTCGTCCCGGTCGGCGAACCGGCGCCGGGAGAACCGCTGACCGGACTTGACGATCTTCTTCATCGCCGACTCGATCTTCTTCAGATCCTCGGGCGTGAAGGGGGCCTCGACGTCGAAGTCGTAGTAGAAGCCGTCGGTGATCGGCGGGCCGATGCCCAGCTTCGCCTTCGGGAACAGCTGCTGGACGGCCTGGGCCAGGACGTGCGCCGCCGAGTGCCGGATGACGCTGCGGCCCTCCTCGGTGTTCGCGCCCACCGCGACGACCTCGGTGTCGGCCTCGGGGGCCCAGGCCAGGTCGCGCAGGTTCCCCTCGGCGTCCCGGACGACGACGATCGCCTCGGGACCGCTGGTCGGCAGGCCCCCCTCCCGGACGCGCGCGCCGGCGGTCGTCCCGGCCGGCACCCGGATCGGGGCGGACGCGGGCGGGGCGGGCGGTGCGGACACGGTGCGGCCTCCAGGGCGGTCACGATCGGATGGGGCTCCACGTGGAGCGTCGTCGATGCTAGTAGGAGTCCGCGAACCGGTTTCGGGCGCCGCACCCGTCGAACGGCCGCTCCGCCGGGAAGACCGGCGGCGACCCCCGTGTTGCACCTCCCGTGGTCCCTCTCTCCGTCCTCGACCTGGTCCCCGTCGCCGAGGGCTCGTCGGCGTCCGACGCGCTGGCGCACAGCACGCGGCTGGTCAAGCGGGCCGACGAGCT
This sequence comes from Pseudonocardia kongjuensis, assembly GCF_039526905.1. Taxonomy (NCBI): domain Bacteria; kingdom Bacillati; phylum Actinomycetota; class Actinomycetes; order Pseudonocardiales; family Pseudonocardiaceae; genus Pseudonocardia; species Pseudonocardia kongjuensis. The sequence goes on along the minus strand of NZ_BAAAJK010000055.1, from coordinate 3,195 downwards.
CGGTTTCACCCGCTACTGGGTGGCCGAGCACCACGCCATGCCGGGCATCGCGAGCTCGTCGCCGCCGGTGCTCATCGCGCACCTCGCCGGCGCGTCGGAGCGGATCCGGGTCGGGTCCGGCGGCGTGATGCTGCCGAACCACCGGCCGCTCGTCGTCGCCGAGCAGTTCGGGACGCTCGAGGCGCTGCACCCGGACCGGATCGACCTCGGCATCGGCCGCGCGCCGGGCACCGACCCGCGCACCGCGGCCGCCCTGCGCGGGATCTCCGCGGCGCAGCTGCACGCCCCCGACGACTTCCCGGACCAGCTGGTCGAGCTCGCGTCCTACTTCCGCGGCGACGCCGACGTGCTCGCCGTCCCGGCGGCCGGGAACGCGCCGTCGCTCTGGCTGCTGGGCTCCTCGGACTACTCGGCGAAGGTCGCCGGGATGCTGGGTCTGCCGTTCGCGTTCGCGCACCACTTCAGCAGCCGCAACACGCTGCCGGCGCTGCAGGTCTACCGGGACCGGTTCCGGCCGTCGGCGACGCTCGCCGAGCCCTACTCGATGCTCGCGGCGAGCGTGTTCTGCGCCGACACCGACGACGCGGCGCGCGAGCTCGCGCTCCCGGCGGCGCTGCAGTTCCTGCACCTGCGGCTGGGGGACCCGCGCCCGCTGCCCGGCCCGGCGGAGGTCGCCGCATTCGAGTGGACCGACCAGGCCCGCGCGTTCGTCGCGGAACGCCAGGCCGACCAGATCATCGGCGCCCCGGACACGGTCCGGGCCGGCGTCGAGGAGCTGGTGGCGCGCACCGGCGTGGACGAGCTGATGGTGACGACGTCGACCTTCCGCGGCGAGGACCGGCTGCGCTCCTTCGAGCTGCTGGCCGGGGTGCTCGGCACGGCGTCGTCCACCGCTGCGGCATGATCATCGGATGAGCAGCAGTACGGCGGCGCGCTTCCGCACCGCGATCGAGGCCGGCGATCCGGACGCGGCCGTGGAACTCTGCACCGACGACGTCGTGTTCCGCTCCCCCGTCGTCCACCGCGCGTACCACGGTCGCGAACCGCTCCGCGCGATCCTCGGCGCGGTGCTGACCGTGTTCGCCGAGTTCCGCTACGTCGCGGAGTTCACCGGCGACGACGGCCACGTCCTCGAGTTCACCGCCCTGGTCGGCGACCGCGAGGTGCAGGGCATCGACCTGCTCCGGACCGACGCCGGCGGGCGGGTGCGCGAGCTGACCGTGATGGTCCGTCCGCTGTCGGCGGCCGAGGCCCTGCGGGACCGGATGGCCGTGCTGCTCGGCGGCTGAACGGCCCCGTCCGGCGCGGCGCAGGGATGCAGCGGCCGGGCCCGGCCGTCGTTCGGCGCCGGCGGCCCGCCGCACGGCCCGTGCCCGACGGCACCCGGCCCGTCCGGCTCCCGGTGCGCTGCGCGTCGTCGCACCCAGGTGCCCGCTGCTCGACGGGACGGATCACCCGGCCGTGTCCGCCGACCGGCCGAGGCAGGATGGGACGAGCGGCGGATGCTCCCCGGCCGGAACGGTCACGCACCGACGCACGACCCCCGTGACGTGCCGACATTCGAGTGATGTCGATCAGATCGGCACAACGCAACGCTCCGGTAACTCGTTGGCCGGACGAGCGCGCATTATGACGGAGCCCGACCGTACGGCGGGCTCCCCCGACGAACGGACCGTGAGAGGAGAGGCGGTTGACCGCAGGCCCGCCCCCGCCCCCGCGGTCCCGGCGCTCCGTCGACCTGGCCGATCCGTACGACCCCGACCGGCCGGGCCGGGGCGTGCGCACCGCCGAACGCGCCGCCGAAGGCGCCGGTGGCCGCCACGGCAGCGACGAGATCGCCCGCCCGGGCTCCGGCCGGTCGCCGCGGCACGGCGAGGGCGCCGCCCCGCGGGGCCGGCACGACTCCGGCGAGCACGCCCGGCCGGGACACGGCTCCGGTGGCGTCCCCCGGCACGGCCGCCCGGCCCCGGAGGGCGACCGCTCCTTCCGCGACGCCGGCCGCACGCCCGACGGGCTCGCCCCGCAGCAGCCCGGGCCGGCACCGACGCAGCGCGCCGCGGTGGGGTGGGAGGACCGTCCCGGGGCGGCACCGGAGGACCGTCTGGCACCGCAGCGGCCGACCGCGCCGCGGCAGCCGGGCGCGGCCACCACCCCGGCCGGAACCGCCGGACCCGCCGGCCAGGGCGGACCCGCGAACCCGGCCGGGCCAGCAGGCCCCGCCGGACACGGTGGACCCGCCGGAACCGCGAACCCGGCCGGGCCAGCCGGACACGCCGGCCCGGCCGGAACCACCGGACCAGCCGGACACGCCGGAACCGCGGGTCCGGCCGGACCTGCCGGGCCGGCGCGACACCCGGACCCGGCGCCCGCGCCCGGCGGCCCGCAGCGCCCGGGTACTTCTCCGGCCCCCGTCGCGAACGGCCGGAGCGCACCGGGGACCGAGAGCCCGACCAGGGTCGGGCTCCGCGTCCGTGGGGGCACCGTGCCGCGCGAGCCCGGTGCCGGTGCACCGCCCGCCGGACCGGGCCGCCCCCCCGTCCCCGGCGGGCCGCCCGCCGCCGGGCGCCCCTCCGGTGGACCGGCGCCGGCCCCGGGAACCGGCGACCGCGGCCCGGCCGGACCCCCGGCCACCGGCCGGCCCCCGGCGGCCCCCGCGGCACCGGCAGCCCCGGTGGCTCCTGCAGGCACCGCAGGTCGCGGCGGCCGCGCGGGCACCGCAGGCCCCGCGGCACCGGCAGGCCCTGCTGCACCGGCAGGCCCTGCTGCACCGGCAGGCCACACGGCACCGGCAGGCCCTGCTGCACCGGCAGGCCACACGGCACCGGCAGGCCCGGCCACCCCCGCAGCCCATGCAGCCCCCGCACCGCCGGCCCGGCCTGCCGCGTCCCGCCCTGCGGCGGACCCGGCGGGCCGTACCCCCGCCGCCCCCGCACCCCGGACCGACGACGTCGCGGCGACCCGGCCGCGCGGCACCCCCGCACCGTCCCCGGCCGGTCCGGGCCCGGGGTCCGGTCCGGCCCCCGGTGGCGACCGGCCCGGTGCCGCGACGCCGCTGGATCCCTCCGGCACCGTCCCCGCCGCCGCGCAGGGCGCCCGGGACACCCCGGAGCGCGCCGCGGCGCCCCGGGGCGGCCGGCGCCGCCGACCCGAACCGGCGACCGGGCAGCCGGCCGCCGCCGGGGCCGGCACCACGGC
>NZ_BAAAJK010000054.1:0-1466 GCF_039526905.1 Pseudonocardia kongjuensis | reverse complement strand
TTGCTTGCGCAAGGTGAGTCACGCTTATCCCGAAGTTACGCGTGCAATTTGCCGAGTTCCTTCAGCATAGTTCTCTCAAGCGCCTTGGTATGCTCTACCAGTCCACCTGTGTCGGTTTCGGGTACGGTCTCTGTTGGAGTTATTTCCAGGAACAACTTCGCTGCCAGGAGCAATCCAATAAGCCCTGACAACTTACGTCATTCGTCACTTCCAACTGGCCCAGGAATATTTACCTGGTTCCCATCGACTACGCCTTTCGGCCTCGCCTTAGGGGCCGGCTAACCCTGCGCAGATTAACTTTACGCAGGAACCCTTGGACTTTCGGCGAGAGTGTCTCTCACACTCTTTGTCGCTACTCATGTCAGCATTCTCACTTCCGATACCTCCAGCCAGCCTCACGGCTGACCTTCACAGGCTTACGGAACGCTCCGCTACCGCGTGCTTGCGCACACCCATACCTTCGGCGAACGGCTTGAGCCCCGTTACATTTTCCGCGCAGGATCGCTTGACCAGTGAGCTGTTACGCTTTCTTTAAATGATGGCTGCTTCTAAGCCAACATCCTGGTTGTCAAAGCAATCCCACATCGTTTCCCACTTAGCCGTTACTTGGGGGCCTTAGATGATGGTTAGGGTTGTTTCCCTTTTCACGACGGACGTTAGCACCCGCCGTGTGTCTGCCAGATAGTTCTCTTGGGTATTCGGAGTTTGGTTAGAATTGGTACAGCTCGCGCCGCCCGCATCCATCCAGTGCTCTACCCCCCAAGGAATTCGTCTGACGCTCTACCTAAATAGATTTCGCGGAGAACCAGCTATGTCCAGGTTTGATTGGCCTTTCACCCCTATCCACAAGTCATCCCAGACCTTTTCAACGGGCACGGGTTCGGTCCTCCAGCTGGTGTTACCCAGCCTTCAACCTGCTCATGGATAGATCACCTGGTTTCGGGTCGTCATGCGACGTACTTATTCGCCCTATTCGGACTCGCTTTCGCTACGGCTACCCCTAACGGCTTAAGCTTGCACGGCACATGAAGTCGCTGACCCATTATACAAAAGGTACGCCGTCACCACGCGTGGTGGCTCCGACTGCTTGTAGGCTTCCGATTTCAGGTTCTATTTCACTCCCCTCGTCGGGGTGCTTTTCACCTTTCCCTCACGGTACTTGTTCACTATCGGTCACTGAGGAGTACTTAGGCTTGGAGGATGGTCCCCCCATGTTCAGACAGGATTTCACGTGTCCCGCCCTACTCGAGTCTGTCGCTAATTGACGCCTACGGGGCTATCACCCGCTATGGCCGACCTTTCCAGATCGTTCGGCTTTATGTCACGACAGCACTGGCCTGGTCCCGGTTCGCTCGCCACTACTACGGGAGTCTCGGTTGATGTCCTTTCCTCCGGGTACTGAGATGTTTCAGTTCCCCGGGTTCGCTCATTGAACCCTATGTATTCAGGTCAATGTACCTTTGAAC
>NZ_BAAAJK010000053.1:319415-396022 GCF_039526905.1 Pseudonocardia kongjuensis | reverse complement strand
GGCGGGCGCCGGGTCGAGCACGGCGGGCCGGGGGACGTCGCGCCCGAGCAGCCCGATCGCCTCGCCGACCGCGGCCGCGTCCGGCCCGGCCAGCACCGCGACCGGCCGGACCGCGGTCAGCAGCCCGGCCAGCCGGGCCGCCGGGAACCCCGGATCGGCCGGGACCAGCACCGCACCGGCCCGCCACACCGCGCACCAGGCGACGACGGCGTCCACCGTGCGCGGGAGCGCCACCAGCACCGCCCGCTCGGGGCCGGCGCCCGCGGCGGCCAGCCGGGCGGCGAGCACGTCGGCGGCGGCGAGCAGCCCGGCGAAGTCCAGCCGGTCGCCGTGCCCGCCGGCCGGGCCGCTCAGCGCGGTCGCGTCCGGGGTGCGGGCGGCCTGGCGGGCCAGCAGCTCGCCGAGGGTGCGCGCCGGGACGGGCACCGGCTCGGCGTGCAGCGCGCCGCGCTCCCCCGGCCCGCGCAGGTCGAGTGCGGCGACCGGGGTGTCCGGCCGCTCCGCGATCGCCGCCAGCGCCCGCTCGGTGCGGGCGGCGAGCCGGGCCGCCCGCTCCGGGGTGACGGCGTCGGCGCGATGGTCCAGCCACACCGACAGCGTGTCCCCGGTGCCCTCCGCGGTGAGCGTGACCGGGTAGTTGGTGTCGTCCACACCGGACACACCGGTCACCCGGAGCCCGGCGCGGGCCTCCGCGGCCCGGACCGCGTCCAGGTCCACCGGGTAGGTCTCGACGACGGTGAGCGTGTCGAACAGGTCGGTGCCCGGCATCGCCGCCGAGCGGGCGATCTCGGCGAGGCCGAGGTGCTGGTGCTCCAGCAGCGCGGCCTGCTCGTCCTGCACCCGGCGCAGCAGCGCGTCGAGGGTGTCGGTCGCCCGGATCCGGACCCGCACCGGCACCGTGTTGACGAACAGCCCGATCATCGACGCGGCGCCGGGCAGGTCGGCCGGGCGCCCGGACACCACGGCGCCGAACACCACGTCGGTCCGGCCCAGCTCGGCGGCCAGCACCAGCCCCCACGCGCACTGCAGCAGGGTGTTGAGGGTGACCGCGGACCCGCGGGCCCGGCGGCGCAGCGCCGCCACCCGGTCCGGGCCGAGCGCCAGCGGCACCCGCGGGCCCGGCCTGCCCACCCGGGCGGCGCCGGGCGGGCCGAGCAGGGTCGGGCCGGGCAGCCCGTCCAGCGCGGCGGCCCAGGCCCGGCCGGCGGCGACGCCGTCCTTCGCGGCCAGGTACGCGAGATGGTCCCGGTACGGGCGGACCGGGGGCAGCCCGCCGGTGTCGCCGCCCGCGGCGTAGGTCTCCAGTAGCTCGCGGACCAGCAGCGGGGTGGACCAGCCGTCGAGCAGCAGATGGTGGTTGGTGACCAGCAGCCGCCACCGGCCGGGCCCGAGCCGGGCCAGCAGGCAGCGCAGCAGCGGCGGCCGGGCCGGGTCGAAGCGCTCCGCCCGGTCGGCGGCCAGCAGCGCCGCCCACTCGGCCTCCGGATCGGCGGCCGCGGCCAGGTCCCGCTCGGTCCACGGCAGCTCCACCGCGCGCGGCACCACCTGTACCGGCCGGTCCACCCCGTCGGTGACGAACCCGGCCCGCAGGTTCGGGTGCCGTTCCAGCAGCGCGGTCAGCGAGCGGCGCAGCAGCGCCGGATCGGCGTCGCCGCCGAGATCGACGGCCAGCTGCACGACGTAGACGTCCACGCCGTCGCGGTCGCCGTCCAGCCCGTCGAGGGCGAGCAGTCCCTCCTGCAGCGGGGACAGCGGCAGGATGTCCGCCAGCCCGGTGGTGCGTGCGGCCGGGGTGGCGCTCACGGAGCCCTCCAGAGGTTCTCGAGACGGTCGATCTGGGCCTGGTCGAGCCCGGGGACGAGCAGGTCGGACGGGGTGAGCCCACCGGCGTCACCGGCGTCGGCGTGCCGGGCGAGCCCGTGCAGCGCGCCGGTCCAGGCGTCGGCGAGCGACCGGGCCTCGGCGTCGGTGAGCACGCTCGCGCAGTACGCCCAGCTCGCCCGCAGCGCGCCGTCCGGCCCGACCGCGGTGTCCACGGTGACGGTGTGCCGGGCCGGCAGCGCCGCGTCCGCGGCCCCGCCGAGCGCGGACGCCTCGGGCGCTCCGGACCAGGCGGCGCCGGCGGCGCCGGGCGGGTCGAGCCGGCCCAGGTGGTTGACCAGCAGCTGCGGTGCGGGCAGCCCGGCCAGCGCCGGGCCGGACTCCGGATCGAGATGGCGGAGCAGCCCGTACCCGTCGACGGGGGCGGTGCGCAGCTGCTCCTTCACCTGCTTCACCAGCGCGCCGGCGGCCGGTCCGCCGTCGTCCACCGCGGCCGGATCGAGATCGCCGGTGTCGAGCCGGACCGGGCGCAGCGCGGTGAACCAGCCGACCGTGCGGGACAGGTCCAGTCCGGCGGCGTCCCGGCCGTGCCCCTCCAGGTCGACCAGCACCGAGGTGTGCTCCTCGCCGAGCTCGTCGCGCCGCCAACGGCGGACCGCGATCGCGACGGCGGCGAGCAGCACCTCGTCCGGGCCGCACCGGTAGAGCAGCGGCAGCCGGTCCAGCAGCGCGGCGGTCGTCGCGGCGTCGACGGTGACGGTCAGCTCGCGCACCGAGGCGAGCGTGTCGGTGGCCGGATCGACCCGGCGGGTCCCCAGCGGCGGGTCCTCGCCGCCGAGCACGGCCAGCCAGCCGGGCAGCCCGGCCCGGGCGGCCGGGACCGCGCCGGACTGCATCAGGGCCCACTCCCGCCAGGTCACCGGCTCCGGATCGGGCTCGGTACCGGCGACGGCGGCGGCCAGGTCGGCGGCGATCACCCGCCAGGACACCGCGTCGATGCAGCTGTGGTGGGCGACCATCAGCAGCCGCCCGGTGCCGCCGGTGCCGGGCAGGTGCACCGCGCGCAGCAGTGGCCCGGTGAACGGGTCGAGCGCGTCCAGCTCGGCGGTCGCGGCGGCCCGCAGCTCCGCGGTGCCGGTGGGTCCGGGCGCGGCGATCCGCAGGACACCGCCGGTGCAGGTGCCGGGGGCCGGGTCGATGTGCAGCGCGCGCTCCGGGCCGGTCCCGGTGATCCGGGCGCGCAGCACGTGGTGCACGGCGAGCAGCCGGGCGAACGCCTCGCGTAGCACGGCCGGATCCAGCCCGGCCGGGGTGACGAGCACCCGGATCTGGGCGTACCGGGCGAGCGCGGTCGCGGCGTCCCCGGCGAGCAGCTCGGCGAGCATCGGGGTGTTCGGCACCGGACCGACCGGATCGACGGCCGGGCGCGGCGCCGGGGCGTCGGCGGCGTGCGCCGCGGCGGCCCGGGCCAGCTCGGCCGGGGTGCGCCGGGTGAACACGTCGCGCGGGGACAGCACCAGGCCGGCCGCGCGGGCCCGGCCGACCAGGCCGAGCGAGACGATGCTGTCCCCGCCGAGTGCGAAGAAGTCGTCGTCGGCGCCGACCCGGTCGACGCCGAGCAGCTCGGCGAACAGCCCGGCGAGCACCGCCTCCGGGCCCTGCCCGGCGGCCCGGCCGGAGCTGCCGGTGATCTCCGGTTCGGGCAGCGCGGCCCGGTCGAGCTTCCCGTGCCGGGTCAGCGGCAGCGCGTCGAGCAGCACCAGCGCGGCCGGGACCAGGTGGTCGGGCAGCGTGGCGCGGACCGCCTCGCGCACGGCCGCCGGGTCCGGGACGCGATCGGGTGCCGCGGTGAGGTAGCCGACCAGCCGGCGCACGCCCGGGACGTCCTCCCGGGCGACGACGGCGGCCTCCGCGACGTCCGGATGTGCCGCCAGTGCCGCGGCGACCTCGGCCGGCTCGATCCGGAAGCCGCGGATCTTCACCTGCTCGTCGGCGCGGCCGGCGAACTCCAGCGCGCCGTCGGCGCGGCGGCGCACCAGGTCCCCGGTCCGGTAGCGGCGGGCGCCGCCGGGTGCGGCGACGAAGCGTTCCGCGGTGCGCGCCGGGTCGCCCCGGTAGCCGCGGGCCACCCCGGGCCCGCCCAGGTACAGCTCGCCGGTGACGCCGTCGCCGAGCAGCTCCAGCCCGGGGCCGCGCACCTCGGCGACGGTCCCGGCCAGCGGGGTGCCGATCACCGGCCCGCCCGGACCGACCGGGGCGGTGACGGCGTCCACGGTGGCCTCGGTGGGGCCGTAGACGTTCACCGCGTCGGTGCCCGCGGCGGCGAGATCGTCCCAGAGCGCCGGTGGTACCGCCTCGCCGCCGGTCACGACCAGCGACGGCCGGTGCGCCCCGGTGAGCAGGCCGGCGTCCAGTGCCGCCCGCAGGAACGACGGCGGCAGGTCGACGTGGTCGATCCGGTCCCGGCGGACGGTGGTGACCACCGCGTCCGGGTCGCCGAGCACGTCGCGCAGGTGCAGCTCGTGGCCGTCGAGCAGCCACAGCAGCGGATCGATCGCGGCGTCGAAGGAGAACGCGGCGCCGTGCAGCACGCGCAGCCGTCCGCGCCCGGCGTGCAGGCCCGCGCGGTGCGCGGCGAGCAGCCCGAGCACCGACGCGTGCTCGACCAGCACGCCCTTCGGCCGGCCGGTCGAACCCGAGGTGAAGATCAGGTACGCGGCGTGGCCGGGGTGCAGCGGCGCGCTGCGGTCGGCGTCGGTGAGCGGTGCCGGATCGGCCGCGGCGAGCAGGGCGCGCACCTGCGGTGTGTCCAGGACCAGCGCGGGCACCGCCGCCGGGATCCGGTGCGCGAGGTCGGCGGTGGTGACGACGAGCGCGGCGTCGGACTCGTCGAGCAGCAGCCGCAGCCGCTCGTCGGGCAGCGCCGGATCGACCGGCAGGTAGACCGCGCCGGCCGCCCAGCAGGCCAGCGGGGCGATCACGGCGTCGGCGGTGCGGGCCAGCAGCACCGCGACGGTCCGTTCCGGGCCGCTGGCGAGCAGCCGGGCCAGCCGGTGCACCCGCGCCGCGAGCTCCGCGGTGCCGAGCGCGCCGTCGTCGGTGACCAGCGCCGTCCGGTCCGGTGCGGTCGCGGCGAGCCCGGGCAGCAGGTCCCCGAGCAGCCGTTCCGGCACCGGCGCCGGATCCGGCCCGCGACCGGCGGCGACGATCCGGTCCCGGTCGGCGCCGAGCAGGTCGACGGTCCCGACCGGGGCCTGCGGATCGGCGGTGAGCGCGGCCAGCGCGCCGAGCAGCCGGTCGCCCCACTCCCGCGCGGCGGCCGGACCGACCACGTCGGGCCGGTGCTCCAGGGACAGCAGCAACCGGCCGTCCTGCAGCGCGGCGGTGACGGTCACCGGATGTTCGGTGGCGTCCCGGCCGTGCACCGCGGACACCGTCAGCCCGGCGTCGGACTGCGCCCTGGCCAGCGCCTCGGTGTCCACCGGGTAGCTCTCGAAGACGGTGAGCGTGTCGAACAGCTCCCGGCTGCCGGCGGCCCGGCCGATCGCGGCGAGCCCGAGATGCTGGTGCTCCAGCAGCGCGGCCTGCTCGTCCTGCACCCGCCGGGCCAGCGCGGCCAGGGTCTCGCCGGGGCGCAGCCGGACCCGCACCGGGACCGTCTCCACGAACAGCCCGATCATCTCCTCGGCGCCGGGCAGGTCGGCCGGGCGCCCGGACACCACCGCGCCGAACACGACGTCGTCGCGGCCCAGGCCGCGGGCCAGCGCCAGCCCCCACGCCACCTGCACCAGGGTGTTCACGGTGACCCCGGTCCGGCGGCCGAGCGCGACCAGCGCCGCGGTCCGCTGCGCGTCCACCGGCAGAGCGACGCGGTCCGGCAGCACCGGCTCCGGCGCCCCGCCGGGCGGGCCGAGCAGGGTCGGCCCGTCGAGATCGGCGAGCGCGGCCGCCCAGGCCCGCTCGGCGGCCGCGGTGTCCCGCGCGGCGAGCAGCCGCAGGTGCTCCCGGTAGGCCACCGGGGCCGGTCCGGCGTCGCCGCCGCCGGCGAGCTGCAGCAGCTCACGGACCAGCAGCGGGGTGGACCAGCCGTCGAGCAGCAGATGGTGGCTGGTGAACAGCAGCCGGTGCCGGTCCGGTCCGAACCGGACCAGGGTGAACCGCAGCAGCGGGGCGGTGCCGGGATCGAACGGGCGCGTCCGGTCGGCGGCGGCCAGCGCGTCGGCGGCGGCGTCCGGGTCGGCGGCACCGGCGAGATCGACCTCCGACCACGGGGCGGTGAGCCCCGGCGCGGCGACGACCTGCACGAAGCCACCGGTGGCCGACGGGTGCAGCGCGACCCGCAGGTTCTCGTGCCGGGTCAGCAGCGCGTCCGCGGCGGCCCGCAGCCGGCCCGGGTCGCCGGTGAGGTCGTAGCTCCACTGGACGGTGTAGACGTCCGGGCCGTCGCCGATCGCCGCGCTGTGGAAGGCCATGCCCTGCTGCAGCGGGGTCAGCGGCCAGGCGTCGACGAAGCCGGGGCGGTCGCGTTCGAGCGCGTCCACCTCGGCCTGGGTGAGGCCGGTGGCGAGCAGGTCGGACGGGGTGCGCCCGCCGGCGTCCGCCGGGTAGCCGGCGTCGATCCCGGCGACGACGGCGTCGGCGAGCCGGTCCAGCTCGTCGCCGGGCCGCAGCGCGGCCGGGGCGGTGAGATCCAGGACGAGCTCGCCGCCGTCGAGCACCGCGTTGACGACCAGCGCGTGCGACACCGGACGGCCCGGATCGGCCGATCCGCCGAGCGCCGCGGCCTCCGGGGCGCCGGTCCAGGGGGCCCCGGCGGGACCGTCGGCGTCGAACCGGCCCAGGTAGTTGACCAGCACCTCGCTGCGGTGCGCGGGCAGCCGCCCGGCCGCGACGAGCAGTCCGTGCCCGATGCCTCCGCGCGGTGCGGCGCGCAGCGCCTCCTTGACCGCCGTGAGCCGGGCGACCTGGTCCGGCTGCGGCTCCAGCCGGACCGGACGGACCGAGGTGAACCAGCCGACGGTGCGGGTCAGGTCGGCGCCGGGGACCAGGTCCTCCTCGCGGCCGTGCCCCTCGACGTCGGCGGTGCGCACCGCCCGGCCGTCGGTCCGGTCCAGCGCGGTCGCGACCCCGGCGAGCAGCAGCTCCGCCGGTCCGGCCCGGAACCGGGTCGCGACCTGCAGCAGCGCCGCGGTCCGATCGGCCGGGACGGTGCGGCGCACGGTGCGGGCAGTGGCGACGGTGTCCCGCTGCGGATCGGGCAGCGGCCCGGGCCGCACGCCGTCGGTCACCGACCGCCAGTGGCCGAGCTCGCCGTCCAGCCCGTCGGCGGCGGCACGGGCGGCGATCGCCCAGGCCCGGAACGGGGTGCCGACCGGATCGGGGGACGGCCGGTACCCGGCCGCGGCGGCCGCCACCGCCGCGGCCAGGTCGGCGACGAGGATCCGCCAGGACACCCCGTCGACCGCCAGGTGGTGCACGACCAGCAGGACCCGGCCCTCGACGCCGGGGCCGGCCGGGTAGTGCACGACGCGCAGCATGATCCCGCGCTCCGGATCGAGCCGGGCCGGGACGCCGAGCCCGTGCTCGCGGGCCGCCGGATCGCCGGGTGCCGCGGGCACCGTCTCGACCAGCATCGCAGCATCGACGGTGCCGGCCGGGCCGGTGCCGCCGGGTTCGGGCACGTCCAGCACCGGATCGGGCCCCGGGACGAGCCGGGCGCGCAGCAGGTCGTGCGTGTCCAGCAGCGCCTGAACCCCAGCGACCAGGTCGGCGGTGCGCAGGTCGGCCGGGGCGCGCAGCAGCCGCGCCTGGCTGGTCGCGCGGACCGGGCCGCCCGCGGTGAGCAGGTCGTGCGCGACCGGCAGCAGCGGCACCCGGCCGGTGCCGGCGACGCGCAGCGCGGGCGCCGCGTCCCCGGCGGGGGCGGCGAGCGCGGCGCGGGCCAGCGCCGCGACCGTGCGGTGCTCGAACACGTCCCGCGGGCGCAGCGTCAGCCCGGCCGCGCGGGCCCGGGTGACCAGCGCGATCGAGCTGATGCTGTCCCCGCCGAGGGAGAAGAAGTCGTCGTCGGCGCCGACCGTGCCCGTCCCGAGCACCCCGCCGACCAGGTCGGCCAGCACCGCCTCGACCGGGGTCGCGGGCGCCCGCCCGGATCCGGCCACCGGCGCCGGATCGGGCAGCGCCCGCCGGTCGATCTTGCCGTTGCCGGTCAGCGGGATCTCGTCGAGCACGACCAGCACCGCGGGCACCATGTGCTCGGGCAGCAGCGCGGCGGCGTGCGACCGGACCGCGGCCGGGTCCACCGGTGCCGGGCCGGCCGGCACCAGGTAGCCGACCAGCCGGGCGCCGGAGCCGTCGTCGCGGGCGACGACTGCGGCCCGCCCGACGTCCGGGTGCCCGGCCAGCGCGACCTCGACCTCGCCCGGCTCGATCCGGAACCCGCGCACCTTCACCTGGTCGTCGGCCCGGCCGAGGTGCTCGACGACGCCGTCCGGGCGGATCCGCCCGAGGTCGCCGCTGCGGTAGCGGCGCGCGCCACCGGGCGCGGCGACGAACCGGGAAGCGGTCAGCCCGGGCCGGCCCAGGTAGCCGCGGGCGACCCCGGCGCCGCCGACGTACAGCTCCCCGGTCGCGCCGGGCAGCACCGGCGCCAGGCCGCCGTCGAGCAGCTCCAGGTGCAGGTCCGGGACGGGCCCGCCGATCGGGCTGCCGCCGGCCGCGGCGGACGCCGGGTCCAGCGGCCGGTAGGTGACGTGCACGGTGGTCTCGGTGATCCCGTACATGTTCACCAGCTGCGGCCGGTCCGGGTGCCTGCCGAACCAGCCGGCCAGGGTGCGCGGTTCGAGCGCCTCCCCGCCGAAGACGACGGTGCGCAGATCGGGCAGCCCGGCCGGGCTCGCGGCGTCGGCGGCGTCCAGCCCGGCGAACGCCGACGGCGTCTGGTTGAGCACGGTGACCCGTTCCCGGCGCAGCAGCGCGTGCAGCTCCTCCGGGGAGCGGGCGGTGTCGTGATCGACGACCACCACGGTGCCGCCGGTGAGCAGCGGGCCGAACAGCTCCCACACCGAGAAGTCGAAGGCGTAGGAGTGGAACAGGGTCCACACGTCGTCCGGGCCGAAGCCGAACCAGCCGCCGGTCGCGTCGAGCAGCCGGGTGACGTTGCCGTGCCCGACCACCACGCCCTTCGGACGGCCGGTGGAACCGGAGGTGTGGATGACGTAGGCGGCGTGCTCGGGGTGCAGCCCGGCCGGCACCTCGGGGACCTCCGGCGCACCGGGCCCGTCCGGCCCGTCCGGGTCGGCCGGGTCGGCCGGGTCTGCGGTCCCGGGCAGGGTGACGACCGGGGTCCCGGCGAACCGGGCCGGATCGGTGCCCGGGGCGGCCAGCACGAGCAGCGGGGCGGTGTCGGCGAGGATCGCGGCGGTCCGCTCGGCCGGATGGTTCGGGTCCAGCGGCACGTAGGCGGCGCCGCTGCGCAGCACGCCGAGCACGGCCGCGACCAGCTCCGCCGAGCGCGGCAGGTACAGCCCGATCCGGGTCTCCGGCCCGGCGCCGCGGGCGAGCAGCGGGGCGGCGATCCGGGCGGCCCAGCGGTCCAGCTCGGCGTGGGTGAACCGGCGGTCGCCGTCGACGACGGCGGTCCGCTGCGCGACCGCGGCGCCGTGCGCGGCGAGCAGCGCGGCCCGGGCCTGCGGGATCGTCGACGGGGCCCGGTCCGGGGCGGTCGCCCCGGGTGGCGGGGCCAGCGCGGCGGCGCTGCGCTCGCGGTCGGCGGGGGTGTCGAGGCCGATCCGGCCGACCGGCGCCTGCGGGTCCGCGACCAGCGCCGACAGCGCGGCGACCGCGCGATCGGCCAGCGTGCGGGCGGGCCCGTCGCCGACGACGTCGGGCCGGTACCGCAGCACCAGGGTGAGGTCCGGGTCCTGCTCGGCCAGCACCGTCACCGGGTAGTGGGTGGCGTCCCGGATCTGCCCGCCGGTGACCTGCAGCCCGGCCGCGGACTCCGCGCCGGCCAGCGCCTCGGCATCGACGGGGTAGCTCTCCACGACGACCAGCGAGTCGAACAGCTCGCCCAGGCCGGTCTCCCGCTGGATCCGGGCCAGGCCGAGGTACTGGTGGTCCATCACGGCGGCCTGCTCGGCCTGGATCCGGGACAGCCAGCCGGCGACCGGCTCCCCCGGGCGCAGCGCCACCCGGACCGGCAGCGTGTTGATGAACAGGCCCAGCATCGACTCGATGCCGGTCACCTCCGGCACCCGGCCGGAGACGGTGGTGCCGAACACGACGTCGTCGCGGCCCAGGGTGCGGGCCAGCACCAGCGCCCACGCCGCCTGCACGACGGTGTTCACGGTGACCCCGCAGGACCGGGCGAGCCCGGCGACGCCGTCGGCCAGGCCGGGTGGCAGCGGGACCGGCAGGGTGGCCGGGTCCCCGGCGGCCGGCGGCGCGCCCGGGGCGAGCAGCGTCGGCTCGTCCACACCGGACAGCGCGGCGCGCCAGCTCGCGGCGGCGGCGCCGGTGTCCTGTGCGGTGACCCAGCGCAGGTAGTCGCGATAGGGCCGGACCGGCGGCGGGGTGCGGCCCGCGTAGTGCTCGAACAGCTCGCGGCCGAGCAGCGGCACCGACCAGCCGTCGAGCAGCAGATGGTGCACGGTCAGCAGGAAGCGGTGCTCGTCGGCGGCGGTGCGGGCGAGCGCCGCCCGCAGCAGCGGCGGCCGGGACAGGTCGAAGCGGATGCCGCGGTCGCGCGCGCACAGCAGCGCCCACTCGGCGCCCGGATCGGGCCGGTCGCGCAGGTCGTGCTCGGTCCACGGCACCTCGGCCCGCTCCGGCACCAGCTGCACGTACTCCCCGCTGCGCCGCGGACGCAGGCACACCCGCAGGTTCGGGTGCCGGTCCAGCACGGCCGCCAGCGCGGCCCGCAGCCGGGCCGGCTCGAACGCGCCGCGCACGGTCAGCTCGATCTGCACGGTGTAGACGTCCGCGGCGCGGTCGTCGTAGGACGCCAGGAACAGCAGCCCCTCCTGCAGCGGGGACAGCGGCAGCACGTCGGACAGGCCGCCCCGGCCCTGCCGCTGCCCGGTCGCACGCGTCGGCGCCGCCATCACCAGTCCTCCGATCCCGAACCGAACTCTGCTTCGAACTCGTCCAGCTCCGCCTGCGACAGCCCACCGGCGGTGAGGTCGGACGGGGTGTGCCCGCCCGCCGCCGGATCGGCGGCGTGCGCGGCGAGCGCCGCCAGCGCGTCGGCGAACGCCCGGGACAGGTCGGCGATCTCGCCCTCGTCGACGGCGCCCGGCTGCCAGGCCCACACCACGGCCAGCTCCGGGCCGGCCGGGGTGTCCTGCGCGACCGCGGTCACCCGCAGCGCGTGATCGGCCGCCATCGCCGGATCGACGCCGCCGCCCAGCGCACCGGCCTCCGGTGCGCCGCTCCAGGCGCCGCCGTCCTCACCGGCGGTGAACCGGCCCAGGTAGTTCCACAGCAGGTCCGGCGCGCGGTCGCGCAGCTCCGGCGCGGTGGCTGGATTGAGGTGGCGGAGCAGGCCGAAGCCGATCCCGCCGTCGGGTGCCGTGCGCAGCACCTCCTTGACGTGCTTCACCGCGGCACCGGCGGACGGGCCGCCGGCCAGCGCGTCGGCGACGTCGATCCCGGCCAGGTCCAGCCGGACCGGGAACAGCGTGGTGAACCAGCCGACGGTGCGCGACAGGTCCGCGCCCGGCACCAGCTGCTCCTCCCGGCCGTGCCCCTCCAGGTCGACGACCAGGCCGTCGGTGCTGCCCGGCTCGTCCTTGCGGGCCCCGGCGACGGCCAGCGCCAGCCCGGCGAGCAGCACGTCCCCGGCGCCCGCGTGATAGAGCGCCGGCAGCGCGGTCAGCAGCGGCCCGGTCACCTCGGCCGGGATCCGGGTGCGCTGCAACCGCTCCGCACCGGCCAGGTCGACGGCCGGATCCAGGTCCCGGCGGGCCAGCCGCAGCCCGGGCCGGGCGACGACGTCGCGCCAGTACGCCAGCTCGGCCAGCCTGCGGCCCGCCCCGGCCTCGGCGACCAGGGCGCGGGCCCACTGCCGGAACGGGGTCGGCACCGGCTCCGGGGCGGGCGTCGCGCCCCGGGCGAGTGCGGCGACCGCGTCGGCCAGGTCGGGCACCAGCACCCGCCAGGACACCCCGTCCACCGCCAGGTGGTGCACGGCCAGGAACACCCGGCCCTCCCGGCCGGGGCCGCGGTCGAACCAGACCGCCCGCAGCATCCGCCCGGCCCGCGGGTCCAGCTCGTCGAGCACCGGACCGACCAGGCCGGTCCAGCCGTCCCGCCAGTCCGCATCGGACCAGCCGGACACGTCCACCCGGGACACCGTGCCCGGCGGCAGGCCGCGCTCCGGCGGGCCGACGACCAGCCCGTCACCGGTGAGCCGGGCGCGCAGCATGTCGTGCCGCGCGACCAGCGCCGTCACCGCCGCCGCGAGCAGCCGCTCGTCCAGGCCGGCCGGGGCGCGCAGCAGCCGGGCCTGCGCGTAGCGGCCGATCGGGCCGGGCCGTTCCAGCAGGTCCCGCATGATCGGGGTGAGCGGCACCGGCCCGGTGCCCGGCTCGGCCGGCGCCACCGCGCCCTCCGGTTCGGCGACCGCGGCCAGCGCGGCCGCGGTCCGCTCGGTGAACACCTGCCGCGGGGTGATCCGCAGCCCGGCGGCGCGGGCCCGGGCGACCAGCCCGATCGCGACGATGCTGTCGCCGCCGAGGGTGAAGAAGTCGTCGTGCGGGGCGACCTCGTCGAGCCCGAGCACGGCGGCGACGATCCCGGCGAGCACCGCCGCCGTGTCGTCGTGCGGCTGCGCCGCAGTGTCACCGCGGGGCTGCGCCGCGGGCTCCGGCGCCGGGGCCTGTTCCGGGGTCGCTCTGCTCTGCTCACCAGGGGCGGGCAGCGCGGACCGGTCGAGCTTGCCGTTGGCGTTGCGGGGCAGCTCGTCGAGCACCAGCACCGCGGACGGCACCAGGTGCGCGGGCAGCCGCGCCGCGACGTGCTCGCGCAGCTCCGCCGGATCCGGGGCCGGGCCGCCGGCCGCGGGCACGACGTAGCCGAGCAGCCGGGCACCGGCCGGACCGGTGGACGCGACCACCGCCGCCGTCCCCACCGACGGATGGGTGGACAGCGCCGCCTCCACCTCGCCGGGCTCGATCCGGAACCCGCGCACCTTCACCTGGTCGTCGGAGCGGCCCAGGTACTCCAGCTCGCCGTCGGCGCGCCAGCGCACCACGTCACCGGTGCGGTACAGCCGCCCGCCCGGGGACCCGGCCGGATCGGCGACGAACCGGGACGCGGTCAGCCCGGGCCGGTTCAGGTAGCCGCGCGCGACGCCGACCCCACCCAGGTACAGCTCGCCCGCGGTGCCCACCGGGACCGGGGTGAGCGCGGCGTCGAGCACCAGCGCGCGCAGGCCGGGCAGCGGGCGGCCGATCGGCAGCCCGGCCGCCCGGGCCGGGCCGCCGTCGTCCCGCCAGACGGTCGCGTACACGGTGGCCTCGGTCGGGCCGTAGGCGTTGCGGACCTCGACGCCCGGCCCGAAGCGGGCCCGGACGGCGTCGAGCAGCGGGCCGGGGAACGCCTCCCCCGCCAGCACCACCGACGCCGGTTCGGCGACCACGCCGGGCCCGCCGAGCAGCCCGGCGAGCACCGCGGGCACGGTGGACAGGATCGCGCCGTCCGCGCCGGCCGGCGGCGCGCCGGGCACGGCGAGATCGAGCGCGTTCCCGGTGAGCAGCACGGTGCCGCCGGCGGCCAGCGGCCCGAACAGCTCGAACACCGACACGTCGAAGTTCAGCGAGGTGCTCGCCAGCATCCGGCGCGGACCGAACTCGGCGGCCGCCCAGGCCGCCAGGTTCGCCGCGGAGCGGTGCGACACGACGACGCCCTTCGGGCGCCCGGTCGAACCGGACGTGTAGATCACGTAGGCGGCCGCGTCCGGATCGGCCGGGCCGTCCGGCACTCGGCCCGCCCCGGTCACGGTCCCAGGCTCCCGATCGAGGACGACGACCTCCCGGCCCGCCGTCGGCAGCCCGGCCAGGCTCGCGGCCGTCCCGACCACCAGCACCGGATCGGCGTCGTCGAGCAGGAACCGCAGCCGGTCGGCCGGGTAGTCCGGGTCCAGCGGCAGGTACGCCGCACCGGTGCGGAGCACCGCCAGCAACGCGACCAGCAGGTCGGTGCTGCGCCCGAGCGCCACCCCGACGAACCGTTCCGGGCCGGCGCCGCGGGCGGCGAGCCGCCCGGCCAGCCGGGCCGACGCCGCGTCCAGCGTGGCGTAGTCCAGCCGGGTGTCCCGGTCGGCGACGGCGATCGCCGACGGCGTCCGCGCGACGCTCGCCCGGACCAGCGCCACCAGGTCGTGCGGGCCGGTGTGCGCGGGCTCCGGCGCACCGGACGGTCCGCCGCCGGCGCGCAGCAGCGCCCGCTCGGCCGGATCGAGCAGGTCCAGCCCGCCCACCCGGGCCGACGGCCGCGCCGCCAGCTCGTGCAGCGCCCGGACGGTCCGGTCCAGCACGGCGGCGGCCGTGCCGGCGTCCACCAGCTCGGCCCGGTGCCGCAGGGTCAGCGCCAGCCGGTCCCCGCCGCGGCCGGCCGGGAGCACCAGCAGGTTCAGCGGGTAGTGGGTGGCGTCGCGGCCGCGGGCCGCGGACACCCGGAACCCGGCCGCCCGCTCGGCGGCGGCCAGCGCGTCGTCGTCGACCGGGTAGCTCTCGAACACCAGCAGGGTGTCGAACAGGTCCCCGGTGCCGGCCGCCCGGGCGATGTCGGCGAGCCCGAGATGCTGGTGCGCCAGCAGCTCGGCCTGCTCGGCCTGCAGCCGGTCGAGCAGCGCGGCGACCGGCTCGGCCGGGTCCAGCCGCACCCGCACCGGCACCGTGTTGATCAGCAGGCCGAGCGTGCCGTCCACACCGGGCAGATCGGGCGTGCGACCGGACACGGTGCTGCCGAACACCACGTCGGTGCGGCCCAGGGTGCGCGCCAGGGTCAGCGCCCACGCCGCCTGGACCAGCGTGTTCAGCGTGACCCCGGCGGTCCGTGCGGCCGCGGCCAGCGCGGTGGTGTCCGCTGTGGACAGTGTCGTGCCGATCTCGGCGGGCAGCCCGGACGGGATGCCGCGCAGCGCGTCCGGGGCGACCAGGGTGGGCTCGACCGGCCCGGCCAGCGCCGTCGCCCATGCGGTGCGGGCGGCGTCGTCGTCGCGGGTGGTCAGCCATGCCAGGAAGTCCCGGAACGGGCGGGCCGGCGGGAGCGGGTCGCCGGCGTAGGCGGCCAGCACGGCCCGCATGAACAGCGGCGCCGACCATCCGTCCAGCAGCACGTGGTGGGTGGTCACGGCCAGCCGCCAGCGGTCCGCGGCGAACCGGACGAGCAGCAGCCGCACCAGCGGCGGCCGGGCCGGGTCGAACCGGTCCAGCCGGTCGGTCGCGACCTGCCGCCCGGCCTCGGCCTCGGCGGGGCCCGGGTCGCGGCCGGACAGGTCGACGACCCGCAGCGGAACGTCCACCCCGGGCGGCACCACGGCGACGTGCCGGCCGTCGCCGAGCAGCCGGAACCCGGCGCGCAGCTGCGGCTGGGCGTCGAGCACGGCGCCCAGCGCCGCCCGCATCCGCTCCGGATCGACCGGGCCGTCGATCTCCAGCTCGGTCTGGGTGGTGTAGACGTCGACGCCCGCGGTGTCGTCGAACCCGGAGTGGAACAGCAGCCCGCGCTGCAGCGGGGTGACCGGCAGCAGGTCCGCCGGTTCGCCGGCCTCGGCGACCAGCGCCGCGAGATCGTCCGCGGTCGGCGCGACCAGCGGGAAGTCCGACGGCGACACGCCGCCCGCACCGGGCGTCCCGGCGTGCGCGGACAGGCCGCGCAGCACCGCCTCCCAGTCGGCGGCCAGCTCCGCGACGGTCTCCTCCGGGACGCCGGACGGCCAGGACAGCCGGGCCGCGAGGGTCCCGTCCGCCGCCCGGTAGGCGTCCACGGTCAGCGCGTGGGTGACCGGCCGGTCGGCGTCCGCCGCGACCGCCGGGAGATCCGTGTCGACGCCCCAGTCGTCCGGACCGGATCCGTCCGGCGCACCGGAGGCGAGCAGGCCGAGCCAGTTCAGCAGCACCGGCGGCCGGTGCGCCGGGAGCCGCCCGGCGAGCAGGCCGAACCCGGTCCCGGTGCCGGGGACGGCGCGCAGCGCCTCCTTCACCGCGAGCAGCGCGTGGCCGGCGGCCGGGCCGCCCGCGACGACGGCGTCCGGATCGGCCGGGGCGACAGCGGGGGTGAGCCGCACCGGGTGCACCGCGGTGAACCAGCCGACCGTCCCGGACAGCGACGTGCCGGGGACCAGTTCCTCGTCGCGGCCGTGACCCTCCCGGTCGAGCAGCACCGGCGCGTCCGGGTCGCCGCCGCGGCGGGCCCGGAACCGGGCCAGTGCCACCGCCAGCGCGGTGACCAGGACGTCCTCGGTGCGGGCCCGGTAGCGCCTGGGCAGCTCGTCCAGCAGCGGCCCGGTGACCTCGGCGGGCAGCCGCAGGGTGCGGTCCCGCACGCCGTCGCCGGTGGCGCCGGCCGGGACGTCGAGATCCGGGATCCGGGCGTCGGCCGGGTCGCCGAGCACCGCGCGCCAGTACGGCAGCTCCGCGGTGACGTCGGCGGCGGCCAGGCCGTGCGCCCACGCCCGGAACGGGGTGCCGGTGCGGGCCGGCGGCTCGCCGGTGGTCACCGTGCGGCGCAGGCCGGCCAGCAGGATCGGCCAGGACACGGCGTCGACGGCGATGTGGTGCACGGCCAGGAACAGCCGTCCCGGGGCGGCCGGGCCGGCGTCGAACCAGACGGCCTGCACGGCCGGCCCGGCGACCGGGTCGAGCCGGCGCAGCGCCGCCTCCGCGGCGACCGGCACCTGCGCCGGGTCACCGTCCCATTCGACCCGGGTGAGCAGACCGTCAGGTGCCGGGCCGAGCTCCGGGACGTCCAGGCCGCCGTCGGGCAGCAGCCGGGCGCGCAGCACGTCGTGTGTGGACAGCAGTGCGGCCAGCCCGGCCGTCAGCTCCGGTCCGGTGAGCCCGGCCGGGGTGCGGACCGTCCGGGTCTGGGCGTAGCGGCGGGCCTGCGCGCCACCGGCCGCGGCGAACGCGGCGAGCACCGGGGTCGGTGCGGTCCGCCCGGTCGCGCCGGGAACAGCGCCGCCGGTGGCCGGTGCGGCCGCACCGGCCCGGCCGGCCGCGAGCGCGGCCAGCGCGGCGACCGTCCGCCCGGTGAACACGTCCCGCGGGGCCAGGTCGAAGCCCTCCTCGCGGGCCCGGCCGACCAGCCGGATGGAGACGATCGAGTCCCCGCCGAGCGCGAAGAAGTCGTCGTCCACGCCGACCGCGGGCAGGCCGAGCACCTCGGCGACGACGGCCGCCAGCGCGGCCTCGGCCGGGGTGCGCGGCCCGGTGCCGCCGGTGGTCGCGACGGCGTCCGGGGCGGGCAGCGCGCGGTGGTCGATCTTGCCGTTGGCGTTCACCGGCAACGCGTCCAGCACGACGACGGCCACCGGCACCATGTGCTCGGGCAGCCGGGCCGCGGCGAACTCGCGCAGCTCTGCCGGGGCCGGGGCGGGACCGCCGGGCTCGGCGGCGACGTAGCCGACCAGCCGGGCCGGGGCGTCGGCCGGACCGTCGCGGCGGGCCAGCACGGCCGCGGCGCGGACCCGCTCGTGCCCGGTCAGGACCATCTCGATCTCGCCCGGCTCGATCCGGAAGCCGCGGATCTTCACCTGGTCGTCGGTCCGGCCGAGGAAGTGCAGGGTGCCGTCGGCGGACCGGCGGACCAGGTCACCGGTGCGGTAGAGCCGCCGCCCGGGCGACCACGGATCGGCGACGAACCGGGACGCGGTGAGCGCGGCCCGGCCGTGGTAGCCGCGGGCCAGGCCGTCGCCGCCCAGGTACAGCTCGCCGGCGACGCCGGACGGCACCGGGGCCAGGCCGTCGTCGAGGACGTGTGCGGTGACGTTCGGGTCGGGCAGCCCGATCGGCGCGGTCGGGCCGGTCACGATCCCGCCCGGGACCGGGCCGGCCGACCAGCTGGTGGCGTTCACCGTCGCCTCGGTGGGGCCGTAGGCGTTGACCACCCGGTGGGTGGCGGTGAGCCGGCGCAGCAGCGCCGCGGGCAGCGCGTCGGCGCCGACCACCAGCGTGCTGCCCGGCGGGAACGCCGGGCCGTCGCCCGCGGCCCGGGCGGCCTCCGCCATCAGCACCGGGGGTGCGACGACGTGCGTGGCGCCGTGCTCGGCCGCGTACCGGGCCAGCTCGGCGGCGTCCGGCACCCCCGCCGGGGCCAACACCAGCCGGCCGCCGCGGGCCAGCGTCGCGGTCACCATGTAGACGAACACGTCGAAGCTCGGCGACGACGTCGTCAGCACCACCGAGTCCGGCCCGAACCCCCAGCCGGCGGCCGTCCCGACCAGCGACGCCAGCCCGGCGTGCGGCACCACGACGGCCTTCGGGAGCCCGGTCGACCCGGAGGTGAAGATCAGGTAGGCGGGATGGTCGGGATCCGGCCGGGCCTGCGGTGCGGGACCGGCGGGAACGGCCGGGTCGTCGAGCAGCAGCAGCTCGGCGTCGCCGGCCACCGCGCGCAGCACGTCGGCGCCCGCGGGGTCGGTGAGCAGCAGCGCCGGCCGGACGTCGTCAATCATGTGCGCGAGCCGGGCGGCGGGCAGCGCCGGGTCCAGCGGCAGGTGCGCCGCACCGGCCGCGGCGACCGCGAGCAGCGCGACGACCGCGTCCACCCCGCGCGGGAAACCGGTGCCGACGACCGTCTCCGGACCGGCGCCGCGGGCGGCGAGCCGCGCGGCGAGCGCGTCCACCCGGTCGCGCAGCTGCGCCCGGGTGAGCACGGCGCCGCCGGCGACCCGGACCGCCTCGGCCTCCGGATCGCCCGCCAGGCCGCGCCCGACCAGGGTCGCCAGGTCGGCCCGGTCCACCTCGTGGACCGGCCCGTGCCGGCCGGCCGGGTCGCCGAGATCCAGCCGGGACAGCCGCACCCGCGGATCGGCGGCGACCGCCGCCAGCACCCGCTCCAGGCGGGCGACGAGCACCGCGACGGTCTCCCGGTCGTAGAGGTCCGCGGCGTAGCGCAGCAGCCCCTCCAGGTGCCCGCCCCGCTCCGGCTCGCCGACCAGCAGCGACAGGTCGAACTTGGCGTGCAGGTCGGGCAGCTCCACCGGCTCGGTCACCAGCCCGGGCAGCCCGAGATCGGTCCCGGTCGCGGTGCGGTAGGTGACCGTCGCCTGGAACAGCGGATGCCGGCCGGGGCGGCGCGGCGGGGCGAGCGCCTCCACCACCCGCTCGAACGGCACGTCGGCCCGGCCGAACGCGGCCAGGTCGGCCTCGCGCACCCGGTCCAGCAGCGCGCCGAACGTCGGATCGCCCGCGGCGTCGGTGCGCAGCACCAGCGAGTTCACGAAGAACCCGACGAGCTCGTCCAGCGCGGCGTCCGGCCGCCCGGCGACCGGGGTGCCCAGCACCACGTCCCGCCCGGCGCCGCTGCGCGCCAGCACCGCGACGAACGCGGCGTGCACCAGCATGAACATCGACGCGCCGTGCCCGGCCGCGATCCGGCGCAGCGCCAGGGCGGTCGGCTCGCCGACGGTGAAGGTCACCGACCCGCCGCGGCCGGACGCGATCTCCGGGCGCGGCCGGTCGGTGGGCAGCGCGAGCTCCTCCGGCGCACCGGCCAGCCGCTCGCGCCACCAGCCGAGCTGGCGGTCGCCGAGCGAACCGGGATCGCCCGGCTCGCCGAGCAGCTCCCGCTGCCAGCACGTGTAGTCGGCGTACTGCACCGGCAGCGGCGGCAGCTGCGGCGGCCGGCCCGCGCAGCGCGCGGCGTAGGCGGCGCCGAGATCGGTGAGCAGCGGGACGGCCGACGACTCGTCGGCGGCGACGTGGTGCAGCACCAGCACCAGCACCGCGTCGTCGGCGGCGCGGCGCAGCAGCACCGCCCGCAGCGGCCGGTCCACGGCCAGGTCGAACGGGGCGCCGACGGCAGCCTGCAGCAGCCCGTCGAGATCGGCACCGGCGGGCACCTCGTGCACGTCGAGCGGCACCGGCGCCGGATCGAGGACGACCTGGCGGGGCACGCCCGCGGTGTCCGGCAGGACCGTGCGCAGCGCCTCGTGCCGGGCGGCGACGTCGGCGAGCGCGGCCTCCAGCGCGGTCACGTCCAGCGGCCCGCGCAGCCGGGCGGCCAGCGGGACGTTCCACACCGCCGACGGGCCCTCCAGCCGGAACAGGAACCACAGCCGCTGCTGGGCGGGCGAGAGCGGCATCGGGTCCGGACGCCGGGCCGGGCGCAGCGCCGGACGCGGCCGGCCCTCGCCGTCGCCCGCACCGAGCCGGGCGGCCAGCCCGGCCGGGGTCGGCGCCTCGAACACGGTGCGCAGCGCGGGCTCGATGCCGAGCACCGCGCGCACCCGGGACACCAGCCGGGTCGCGAGCAGCGAGTGCCCGCCGAGCGCGAAGAAGTCGTCGTGCACGCCGACCGTGCCCGGATCGCGGCCGAGCACCTCGGCGACCAGCGCGACCAGGGTCTCCTCGACCGGGGTGCGCGGCGCGGTCCGGGCCGGCGCGGCCGCGGCGACCGGGTCCGGCAGTGCCGCCCGGTCCACCTTCCCGTTCGGGGTGAGCGGCAGCGACCCCAGCACCACCAGGACCGACGGCAGCATGTGCGACGGCAGGGTGCGCGCGGCGGACTCCCGCACCCGTGCGGTGTCCAGCAGGCCGGTGGCCGGCAGGCCGGTGGCCGGCACGCCGGTGGCCGGCAGGCCGGTGTCCGGCGAACCGGTGTCCGGCAGCAGGTACCCGATCAGCGCGTCGCCGCGCACCGTCACCACGGCCCGGGCCACCCCGGGGGCGGCGGCCAGCGCGGCCTCCACCTCGCCGAGCTCGATCCGGAAGCCGCGGACCTTCACCTGGTCGTCGGCCCGGCCGAGGAACTCCAGGGCCCCGTCGGCGCGCACCCGGACCAGGTCGCCGGTGCGGTACATCCGGCCGAACGCCCGCCCGTCGGCCGGGCAGGCGACGAACCGCTGCGCGGTCAGCGCGGGGCGGCCGTGGTAGCCGCGGACCACCCCGGCCCCGGCCAGGTACAGCTCGCCGGGGACGCCCGGCGGGACCGGCCGCAGCCGGGCGTCGAGCACGAACGCACCGGTGTTGCGCAGCGGCGAGCCGATGGTGACCGGCTCCCCCGGGCGCACGACGGCGCTGGTCGACCAGACGGTCGTCTCGGTCGGCCCGTACATGTTGCGGACCGTGCGGGTGCGGGCGGCGAGCAGCGCCGCCCACAGCGACGGCGTCGCCTGCAGCACGGTCGCGCCGGAGCGGGTCACCAGCTCGTCGAGCAGCCGCGGGTCGCGCACGGTTGCGGCGTCGGCGAGCACCACGGTCGCGCCGACCGAGAGCGGCACCAGGATCTCCAGCACCGCGATGTCGAACGACAGCGTGGTCACCGCGACGACGACGTCGTCGGCGGTGAGCGGGACCAGCTCGGCGGTGGCGTCGGCGAAGTTCGCCAGCGCGCCGTGCGGGACCAGCACGCCCTTGGGACGGCCGGTCGAGCCGGAGGTGTGGATGACGTAGGCGACGCCGTCCGGGTCCGGGGCCACCGGCGGCACGGGTGCCGCCGGGGCGGCGGGCGCCATCCCGGGATCCAGCGGCGTGGGATCCAGCAGCGTGGGATCCAGCAGCGTGGGATCCAGCAGCGTGGGATCCAGTAGCGGTGCGCCGGTCCCGGCGAGCCGATCCGCCGCGGCGGCGTCGGCGAGCACCACCACCGGGTGCACGTCGTCGATCATGAACCGCAGCCGGTCCACCGGGTAGTCCGGGTCCAGCGGCAGGTAGCCGGCACCGGTGCGGTGCACCGCCAGCACCGCGACGACCAGGTCGGCGGTGCGCGGCAGCGCGATCCCGACCACCCGCTCCGGTCCGGCGCCGCGGGCGGCCAGCTCCGCGGCGAGCCGGTCCGCGGCGGCGGACAGCTCGCGGTAGGCCAGCTCCCGGTCACCGGCCCGGACGGCGATCCGCTCCGGGTGCCGGTCGGCGCGGTCGGCGATCCGCTCCGGCAGCAGCCGCGGCTCCGGGCGGGCCGCGGTGGCGGTGAGCCCGGCCAGCGCGGCGTGCTCGCCCGGGTCGAGGACGTCGTGGGCGGACACCGGCGCGTCCGGGTCGGCGACCGCGGCGGCCAGCACCCGCAGCACCCGGCGGGCCAGTGCCTGCGCGCCGGACCGGTCGTAGAGGTCGGCGGCGGCGTTGACGACGCCGTCCAGGCCGTCGGCGTCGTCGTGCTCCCGGAAGCCGAAGGTCAGGTCGAACCGGGCGGTGCCGGTGCCGACCGGGATCTCGGTGGTCGGGTGCCCGCCGAGCGGCGGCGTCGCGGAGCGGCGCCGCTGGTGCAGCACCATCACCTGGAACAGCGGGTGCCGGGCCGTGGAGCGGGCCGGGGCGAGCTCGTCGACCAGCCGCTCGAACGGCAGCAGGGCGTGGTCGAACGCCTCCGGGTCGGTGATCCGGACCCGGTCGAGCAGGGTGCGGAACGACGGGTCGCCGGACAGGTCGGTGCGCAGCACGACGGTGTTGAGGAACAGCCCGACCAGGTCGTCGAGCTCCCCGGGGCCGCCGCCGAGGTCCGGGCGGGCCGAGACGGGGGCGCCGAGCGGGATGTCGGTGCCCGCGCCGAGCCGGTGCAGCACGGTCGCGACGGCGGCGTGCAGCACCATGAACACGGTCGTCCCGGTCGCGCCGGCGAGCCGGCGGATGCCGCGGTGCAGGCCGGGGTCGATCCGGAACTCGACGTCGATCCCGGCGTAGGAGGCGACCGCCGGCCGCGGACGGTCCCGGGGCAGCTCCAGCTCCGCGGGTGCCCCGGCGAGGCGGTCCCGCCAGTACCGCAGATCGGCGGCGGCCGGGCCGTCGTCGTCGGCGAGCACCTCGGCCAGCCGCAGCGTGTGGTCGGCGTACTGCACCGGCAGCGGCGCGAACGCCGGGGCGGCGCCGGCCAGCCGCGCGGTGTAGGCGGTGTGCAGGTCGTCGAGCAGCGGGGCGACCGAGCCCTCGTCGCCT
Organism: Pseudonocardia kongjuensis; assembly: GCF_039526905.1. Taxonomy (NCBI): domain Bacteria; kingdom Bacillati; phylum Actinomycetota; class Actinomycetes; order Pseudonocardiales; family Pseudonocardiaceae; genus Pseudonocardia; species Pseudonocardia kongjuensis. The sequence goes on along the minus strand of NZ_BAAAJK010000053.1, from coordinate 373,100 downwards.
GCGGCGTGGTGCAGCACCAGAACCAGCACCGACTCCGCGCCGGCCGGTTCGCCGGTGAGCAGCACCCAGGCCCGCAGCGGGAGCTCGGTGGCGGTGTCGAAGCGGTACGCGGCGATCTCGTCGAGCACCGCGGGCAGCTCGTCGGCGGTGGGTGCGCGGAACTCCAGCGGGACCGGCACCGGGGCGGCCAGGACGTGCTGGCGGGGTTCGCCGCCGCCGTCGTCGACCAGCAGGGTGCGCAGCGCCTCGTGCCGGTCGGTGAGGTCGCCGAGCGCGGCGTGCAGCGCGGCCGGGTCGGGCTCGCCGTCCAGGCGCAGCGCCAGCGGCATCGACGAGGTCGCGGCGGAGCGGCCGTCGCCGAGCATCCGGTCCAGGAACCAGATCCGGCGCTGCCCGGGCGAGGCCGGGATCCGCTCCGGGCGGGTCCGGGTCACCGCGGCGCGGCCCGGGACGGCGGCCCCGGCGGCCGGGAGCAGCGCCGCCAGCGCCGCGACGGTCGGGGTGTCGAACAGGGTGCCGAGGCCGATCGCGGCGCCGGTCGCGGCGCGCAGCCGGGCCACCAGCCGGGTCGCGAGCAGCGAGTGCCCGCCGAGGTCGAAGAACCCGTCGTCGATCCCGACCGAGTCGGCGGGCAGGCCGAGCACCTCGGCGAACAGGTCGCGCACGGTCTGCTCGGCGGCGTCCCGCGGGCCGCGCACCGCGGCACCGGCGGCCGGTGCGGGCGCGGGCAGCGCCGCGCGGTCGATCTTGCCGTTCGGGGTGCGCGGGAACACCTCCAGCGGCACGACGAACGCCGGGACCATGTGCCCGGGCAGCGTCTCGGCCAGCTCGGCGCGGACCCGCGCCGGATCGACCGGCCCGGGGCCGGTGACGTAGGCGACCAGCGCGGCGTCCCGGGCCGTGACCAGCGCCCGGTCGATCTCCGGGCGCTCGGTGAGCCGGGCCTCGATCTCGCCGGGCTCCACCCGGAACCCGCGGATCTTGACCTGGTGGTCGGTGCGGCCGGCGTAGACGAGCAGCCCGCCGGGGCCGCGGCGCACCAGGTCGCCGGTGCGGTAGAGCCGCGCGCCGGGCGGGCCCCACGGGTGCGCGACGAACCGGGCGGCGGTCAGCCCGGCCCGGCCGAGGTAGCCGCGGGCCAGGCCGGTGCCGCTGACGTAGAGCTCGCCGATGCCGCCGTCGGGCACCGGGCGCAGGTCCGGATCGAGCACGTGCGTGCCGGTGCCGTGCACCGGGCGGCCGATCGGCAGCGCGTGCGCGTCCGGCTCGATGCCCTCGGCGACGTCGAAGATCGTCGCGTCGACGGTGGTCTCGGTGGGGCCGTAGGAGTTGACCACCCGGTGGGTGGCCGCCCAGGCCCGGGCCAGGTCGGGCGGGCAGGCCTCGCCGGCGACGACGATCGTCGCGCCCGGCGGCACCCCGTCCGGCACCGGCAGGTCGGCCAGCGCGGCCGGCGGCAGCGTCAGGTGGGTGATCCGTCCGGCGTGCAGGAACTCCGACAGCGCGCTGCCGAGCCGCTGCGCGTCCGGGACGACGACGACCTCGGCGCCGGCGCCGAGCGCCATCACCAGCTCCCACACCGAGGTGTCGAACCCGGCGGAGGCGAACTGCGCGACCCGGTGCCCGGGACCGGTGCCGAGCGCGGCGTTCATCGTCCCGGACAGCGCGACCAGACCGGTGTGCGCGACGACGACGCTCTTCGGCGTGCCGGTCGAGCCGGAGGTGGTGATCAGGTAGGCGGCGGCCGCCGGATCGACCGGGCGGGCCGGGGTGACCGGGTGCGCCGCGATCCGCCGGGCGGTGTCCGGGTCCGACGGGCGCAGCACCGGCAGCGTCCCGGGGACGCCCGCCGGGACCGCGTCCGCGGCCAGCAGCAGCACCGGGCCGATGTCGGCGACGGTCGCGGCGACCCGGGCCGCGGGCAGCCCGGGATCCAGCGGCAGGTAGGCGGCGCCGGCGTGGTGCACGGCGAGCATCGCGACGACCAGCTCGGCCGAGCGCGGCAGCGCCAGCGCGACCACCTGCTCGGGCCGCACCCCGCGGGTGGTCAGCTCGTGCCCGAGCCGGGCGGCGGCGTCCAGCAGCTCCCGGTAGCCGAGCCGGCCGTCCGGGCCGTGCACGGCGGGCGCGTCCGGGGTGCGGTCCGCCCAGCGGCCGACGATCTGCGGCAGCGTCGCCGCCGGGGCGGCGGTCGGGCCGTCGGCGGCGCGCAGCAGCGCCGCGGTCTCCTCGGGCGGGCAGACGCCGATCCGGTCGACCGGGGTGTCCGGGTCGTCGGCGAGCGCGGCCAGCACGGTCCGCAGCCGGGCGGCGACGACGGCGGCGCCGTCCGGGGTGACCGGGCCGCGCCGGTAGCGCAGCCGCAGGTGCAGCCCGTCGCCGGGCAGCGCGACCACGCCCAGCGGGTACGGCGAGGCGTCCCGGCCACCGACGACCCGGGCGCCGGTGGCCCGCAGACCCTCGAACGGGTAGCTCTCGAACACCGCGAACGTGTCGAACAGCGCGGGCAGGCCGGCGATCCGGTGCAGCTCGGCGAGGCCGAGATGCTGGTGGTCGATCAGCTCCGCCTGCTCGCGCTGCAGCCGGCGCAGGCTCTGCGCGGCGGTCTCGCCGCGCCGCAGCAGCACCCGGACCGCGACCGTGTTGACGAACATCCCGACCGCGTCGGCGGTGCCCGGCTCGTCGGCGGGCCGCCCGGCCGAGGTCGCGCCGAGCACCGCCTCGGACCGGCCGGTGAGCCGGGCGACGAGCACCCCCCACGCCCACTGCAGGACGGTGTTCACGGTGACCCCGGTGGCCCGCGCGGTGGCGAGCAGCCGGCGTTGCAGCTGCGGATCGAGTTCGACGTCGAGCTGGTCCGGCTCGGCGGGCGTGCCCGGCGCGGTGGGCGGGACCAGCAGCGACGGCTCGTCGAGCCCGTCCAGTGCGGCGGCCCAGGCCGCGACCGCCGCGGGATGGTCGCGGCCGGCCCGGCGGGCCAGCCGGGCGAGCAGATCGGCGTGCGCTGCGGTGTCGTCGAGCGCTGTGCCGTCGAGCGCTGTGCCGTCGAGCGCCGGGCCGGGGTCCGCCGGGCCGGCGGTGCCGGCCCGCTGCAGGATCTCGCCCAGCACGGTCGGCACCGACCAGCCGTCCAGCGCGAGATGGTGGTGCGTGACGATCAGGCGCGGCGGCGCGTCGCGGCCGGTGACCAGCGCCAGCCGCAGCAGCGGCGCGGTCGCCGGATCGAACGAGCGGGCCCGCTCCCGGTCGGCGACGGCGTCCGGATCGGCGCCGCGGTGCACGCCCAGCTCCGGGGCGGCCGCGCGCAGCACCAGCTGCCAGGGCCGCCCGGAGCGGGTCCGGCGGAACGCGGTCCGCAGCGCGGGGCGCCGCGCGGCGACCGCGGCCGTCGCGGCGGTGAGCCGCTGCGGATCGGCGAGTGCCGGATCGAGATCGACGAACCACTGCACGATGTGCAGGTCACCGGCCCGCCCGGTGCGCTCGGCCTCGAACAGCAGGCCCTCCTGCAGCGGGCTGCAGGCCAGCACCGCCTCCAGGCCCGGTACGGCGGCGGCCAGCTCGACCCGCTCCGCCGCGGTCGGTTCCGGCAGCTCCGCTTCGGGCAGCTTCGGTTCGGGCTGTGCGGCCGGCGTCGCGGACGGGTCCCCGGTGGCGGCGACCCGGGCCAGCCCGGCGACCGTCGGGTTGAGGAACACCTCGCGCGGGGTCAGCGGGATCCCGGCGGCGGTGGCCCGCGCGGCGAGCGTGATCGCGGCGATGCTGTCGCCGCCGAGATCGAAGAAGCCCTCGTCGGCGCCGATGCCGTCGGCGTCCGGGAGCAGTGCGGCGACCAGCTCGGCCAGCCGCCGCTCGACCGGCCCGGACGGTTCCCGCCGCTGCGCCGCGCGGGTGAGCTGCGGGGCCGGGAGCGCGGCCCGGTCCAGCTTGCCGTTCGGGGTGAGCGGCAGCGCGTCGAGCACGACGACGTGCGCCGGGACCATGTACTCCGGCAGCCGGGCCGCGAGCGCCGCCCGCACCCCGGCCGGATCCGGGGCCGCACCGCGCGGCACCAGGTAGGCGACCAGCGCCGGACGCCCCGGGCCGATCTCGCGCACCACCACGGCCGCCGCGGCGACGTCCTGCTCCAGCAGGGCGGCCTCGATCTCACCGGGCTCGATCCGGAAGCCGTGCAGCTTCACCTGGTCGTCGGAGCGCCCGAGGAAGTCCAGCAGCCCGTCGGCCCGGCGGCGGGCCAGGTCGCCGGTGCGGTAGATCCGCTCCCCGCCGGGTGCGGGGACGAACCGCTCGGCGGTCCGGACCGGGTCCGCGTGGTAGCCGCGGGCCAGTCCGGCACCGCCGATGTGGAGGTCCCCGGTCACCCCGGTCGCGACCGGCCGCAACCGGTGGTCCAGCACGCTCAGCGTGGTGTTCGCCAGCGGGCCGCCGATCGGCGGCGGGCCCGCGACGGCCGGGTCCACCGGCCAGCGGCTGGACCAGATCGTGGTCTCGGTGGGCCCGTACAGGTTGACGGCGCGGGCGCTCGACGCGTGCAGCGCGGCCGCCAGGTCCGCGGGCAGCGCCTCACCGCCGACCAGCGCGGTCACCCCGGCGAAGGTGTCCCCGGCGCCGTCGAGCAGCGCCCGCCACAGCGACGGGGTGGCCTGCACGTGGTCGATCCGGTGCCGGGTCACCAGTCCGCGCAGCGCCACCGGGTCGCCCGCCTCGTCCGGATCGGCCAGCACCAGGGTGCCGCCGTGCGCGAGCGGCCCGTAGAGCTCCAGCGCGGCGATGTCGAACGCCGGCGTCGTCACGCCCAGCCAGCGGTGCCCCGGACCGGTACCCAGGTCGCGGGCCATGTCGTCGAGGAAGTTCTGCAGCCCGCCGTGCCGGACCGCGACGCCCTTCGGCCGTCCGGTCGAGCCGGACGTGAAGATCACGTAGGCCAGCTGCTCCGGATCGGTGACGACGGCGGCCGGCGGCTCGGCGGGCAGCCCGGCGAGCTCGGCGCGGACGGCCGGATCGTCCAGCAGCAGCGTGCCGGTGCCGGTGCCCGGATCGGCGTCGGTCGTGGTCAGCAGCAGCACCGGTGCGGCGTCGGCGAGCACCGTGCGGACCCGCTCGGCCGGGTGGCCGGGGTCCATCGGGACGTACGCGGCGCCGCAGCGCAGCACCGCGAGCAGCGCCACCACCAGATCGGTGCCGCGCGGCAGCAGCACCCCGACCAGCGCGCCGGGCCCGGCGCCGCGGGCGGCCAGCGCCCGGGCGAGCCGGTTCACCGCGGCGTCCAGCTCGGCGTAGCCGAGGGTCTCGCCGGCGCAGGTCAGCGCGGGCAGCTCCGGATGGGCGGCGACCGCGGCGGCGAACCGCTCGGGCAGCAGCCCGGGCAGCGCCGGGACCGCGGTCGCGGCCCGGGCCCCGTCGTACGCGGCGCGTTCGGCGTCGGTGAGCACCGGCAGCTCGGACAGCCGACGGCCGGGATCGGCGGTGACCGCGCCGAGCAGCCCGCGCAGCCGGTGGGCGAACGCCTCGACGGTGGCCGGCGAGTAGAGGTCGGTGGCGTACTCCAGCTCGCCGTCGATCCGGCCGCCGGTCTGCACGGTGCGCACGGTCAGGTCGAACTTCGCGGTCGGCGTCCCGACGATCGCGGTGCGGGCGCTGAGCCCGGCGAACGACGGCCGGTGCGCCGGTTCGTGCTGGTGGCTGACCAGCACCTGGAACAGCGGGTGCCGGGCCAGCGAGCGGGCCGGGGCGACGGCGTCGAGCACCTGGTCGAACGGGGCGTCCTGATGGGCGAGCGCGTCCAGACCGGCGGCCCGGACCCGGGCCAGGAGCTCCCGGAACGACGGGTCGCCGCCCGCGTCGGTGCGCACCACGACGGTGTTGAGGAACAGCCCGACCACGTCGGCGGCGTCGGCGCCGCGCTCGATGACGGGCACCCCCAGCGGCAGGTCGGTACCGGCGCCCATCCGGTGCAGCAGCGCGGCGACCGCGGCGTGCAGCACCAGGAACGGGGTGCTGCCGGTACCGGCGGCGAGCCGCTGCACCGCGCCGGTGAGCGTCTCGTCGAGGACGAACGGGACGACCGCGCCGCGGTGGCTCTCCACCGGCGGCCGGGGCAGGTCGACCGGCAGCGTGGTCTCGGCGGGCGCCCCGTCGAGCACGGTGCGCCAGTGCCCGAGCGCGGCGTGTGCGCGCGAGGCCGGATCGGCCGGGTCCCCGAAGCGGGCCGCGGCGGCGGCGACGGCGTCGACGTAGCCGGGGGCGGGCGGCTGCTGCGGCGCCGCACCGGCGGCCCGGGCGGTGTAGGCGACGGCGAGATCGTCGACCAGCACGGCGAGCGCCCGGTCGTCGACGGCGACGTGGTGCAGCACCAGCGCCAGCAGGTGCTCGCCGGGTGCGGTGCGCAGCAGCGCGGCCCGCCACGGCAGCTCGGCGGCCAGGTCGAACGGGGTGGCGGCCAGCTCGCGGACGGCGTCCCGGGCGGCGCCGGGCCCGGCGACCGCGCGCAGCGGCAGCTCCGGGACGGTGACGTCGGCGGCCGGCAGCACCCGCTGCCACGGCTCGCCGCCGTCGTCGGGGAGCAGGGTGCGCAGTGCCTCGTGCCGGGCGACGACGTCGCCGAGCGCGGTCCGCAGCGCCGCGGTGTCGAGCGGGCCGCTGAGCTGCACGGTCAGCGGCACCGCGTAGCTCGCGCCGGCCTCGATCCGCTGCAGCGACCAGATCCGGCGCTGCGCCGGCGACAGCGGCGGCCGCTCCGGGCGGGGTGCCGGGGCCGGGCCGGTCGCGGCGGACCGGACGGGCCGCCCGGCGGGCAGCAGGGCGGCGATCTCCCGGACCGTGGGCCGGTCGAACACGGCCTGCACGGTCAGCCCCGGGGCGTCCGCGTCGGCGTCCAGCCCCTCGCGCAGCCGCGCGACCAGCCAGAGCACCTGCAGCGAGTGCCCGCCCGCGGCGAACAGATCGGTGTCGGCGTCGACCGACGCCGGATCGGTCTCCAGCAGCTCGGCGACCAGGGCCGCGACCTGCCGTTCCCGCTCGGCGGCCGGGACACCGGGCGCCACGGGCCCGGCCGGCCCGCTCGGTCCACCCGATCCGGTCGACACAGCCGCTCCGGTCGGCACGGCCGTTCCAGGGAGCGCGGCGTCCGGCTCCCCGAGCGGCCGGTGCGGGTCGGCGGCGGCCTCGGTGAGCAGCGCGAGCAGCGCGTCCCGGTGCCGCGCGGTCTCCTCGGCGGTGTAGCGGGCGGCGTCGGCGTCCACCCGGACCACCAGCCGGGGCGCGCCCCCGGCGGTCCCGGCGCCCAGCCGGGCGGTGACCATCAGGTCGCGCACCGGGCCGGTGGCGATCTCGTGCACCTCGCCGGTCGCGTCGCCGAGCCGGACCCGGCCGGGATCGGGCTTGACATTCACCACCAGCGCCGGGGACGGCTCCCGCCCGGCCCGGGCGCGCACCGCCCGGCGCAGGTCCTCGCCGCGGTAGCGGCGGTGTGCCGCGGCCGCGCGCAGCTCCTCGTGCACCCGGGCGACGAGCCCGGCCGGGGTGGCCGACGGCCCGGTCCGGACCCGCAGCGGCAGCACGGTGACCGCGGTCGTCGGGACCCGGCTCGCCGGGGTCCCGAGCCGCTGCATCGCCGGGAGATCGAGGACGACGTCGGCGGCGCCGGTGCGGCGCCACACCAGCGCGGCCACCGCGGCGGCGACGATCTCCACCGAGCCGGCCCCGGCGGCGGTCGCGATCTCGCGCAGCGCCGCGGTGGCGGCCGCGTCCAGCTCGCCGTCGGCCCGGTACAGCTCGCGGGCCGGGTTCGGGTTCGGCGCCGGTGCGGCGGCGAGGGTGGCCGGCACGGCGCCGTCCAGCCGGGACGTCCAGAACGCCTCGGCGGCGGCCCGGCCCGGGTCGGCGAGATCGGCGGCGTCCGCCTCGACGACGGCGGCGAGCTCGCCGTGCCGCGGGGCGGGCGGGGTGCCCGCGGGATCGCCCGCCGCCCGGTACAGCTCGGTGACCCGGCGGCGGAGCAGGTTGTAGCCGTAGGCGTCGAGCAGCAGATGGTGCGCGCGCACGTACCAGATGTGGTGCTGCGGTCCGAGCACGAGCAGCGCCTGGCGCAGCAGCGGCTCGGTGTGCGGGTCGAGCGGGCGGCGCACGTCGGCGCCGGTCCAGCCGGCCGCGGCCGCGGCCGGGTCGTCGTGCCCGGTCAGGTCGACCAGCTCGCACCCGGCCGGCCAGGCCCCGGGGTGCTGCACGACCCGCCCGCCGTCGACGGTCTCGAACCGCGCGCCCAGCCACGGCACCTCGGCGGCGGCCGTCGTCGCGGCACCGCGCAGCGCCGCCACGTCCAGCGGGCCGCGCAGCTCGACCTGCTCGGCGGTGACGAACGCCGGGTTCGCCGGGTCCCGCTGCTGGTCCACCCAGATGCCGGTCTGGGCGGCGGTCAACGGCAGCGCCTGCGGGCGCGGGTGCGGGACGCGTGCGGACATGGAGGTGCGACTCCCGTGGAGGAAGGGCCGGGTGGAGACGACGGAGCCACCCGATCGAGTTAGCTGAGCCTAAGCAGATCCGCGGAGAGGAGTCCAGAGGTGAGGGTGATGGATTAAGAGGTTTGCCTAACTTAGGCTTCGTGTCAGGCTTACTGAGTACGAGGAGGCAGTCCGCGGATGGCCGAGGATTCGTCCACATCGGACGGGAGCCGGGTTCCCCGCCCGGTGCCACCGCTCCCGCCGAGCCCCCCGGTCACCCCGGTCCCGGCCGCCGTCCGGCCCGAGCACCCCCCGGCCCGGACCCGCCCGCCCGGGGTGCTGCGGACCAGCCGGCGCCGCTTCCTCGCGCACACCGCGCTGGCCGCCGCGGTCGCCGGCCTGGCCACCCGGGCCCGGCCCGCCGGGGCGCCGCCGGACCGGGTGCTGCTGCCCGGCGTGAACGCGCCCGGCGGCCGCACCGCGCACGGCGGCCACGGCGGCGCCGATCCGGTCACCGGCGTGTACCGGCCGCCGCCCGACGACGGCCGCGCCCTGCTGCAGCTGCGCCCCTTCACCGATCCGCTGCCGCGGATGCCGGTGCTCACCGCCGCCCCCGGCACCGACGGCGTGGCCCGGCTGACCGTGCGCCAGCGGACCGCGCAGGTGCGGCTGCACTCGGCGCTGCCCGGCACCCCGATGTGGACCTACGAGGGCGGCTTCCCCGGCCCGACGATCGAGGCCCGCCGGGGCGTCCCGCTGGAGATCGCCTGGACCAACGAGCTGACCGGGCCGTACCCGGTGAAGGCGGTCGAGGTGCTGGACAACCGGGGCGACCTGCGCGAGTGGGACCTGCCCGGTGCGCGCGGCGCGCAGCCGCTCCCGGCGGCCGCCGTGCTGCCCCCGTGGACCGTGGTGCACCTGCACGGCGCCGTGGTCGGCGGCGGCGCCGACGGCTGGCCGGAGAACGCCGTCGCACCGACCGGCGTCCAGCTGACCCGCTACACCAACGACCAGCCCGCCGCCGCGCTCTGGTACCACGACCACGCCATGCACGTGACCCGGCTGACCACGATGGCCGGCCTCGGCGGCGGGTTCTACCTGCTGCGCGACGACGAGGAGGACGCCGCCGGGCTCCCGTCGGGCGAGCACGAGATCCCGCTGGTGATCTGCGACCGCAATCTCGACACCGACCCGACCGGCCGGCTGACCGGCGAGCTGCTCTACAAGATCGTGCTCTACGACGGCCAGGCCGAACGCCTGCCGCGCTCCTTCACCGGCCCGTTCACCCTGGTCAACGGCACCATCTGGCCCTACCTCGAGGTCGATCCGGTGCCCTACCGGCTGCGCGTGCTCAACGCCTCGTCGATCCGGCCCTACCACCTGATGCTGATCGACGAGGACGAGCAGGTGCTCCCCGAGGGCGTCGCGCACCACGTCGGGTCGGACGCCGGGCTGCTCCCCCGGGCCGCGCCGGGCGCCGAGGAGTTCGCGGTCGTCCCCGCCGAGCGGGCCGACGTCGTGATCGACTTCAGCGGGTACGCCGGGCGCACCCTGCGCTGGGTGGACGGCTCGGTCGCGCCCGCGCCGTCCGACGACGTCATGCAGTTCCGGGTCCGCGACCGGCCGGCCGGGCCGGCGCCGGCCGCGACCGTCGTGCGGGCCGGCACCGAGCTGGCGCCCGGGTTCACCCGGATCACCGCCGACGTCGCCGCCCCGATCACCGACCGGATCGTGCTGATCACCCCGGCCTTCCCGGTGTCGGCCCGGATGTGGGAGATGACCGAGACCGACGACGTGCCGGACGCGCTCGCCGACGGCCCGGTGGACGGGATCGTCCAGCTCGTCGACCACGACGGCGCCCTGCGCACCTTCCGCCGGACCGCCGCCACCTGGGCCGATCCGGTCACCGTGCACGCCCGCACCGAGGGCTGGGAGCGCTGGACCTGGCTGAACCTGGAGGGTCCCGGCGCGCCGCACCCGATGCACGTGCACGCGTTCACCTTCCAGGTGCAGCGGCGCGACCACTACGACGTCTCCGGCTGGACCTACCTGGTCCGCCCGGACGGGTCGTTCGGCGGCGGCACGACCCGCCCGCTGCGGTTCGACCGGGCGGGCACGGTGACCGCCCCGGAGGCCGGCGCGAAGGACGTCGTGTCGCTCGGCGGCGGGCAGCTGGTCACCGCGATCGGCCGGTTCGGCCCGCACGCCGGGCGGTTCGTGCACCACTGCCACGTCTACGAGCACGAGGACCACCGGATGATGCGGCCGATCTCGCTGCTGCCGGACGGGGTCGTGGCGCTCGCCCCGCCCGAGCACGCCTGACCCGGGCTACAGCCCGGCGTCGGTGTAGATCCGGTCGACGGCGTCGTCGTAGTCGTCGTCGTCCGGGTTCTCGGCGTCGGCGATCGCGAGCTTCGCGGCGAGCTCCTCGGCGAGCGCGTCGTAGCGGGCCTGCCAGCGCTCGGCGTCCGGGCGCCAGTACCCGACGACGGTGTAGGCGCCCGCCGGCAGGCCCCGCTCGTGGCGCAGGTGCTTGCGGGCCAGCCGGCAGGCGTCGGTCTCCCCGGCCACCCACACGTAGTCGGTCCCGTCGGCGGCGAGCTCGCACGACTGCACCTCGGCCAGCAGCCGCTCGCCCAGCGCGGCCGGGTCGGGCACGTGCAGCCAGCGGATCTCGACGCCGTCGCCGGCCGGCAGCTCCTGCTCCTCGGCGGCGTCGGCGACCAGGATCACCGCGAGCGCCGAGCGGCCCGCGGGCAGCTCGTCCAGGATCCGGCCGATCGCGGGCAGCGCGGTCGCGTCGCCGACCAGCACCACCCGCCGGGTGCCGTCCGGCGGCTGGTAACGGCCGTGCGCCGGGCCGAGCGCGATCCGGGCGCCGGGCCGGGCCTGCGCGGCCCAGCCGGCACCGATCCCGCCCTCGTGCAGCAGCAGGTCGATCCACACCTCGCCGGTGTCCGGGTCGTGCCGGCGGATCGTGTAGTTCCGCACCGGCGCCGGGACGGCGCCGGGCGGGTCCTGCTCGGTGCCGTCGATCTCGACCGGGACGACCGGCGAGTCCTCGCCGGGATGCGGGAACAGCACCCGGCAGTAGTCGTCGGCCAGGCCCTTCGCCTGGTAGCCGGCGAGCTCGTCACCGTCCAGGACCACCCGCACCATGTGCGGGGTGATCCGCCGGACGTCGCGGACGGTCGTGATCCAGTAGGGCACTGCCTGCTCCTTCGGTGGGTGTGCCGGTGTCGGCGACGACCCGGCCTCCGTCCAGGGTGACGACGCGGTCCATCCGCGCCACGGTGTCCGGCCGGTGCGCGATCACGACCAGCGTGCTGGCGTCCCGGATCCGTTCCAGCGCGCCCTCCAGCAGGCCCGCCGTGGTCGGGTCGAGATCGGCGGTCGCCTCGTCCAGGACGAGCACCGCCGGTGCGACGAGCGCCGCCCGGATCAGGCCGAGCACCTGCCGCTCCCCCGCGGAGAGCCGGTCGCCGCGGGCGCCGAGATCGGCGTCCAGGCCGCCGAGCCCGGCGATCCACCGGCGCAGCCCGAGCGCGTCGACCGCCCGCTCCACCTCGTCCCGGCCGGGGGTGCCGAGCACCAGGGTGACGTTGTCCAGCACCGAGCCGGCGGCGACGTGCACCTGCTGGCCGACGAGTGCGACCCGGTGCCGCAGCTCGCCCGGGCCCAGCGCGTCCAGCGGGGTGCCGTCGACCGTGACCCGGCCGCGGTCCGGCGGGTACAGCCCGGCGACGACCTTGGCGAGGGTGCTCTTCCCGGCGCCGGTCCGGCCGACCAGGGCGAGCCGCTCGCCGGGTTCGACGGTGACCGACACGCCGTCGAGCACCGGGGTGCCTGCGGTGTAGCCGAACCCGACGCCGTCGAGCACCAGCCGGCCGGGCCCGGCCGGGCGCCGGGCCGGGCGGGCGTCCGGTGCGGGGGCGGCCGGCGCGGCGGGCCCGGTGGCGGCGAGCAGGTCGGTCAGCCGGGCCACCGCGACCCGGGACTCCTGGAACTCGCCGACCAGCCCGGTCGCCTCGGTGAAGGAGTCGAACAGGGTGCGGGTGGCGACCACGAACACCGCCACGGTGGGGACGTCGATCCGGCCGGCGGCGATCAGCGCGCCCCCGGCGGCGAGCAGCGCCGCGGTGGTGACCGCCTCCACGGCCACCGCCAGCGGCAGCCGGTTCAGCGCCCGGATGGTGCGCCGCACGGCGGCCAGCAGCGCGCCGGTGCGCTCGGCGAACCGGCGCCCCCAGACCTGCTCGGCGCCGGCCGCCTGCACCGCCTCGCGGGCGGCGACGGTCTCGCCGAAGGCCGCGGCGACCGCGGCGCGGGCGGCCGCCTCGGCGGTGAACGCCGATCCGGCGGCCCGCTCGAAGGAGCGCATCACCAGCAGCGACAGCGGCACGAACAGCACCAGCAGCAGCGCCGCCAGCAGCCACGAGTAGGCGACGAGCACGACCACCGCGAACACCAGGTAGCCGAGCACCGAGACGGCCGCGGGCAGCTGCGAGCGGACGAAGGTGGACAGCAGCTCGATCTCGGTGGTCGCCCGGGTCAGCAGCTCGCCGCCGCGGTGCGCCTCGACGAACCGCAGCGGGGCGGCGGCGAGCCGGTCGACCACCTTCTCCCGGATCCCGCGCACCACCCGCTCCCCGACGACGGCGAGCAGCAGCTCGCCCGCCCAGGACAGCACGGTGCGGGCCACCGCCAGGCCGAGCAGCACCAGCCCGGCGACCAGCACGCCGTCCCGGTCGGCGTCGAGCACGGCGGCGGTGATGGCGCCGACCATCGGGGCGACCAGCACCCAGGCCAGCGACGCGGACAGGGTGAGCGTCACCGCGACGACCGCCGGCAGCGCGTGCGGCCGCAGGAACGGCGCGAGCCTGCGCAGCGTGCCGCGCAGCGACGGCTCCTCGGTGAGCAGCGCGACCTCAGCCACGACCGGCTCCGGAGGTGGCGTCGGTGACCGGCGGCGCGGGCAGCGCGACCACCCGGTCGGCGAGCGCGTGCACCGCCTCCCGGTGCCCGGCGAAGACGATCGCGAGATCCGGCCGGGCGGCGCGCAGCCGGGTCAGCACCAGGTTCTCCGTCCCGGTGTCCAGGGCCGAGGTCACGTCGTCGAGCAGCAGCACGTCCGGTTCCCGCAGCAGCGCCCTGGCCAGCGCGATCCGCTGCACCTGACCGCCGGACAGGGTGGTGCCGCCCTCGCCGACGACGGTGTCGAGGCCGTCCGGGAAACCGGCCAGGTCGTCGTCGAAGGCGGCGACGTGGCAGGCCGCGCGGAGCTCGCCGTCCCGGTCCGGGGTGAGCTCGGCGCCCAGCAGCAGGGCGGAGCGCAGCGTGCCGGAGGTGAGCACCGGGCGCTGCGGCACGAAGCCGATCCGGGCGCGCACGTCGCGGCGGCGCAGCCGGTCCAGCCGCACCCCGTCCAGGGTGACGGTGCCCGCGTCCGGGGCGTCGAGCCGGGCGAGCACCCGCAGCAGCGACGTCTTCCCGGAGCCGGTGACGCCGGTGACCGCGACGGTCTCCCCGGAGCGCACCGCGAGCCCGACGTCGTCGAGCACCGTGCGGTCGCCGTGCACCACCCGGATGCCGGTCCCGGCCAGCCGGGCCGGCCCGGCCGGCGGGGCGGGCAGCGGATCGGCCGGCTCGGGCAGCCGCGGGGCCAGCGCGAGCACCTCGGCGATCCGGGCCGCCGACGCGGCCGCCTGCCGGCGCATCGTCTGCTGCCCGACCAGGGTGTCCACCCGCTGCGCGAGCATCGCCATCCAGGAGGCGAAGGCGAGCAGGCCGCCGACGGTCAACCGGCCGTCGACGGCGGCCAGGCCACCGACGAACAGCCCGGCGGCGGCCGCGGCGAGCGGCACGAACGACGCCAGCGCACCCCAGAGGGTGCCGATCCGGGCCACCCGCACGGTCTGCCGGGTGACCTCGGCGCTGTGGTCGTGGTGCCGGGTGACGAGCACGTGCTCGCCGCCGACGCCGCGCACCGCCGCGGTGCCCGACAGCAGCCCCTCCACCGCGGCGCCGCGGTCGCCGTGCGCGGCGCCGAGCACCAGCGACGCCGCCTCGTAGCGGCGCGGGAACACCGCGGCCAGCCCGAGCAGCAGCGGGATCACGGCCACCCCGATCACCGCCAGCAGCGGGTCCAGCAGCAGCAGCGCACCCAGGATGACGGCCAGTCCGGCGATCAGCTGGACGGTCTCCACCACCCCGGACAGCCAGTTCCACAGCGCCTCGGCGTCCCGGCCGCCGCGCACCGCCAGCTCGCCGGGTCCGTGCCCGGCCAGCGCGGCCCGGTCCAGCTCGAGCACGTGCGCGGCCAGCCGCTCCCGGGTCTGCTTGATCACCCGGGCGCCGGAGAGGTAGTTCCACCACTGGAACGCGATCTGCCCGACGGTGATCAGCAGCCCCAGCCCGGCGACGGCGGCCGCCCAGAACGCCGTCTGCACCGCGTCGCCCGGCGTGATGCCGCGATCGACGGCCTGCTGGACACCCCACGGGAGCAGCACGAACAGGCCCTGCACGACGATCCCGGTGCAGGCGGCCAGCGCCAGCCCGCGCCACTGCGCGCGCAGGCACCAGCGCAGGAAGGCGCGGCTGCGCGCGTGCGACTCCGGCGACAGGGCCGGGGCCGGATCCCCGGTCCCGGCGGCCGGACCGGCCGGGCCGGCCGGGCTGTCCGGGCTGTCCGGGCTGTCCGGGCTGCTGGTGGCCGGGCTGCCGGTGGCCGGGCCGGTCACGGCCGGCGCCGCCGCGCGGCCAGCAGCAGCCGCGGGGTCCCGGCGAGGACCCGGGGTGCCTGCTCCGCCTCGGTGAGGATGACCTCGGCACCCTCGGCGCCCAGCTCGTCGGCCAGCTCGGCGGCCGCCGCGGTGATCCCGGCGTAGACGGCGCGCTGGCGGGCCAGCCAGTCCGGGGTCTCCTCCCGCACCTCCAGGTCGAACCCGGCCTCGTCCAGCAGCGCCCGGTGGTCGACGTGCGCCGGCTCCCAGGTGGTCAGCACGAACCGGCCGCCGGGCACCAGGATCCGGTGCACCTCGGCGAGCGCGGCCGGCTTGTCCTGCACCATCCACAGCGCGTCGACGCTCATCACCGCGTCCGCGCCGCCGGTGGGCAGGCCGCTGCCGGTGAACGAGCCGACGACGAAGCGCGCCCCGGCCGGGCCGAGCTCCCGGCTGCGCCGGGCCGCGTCGGCGACCGCGACCGGCACCAGGTCGACGCCGACCAGCCGGGCCCGCCGCTCGCGGGCCACCACGATCCCCGGCCCGCCGCGGCCGCAGCCCAGGTCGACCAGCGTCCCGCCGGGCGCGACACCGACCAGCTCGCCGATCCGGGCCAGGTCGGCGCGGGTGACGAAACCGAACGGGTCGATCTCCTCCGGGTAGTCCTCGCCGTAGGCCTCCCGGTAGATCCGGCGCAGCGTCGCCGACCGGGCCTGGGCGGCGTAGAACCGCGCGTAGCGGTCCTCGGCCACCTGCGGCTCCGCCGCGGCGGTCCCGGTCGTCCCGGTCGTCCCCGTCATCGTGTGTCCTCTCCTGCGCTGGTCCTGTCCGGCCCGGTCATCCGCGTCCGCTCCGCCACTGCCGGGCGAGCAGCCACGCGAGGTAGATCCCGCCGAGCGCCGCGGTCGCCACCCCGACCGGGATCGGCACCGGCGCGAAGATCCGCTGGGCGGCCACGTCGCCGACGGTCAGCAGCGCCGCCCCGGTCAGCGCGGCGGGCACCAGGCCGGGGCCGGGCGTGCGGGTGAGCCGGCGGGCGATCTGCGGTGCCGCCAGCGCGACGAACGCGATCGGCCCGGCGACGGCGGTCGCCACCGCGGTCAGCCCGATCCCGACCAGCATCAGCAGCGCCCGTGAGCGTTCCACGACCAGCCCGCGGGCCCTGGCCACCTCGTCGCCCAGCTCCAGCTGCGGCAGCGCGCGGCCGAGCAGCACCGCGAACGGGAGCAGCACCAGCACGGTCAGGCCGATCAGCGTCACGTGGTCCCAGCCGCGGCCGTTGACGCTGCCGGTCAGCCACAGCTGCGCCGCCTGGGCGTCGCGCAGCTGGGCCCGGGTGACCAGGTAGGCGTTGACGCCGCCGAGCATCGCGCTGACCCCGATCCCGACCAGGATCAGCCGGAACCCGGACACCCCGCGCCGGTAGGACAGCAGGTACACCAGGACGGCGGCGGCGAACCCGCCGAACACCGCGCCGGCCGCGATCCCGGCGGTGCCGCCGCGGCCGACCAGCAGCACCAGCAGCGCACCGGTCGCCGAACCGGCGGTGAAGCCGATGATGTCCGGGCTGCCCAGCGGGTTGCGGGACAGGCCCTGGAAGATCGCGCCGGCCACCCCCAGCGCGGCGCCGACCAGCATCGCCACCAGCAGCCGGGGCAGCCGCAGGCCGGTCACGATGAACCGGGCCCGGCCGGTGGCCTCGCCGCGCAGCGCGGCCAGCACGTCGGCGGGCGGCACGTCGAAGTCGCCGACGGTGAGCCCGACGACGGCGGTCGCCGCCAGCACCGCGACCAGCACCGCGCAGACCAGCACCGCCCGCGGCAGCACCCGCAGCGCGATCCGCTCGCCGGGGGTCCGCAGCGCCCGGCCGCTCACCACGCCGGTCACAGCTGGGCCACCCGTCGGCGGCGGGCGAGCGCGAGGAACACCGGGGCGCCGAGCACCGCGGTGACGATGCCGACCTCGATCTCGCCGGTCCCGGAGACCACCCGGCCCAGCACGTCCGCGCCGACCAGCAGCACCGGGGCGAGCAGCAGCGAGTAGCCGACCACCCAGCGCTGGTCCGGCCCGACCAGCAGCCGGGCCAGGTGCGGCACCGCGAGCCCGACGAACACGATCGGCCCGGCCGCCGCGGTCGCCGCCCCGGCCAGCAGGGTGACCGCGATCGCGGCGCCGGTCCGGGTGAGCGCCAGGTTGACGCCGAGCGCGGAGGCGACGTCCTCACCGAGCGCCAGCGAGTTGAGCGGGCGGGCCAGCGCGACCGCCAGCAGCACCCCGGCGACCGCGAACGGCAGCACCGCGACCAGCACGTCCGGGCCGCGGCCGGCCAGCGAACCGACCGCCCAGAACCGGTAGACGTCGAAGGTGACCCCGTCCAGGATCAGCACCCCGGAGACGATCGCACCGAGGGTGACGCTGACCGCCGCACCGGCCAGCACCATCTTCTCCGGCGCCACCGACCGCCCGGTCGAGCCGAGCAGGTAGACCAGCACGGCCGCGACACCGGCGCCGACGAAGGCGAACCAGACGTAGCCGTCCGGGGTGCGCACGCCGAGCAGCGAGATCGCCAGCACGATCGCCAGCGCGGCACCGATGTCCACCCCGAACAGGCCCGGATCGGCCAGCGGGTTGCGGGTCAAACCCTGCATGATCGCGCCGGCCAGCCCGAGGCACACCCCGGCGACGATCCCGACCAGGGTCCGCGGGACCCGCAGGCCCAGCACGATGCGGACGGCGTCCGGATCGGTGCCGGGCGTCCCGAGCAGCACGTCGCGGACCGTCCCGAGCGGGATCGACCGCACCCCCACCCGGATGCTGAGCGCCGCCAGCACGACCAGCACGACGGCGGCGACGACCAGCCCGGCGACCCGCAGCAGCGCCCGGCGGCGGCGCGCCGCGGCGGTCTCCTCCCCGGGCTCCGCCGGCGCGATCCGGTCGGCGACGGCCGCGGGGACCCGGCCGTTCTGCTCGCTCACGGCCGCTCGGCCGCCGCGCGGCGCCGCCGGTCGGCGGGGACGACCAGCGGGGTGCCGGTCTCCGGATCGGGGATGATCCGGCACCGCATGCCGAACACCTGCTCGACCAGCTCGGCGGTGACCACCTCGGCCGGCGGGCCCTGGGCGACCAGCAGGCCGTCCCGCATCGCGACCAGGTGGGTGGCGTAGCGGCAGGCGTGGTTGAGGTCGTGCAGCACCGCCACCAGGGTCTGGCCGCGGGTGCTGCGGAGGTCGTCGCACAGGTCCAGGACGTCGAGCTGGTGCGCGACGTCGAGGTAGGTGGTCGGTTCGTCGAGCAGCAGGATCGGGGTCTCCTGGGCCAGTGCGAGCGCGATCCACACCCGCTGCCGCTGACCGCCGGAGAGCTCCTCGACCAGCCGGTCGGCGAGCGCCTCGGTACCGGTGGCGCGCAGCGCGGCCAGCACCGCCTCCTCGTCACCGCGGGTCCACTGGCGCAGCATCCGCTGGTGCGGGTACCGGCCCCGGGCCACCAGGTCGCCGACCGAGATGCCACCGGGGGTCTGCGCGGTCTGCGGCAGCAGGCCGAGCCGGCGGGCGACCTCCTTGCTGCGGTGCGTCTCGATCCGGGCGCCGTCGAGCAGCACCGCGCCGCCGCGCGGGCGCAGGCCCCGGGCCAGCGCCTTGAGCAGGGTCGACTTGCCGCAGGCGTTCGGCCCGACGATGACGGTGAACCCGCCGTCGGGGATGTCCAGGGTCAGGCCGCGGACGACGGTCCGGTCGTCGTAGCCGACCTCGAGATCGCGGGTGCCGAGCCGGCAGGCCGGCGGGGCGGCCGGATCGGGGGCGTGGGTGGTCACCGGTCGGCCGGGTTGGTGGACATCGTTCCTCTTCTCCAGCAGGCGGAGCTCCGCCGATTCAACCGAGCCTAACCTCACCCGCGCGGGCGGACGGGTGGCGAGGCGAACAACACCAGCGCCCCGGCCGCCGGCAGCAGGTACCACCAGGTGGAGCCGGTCCCCAGGTGCAGGAGCAGGGCCGCGACCGGGGTGCCGGAGGCCGCCCACCAGAGCCACGCCGCGGCCCGCGGCGGCTCCGGCGGACCGGGTTCCGGCGGGCCGGTCGGGTCCGGCGGCAGATCGGCGAACAGCGTGCCGAGCTCGTCGAGGTGGACCGCCCGGGCGGCGGCGCCGGCCCGCTCGTCGTACTCGGCGACGGTCAGCCTGCCCTCGGCGAGATGCGCGCCGAGCCGGTGCAGCGCGGCCGACCGGTCGGCCGCCCCGGCCCGGATCCGGCCGGGGATCCCGGGGCGCTGCTCAGCTGTCACCCGTCCCCTCCTCGCTCCCTCGCCAACCTATATAGTTAGGCAAACCTAAACAAGAGCATCGGTCAACGGACTCTCCGTGACCGGGACGACAGCGGCGGACGTCCGCGCTACCGGCCCGACCCTGTCCGCGCCGGCTCCGCCGCCGGCCCGACGATCACTCCGGGTAATCATGAACCGTCCGGCGAGTCCGGTTGCTTTCGTACACAACCAATCACTCTCAGTAGTTTTCCCCGGAATATCAGCCTTCTTCATACGTCGCTGACTTCGAGACTCCCCGTTGCGCGCAAGCGACGTTCATGGTCATCTATACGCTCCGTGATCGGCCTTCGCTCCCCGGGAAGTCATTCGTGATCGCTCGTACGACCGTTCTCCGACGCTCCTCCCGCCTCGCACTGGTGCTCGCCGCCCTGATCGTCACGGCAGCCTGCGGGCCCCCCGCCAACCCCGGCTCGCTCGCCGCCGCCGCCGACCTCTCCGGCCAGACCTACGTCGTCGGCTCGAAGGACTTCGACGAGCAGCTCGTCCTCTGCGAGATCACCGTCGCCGCGCTGGAGGAGGCCGGCGCGTCGGTCACCGACCGGTGCGACCTCGGCAGCACCGACGAGACGCGGCAGGCGCTGCTCGACGGCGACATCTCGATGTACTGGGAGTACACCGGCACCGCGTGGGCGTCGTTCATGCGCGAGCCGGAGCGGATCCCGGACGCCGACGTGCTCGCCCAGGTGCGCCAGCGCGATCTGGCCGACAACGACATCGTCTGGCTCCGGCCGGGCGGGTTCAACAACACCTACGCCTTCGCCGTCGCCGGCGGACCGGCCGCGGCGCTGCAGCTGAACACGATCAGCGACATGCTCGCCTACCTGCGGTCCGACCAGCCCGGGACGATCTGCGTCGAACCCGAGTACCACTCCCGCGAGGACGGCCTGCGCGGCCTGCAGCGGCTCTACGAGGCGGAGATCCCGCCGGACCGGGTGCAGGTCATCGGCGAGAACCTGATCTACCAGTCCACCGCGGACCAGGTCTGCCTGTTCGGCGAGGTGTACAGCACCGACGGGCGGATCCTGCAGTTCGGGCTGAAGGTGCTCGAGGACGACCGCAACTACCACGTCACCTACACCCCGGTGCCGACCCTGCGGCGGGACGCCTACGACCGCGCCCCGGAGGTGGCCCGGGTGCTCGACCCGCTCTCCGCGGCGCTGGACTACCCGACGATCCTGGAGCTGAACAGCCAGGTGTCCGCCGGGTACGAGTCACCGCGCGACGTCGCCAGGGCGTGGCTCGCCACGCACGGGTTCATCAGCCGGGTCTGAGCGACTCACGGCGCCAGCACGATCTTCCCCACGTGCTGCCCGCGGAGGAACTCCGCCTGCGCCGCGGGGAGCTCGGCGAGCGGGTACCGGGCGGCGATCCGCGGCCGCACGGTGCCCGCCCGCGCCTGCGCGACCAGCCCGTCGAAGTGCGCGCGGGTGTGCATCGACGACCCGACGAGCGAGACGTTGTGCAGGTAGAGGCGGCGCAGGTCGAGCTCGACGACCGGCCCGGCGACCGCGCCCGCGATCACCCACCGGCCGCCGTCGCGCACCGCGGGCAGCAGCGCGGGCAGCAGGTCGCCGCCGGCGACGTCGAGCACCGCGTCGAGCCGGTCCGGCGCGGCGGCCGCGACCGCGGCGGCGCCACCCGCCCGGTCGACCGTCGCACCGGCCCCGGCGGCGCGGACGGCGGCCGCCTTCGCCGCCGAGGTCACCGCCACCACGTGCGCGCCGCGGGCCGCGGCGAGCTGCACCAGTGCCAGCCCGACGCCGCCGGAGGCCCCGGTGACCAGCACGGTCTCGCCGGGGCCGATCCGGCCGCGCTCCAGCATCCCGGCGGCGGTGCCGTACGCGACCGGCAGCGCGGCCAGCTCCGCGTCGGTCAGCGGGGAGTCGCCGACGTCGTGCACCCGGCCGGCGTCGGCGAGCAGGAAGCCGGCGAACGCGCCGTCCGCCTCGCTGCCGAGCAGCCCGACCGGCCCGGCGTCCGGGTCGTCCCGCTCGTACCGGGCCGGATCGACGAGTACCCGCCGGCCGGCCGGGACCCCGTCCACCCCGGGGCCGGCCGCCGCCACCACGCCCGCCGCGTCGCCGCCCTGGATCCGCGGGAACCGCAGTGGTCCGCGCCAGCCGGCCCGGGCCGCGGGATCGCCGGGCAGGCCGTAGGCGCCGGTCCGGGTCCAGACGTCGGTGTTGTTCAGGGCCGCGGCGGTGACCCGCACCAGCACCTGCCCGGGGCCCGGGTCCGGCACCGGCCGCTCCCGCCACCGCAGCACCTCCGGCCCGCCGTGCCCGGTCAGCTCCCACGCCCGCATCGTGTCCGCCATGCCGCCCTCCGAGTTCACCGATCTGTGAAGTAGACTGCCGGCGCAACAGTACACAGATCTGTGAACAACGAAGGGGGACGCGTGTCACCGACGCTCACGCCGGGCGCCCGGCGGATCCTGGACGTCGCGGCGGCGCTGTTCTACGAGCGCGGCATCCACGCCGTCGGGGTCGACCTGATCGCCGCCGAGTCCGGCGTCACCAAGCGCACGCTCTACGACCGGTTCGGCTCCAAGGACGCACTCGTCGCCCGTTACCTCCAGGAACGCGACGAGCGCTGGCGCGACGCGGTGCGCGCCCGGCTGGCCGCGCTGGACACCCCGGCGGAGCGGGTGCTCGCCCCGTTCGACGTGCTGGTGCCGTGGACCGCGGCGAACGAGCGCGGCTGCGCCTTCGTGAACGCCTTCGCCGAGCTGCCCGATCCCGGGCACCCCGGCCGTGCCGTGATCGCCGACGAGAAGCGCTGGCTGCGCGATCTGCTGCGGGCCGAGCTGGCCGCCGCGGGCGCCGCGGATCCCGACGGCGGAGCACTGGTACTGCTGTTGCTGCACGAGGGGGCGCTGGCCACCACCGGTGCCGGCGGCCTGCCCGGGGCCGCCGAGGCCGCCCGCCGGGAGGCCGCCGCCGTCCGGGACCGCGCCCTGACACGCTGACGCCGCCCGCGTACGGACGCCGCGGCCGTGGCCGCGCCGGTCCGCGCACGGGCGGCGGCGCCCCTCGTCAGCGCTCCAGGTTCTCCGACGGGTCGTCGACGTCGATGCGCTCCTTGCGCACCGTGTCGGAGACCGTCTCGTCCTCGGTCACCGTGCGGGTCCCCAGCCGGACCTTCTCCACGGCCTCGGTGGTCTTGTCCACCACCGGGCGCTCGCGGTGCAGGGTGACCTCGTGCTCCTCCTCGCCGATCGCGCCGGACGATCCGGCTGCGGCGCCGTCGGTGATCGGCTCCCGCTCGAGCCGGACCTCCTCGCGGCTGACCGGCACGGTGACCGTCTCGTCCTCGGTGACGACGTACTTGCGCAGCGCCACCCGTCCGGTCTCCTCGGACTCGGTGCCGACCCGCAGCCGCTCCTCGTGCCGGACCATCGCATCGTCCCCGGACATCCCGGCGGAGTCACCGGACATCCCGGCGGACCGCCCGTCGCCGGCGCCCGCGCGGCCGGCCTCGGCGGTGCCGGCCGCGTGCCTGCCGTCACCGGCGGTGCCCGCGGTGCCGGCGGTGCCGGTCGCGGCGGTGCCGTAGTGGCGGTACAGCTCGTCCTCCTCGGACCCGGTGAGCCGCTCGTCGGACCGGCCCACGTGCGGGCAGTCCTTCACCTGCTGCTTCTCCACCGGCAGCTCGACGCCGGAGTCCCGCAGGTCGGCGTTGCGCAGCGGGACGAAGCTCTCCTTGGTGCCGAACAGGCCGGTGTTCACCGTGGCCCAGGTCGGCGTGCCGTCGTTCTCGTCCAGGTAGACCTGGCCGATCTTGCCGACCTTCTCGCCGTGCGAGTCGACCGCCTGGCGCCCGATCAGGTCCCGGGTCATGTCCTTCGTGATCATCCTGTTCGCCTCCGTGAGTCGATCGATGCGGTGCACATCCGGACACCCCAGGGATCGACGGCCCGGGCCCGCTCCATGCACCGACCGGCCCGGCACCCGTCGGACGGGTGTGCACCGTCACGCCGTCGGACCAGCGGGAAGCGTTGCGGGACAACGCAGGGTCCATCCGGTGACCGCTGCGGGCGACTTCGTACGAGATGTTTGGGACACCATCACCCCGGACGCCCGACCGGCCGGTCCGCCCGGCACGTCCGGTTCGCCCGATCTGCTGCACCTCACCGCCCCGACCGGCGACGCGGGCCGGGCCGCGCGCGCCGGACGGGCCCGCGGCGCTAGCGTCCGGAGCGGCTACCGTCCGCCGCCGGGCCGCACCGGGCCCGGGCGGGGCGGATCGACAGGAGGATTGCGTGGCGGCCGACACCGCCGGTGGACAACGGCGCGGCCCGGTCCGCGCCGGGAACCCGCGCCCGGATCCGGAGGCGCGGCGGCGACGGCTGTCCGAGGCGGCCGTCGTCCGGGCGGTCGTGTGGGCGGCCCGGATCGTCGGGCTGCTGACCGTCGCCACCGCGGTGCTGCCCGCGCCGCGCCGGCTGCTGGGCAGCGAGCTGCGCAGCTCGCTGGGCCTCCCGCCGGGCGTCGGGCTCGCCGGTCTGGTGGTGACCGCGGTCGCCGGGGTCGGGCTGCTGCTGCTCGCCACCGGGCTGCGCAGGCGCAAGCAGCGGGCCTGGTGGGTGGCGACCGGGACGACCGCCGTGCTGCTGGTGGTCAACGTGCTGCACGTCGTCGACCAGCGGCACGGGCTCACCCCGGCGGTGCTGGTCGGCGCGCTGCTGGTGGCGCTGCTGGCGACCCGCCGGTACTTCGTGGCCCGCCAGGACCCGGGCGGGCTCGGCCGGGCGGTCCGCACGCTCGTCCAGTTCGGGCTGGCCGGCTTCCTGATCGTCTGGGTGCTGCTCGCCCTGAACCCGCGGCGGCTGGCCGACGACCCGTCGATCGCCGCGCAGGCCGCGCACGCCGGGCTGTCGCTGATCGGCGTCACCGGGCCGGTGACGTTCGCCCCGCACGCGCTCTGGCTCGACGACCTGACCGCCGCGGCCGGGCTGACCTTCGGCGTCGTCGCCGTGCTCACCGCCGGGTACCACCTGCTGCGCTCGCCGGAGCCGCGCCCGTCGCTGCTGCCGGAGGACGAGGAGCGGCTGCGCGCGCTGCTGCGGCAGCGCGACGGCGACTCGCTCGGCTACTTCGCGCTGCGCCGGGACAAGGCCGCGGTGTTCGCGCACGGCGGCAAGTCCGCCGTGTCCTACCGGGTGCTGGCCGGGGTCGCGCTGGCCTCCGGCGATCCGGTCGGCGACGTCGGCGCCTGGCCCGGCGCGATCGAGGCGTTCCTGCACGAGTGCACCCGCTACGGCTGGTCGCCCGCGGTGCTCGGCTGCTCCGAGCGCGGCGCGACCGCCTGGGCGAAGGCCGGGCTGGACGCGCTGGAGCTCGGCGACGAGGCGGTGCTCGACACGGCCACGTTCACCCTGGACGGGCGGCCGATGCGCGGCGTGCGGCAGACCGTGAAGCGGATGCAGCGGCTCGGGCACACCGCGGTCGTGCGCCGGCTGCACGACTACGACGACGACGAGCGCACCCGGATCGCGCAGCGCGCCCAGCGCTGGCGCGGCGACGAGCACGAGCGCGGCTTCTCGATGGCCTCGTCGCGGGTGGCCGATCCGGCCGATCCGGACGCGGTGGTCGTCACCGTGTTCCGCGACGGCGAACCGAGCGGGATGCTGCAGCTCGTCCCCTGGGGCCCGGACGGGCTGTCGCTGGACCTGATGGTCCGCGACGCCGCCGCCGACAACGGGATCAACGAGCTGATGATCGCCGAGCTGATGGCGGCCGCCCCGCAGCTGGGCGTGCGGCGGGTGTCGCTGAACTTCGCGGTGTTCCGGTCCGCGCTGGAACGCGGCGAGCGGATCGGCGCCGGGCCGGTCGCCCGCGGCTGGGCCCGGCTGCTGCGGCTGGCCTCGCGCTGGTGGCAGATCGACTCGCTGTACCGCTTCAACGCCAAGTTCCGGCCCGACTGGTACCCGCGCTACGTGCTGTTCCCGGCCGTCCGGGACCTGCCGCGGATCCTGTTCGTCGTGCTGGAGGCGGAGGGCTTCGGCGGGCGGCCGCCCGCGGTGCTGCGGCTGCTGCGCCGCTGACCGGGTCCCGGGCGGCGCGGCGGCCGCGCGGGGGAGAATGCCGATGTGGACTTCCGCTCCGTGTACCGCCAGCACTTCCTGCGTTCCGCCGCGGCCACCCTGCACACCACGATGGCGCAGCCGGCCGCGAACGCCGCCGCCGTGCTGGAGACCGCCCGCGCCTGCCACGACGACGGCGTCGGGCTGGTCGTGTACCCCGAGCTGACGCTGTCCGGCTACTCGATCGAGGACGTCCTGCTGCAGGACACCCTGCTGGAGGCCGTCGAGCGCGAGCTGGTCGCGCTCGCCGACGCGACCGCCGAGCTGCTGCCGGTACTCGTCGTCGGGGCGCCGCTGCGGTACCGGCACCGGATCTACAACACCGCGGTGGTGATCCACCGCGGCCGGATCCTCGGCGTCGCCCCCAAGTCGTACCTGCCCACCTACCGCGAGTTCTACGAGCGCCGCCAGACCGCCGCCGGCGACGACGTGCGCGGCGCCACCATCCGGCTCGGCGGCGTCGAGCACCCGTTCGGCACCGACCTGCTGTTCGCCGCGCAGGACCTGCCCGGCTTCGTGCTGCACGTCGAGATCTGCGAGGACTTCTGGGTGCCGATCCCGCCGTCGGCCGAGGCCGCGCTGGCCGGGGCGACGGTGCTGGCGAACCTGTCCGGCTCGCCGATCACCGTCGGCCGCGCCGACGAGCGCCGGCTGCTGTGCCGCTCGGCGTCCGCCCGCTGCACCGCCGGGTACGTCTACGCCGCCGCCGGCGAGGGCGAGTCGACCACCGACGTCGCCTGGGACGGCCAGACCATGATCTACGAGAACGGCGTGCTGCTCGCCGAGTCCGGCCGGTTCCCGCAGGGCGCGCGGTACTCGGTGGCCGACGTCGACCTGGACCTGATCGCCGCCGAGCGGCGCAGGCAGGGCACCTTCGACGACAACCGGCGGACGCACGCCGCGCGCACCGGCGGGTTCCGCACGGTGGGCTTCCGGCTCGACCCGCCGGGCCACGACATCGGGCTGCGGCGCACCGTGGAGCGGTTCCCGTTCGTGCCCGCCGACCCGCAGCGGCTGGAGCAGGACTGCTACGAGGCGTACTCGATCCAGGTCGCCGGGCTGGAGCAGCGGCTGCGCGCCATCGGGCAGCCGAAGGTGGTGATCGGGGTGTCCGGCGGGCTGGACTCCACGCACGCGCTGATCGTCGCGGCCCGGGCGATGGACCGGATGGACCGCCCGCGCACCGACATCCTGGCGTTCACGATGCCCGGCTTCGCCACCTCCGAGCACACCCGGAACAACGCCGTCGCGCTGTCCGAGGCGCTCGGCGTCACCTTCGCCACGATCGACATCACGCCGACCGCGCGGACCATGCTGACCGAGATCGGGCACCCGTTCGGCCGCGGCGAGCCGGTGTACGACGTGACGTTCGAGAACGTCCAGGCCGGGCTGCGCACCGACTACCTGTTCCGGCTCGCCAACCAGCGCGGCGGGATCGTGCTCGGCACCGGCGACCTGTCCGAGCTGGCGCTGGGCTGGTCCACCTACGGCGTCGGCGACCAGATGTCGCACTACAACGTCAACGGCGGAGTGCCGAAGACGCTCATGCAGCACCTGATCCGCTGGGTGGTCTCGTCCGGGCAGTTCGACGAGCCGGTCTCCGCGGTGCTCCGCTCGGTGCTCGACACCGAGATCACCCCGGAGCTGGTGCCCGCGGGCGACGGCCGCGAGGTGCAGTCCAGCCAGGCGACGGTCGGTCCGTACGCGCTGCAGGACTTCACCCTCTGGTACACGCTGCGGCACGGGTTCCGGCCGTCCCGGATCGCGTTCCTGGCCGAGCACGCCTGGTCCGACGCGGCCGCCGGGCAGTGGCCGCCCGGGTTCCCCGACGACGAGCGCCCGGCCTATCCGCCGGCCGAGATCCGGCACTGGCTGCAGGTCTTCGCGCAGCGCTTCTTCGCCTTCTCCCAGTTCAAGCGGTCCGCGCTGCCGAACGGCCCGAAGGTCTCCGCGGGCGGGGCGCTCTCGCCGCGCGGGGACTGGCGGGCGCCGTCGGACATGTCGGCGGCGCTCTGGCTGGACGAGATCGCCCGGGAGATCCCGGCATCCTGATCGGGTGATCCACTTTCCGCGCCGGGCGCAGCCACGGTGCGTGTCGTCGTACCTGCCGGACCGGCCGCCGATCGACCTGCCGGTTCGACGAGCGGTCCCCGGTCCGGGGTGCCTCCCGCGGCCCTGCGGCGCCCGTCACGGCCGGTCACCGGTCCGCTGCGCAACGGCGCCTGCCCCGCGGGCCGAGCAGCGGAAACGGACCGTCCGCAGTGGAGCGTCCGGGGCGGCGCCCGGGCCCCCGGATGCCGTCCTGCCCCTGCGCCACCCGGGTGATCCGCACTACTACTGTCCCCCGCAATCGACCTGGAGGTGAGTCTTGGCGCTCGCGAACATCCTGTCCGAGATGCCCGATCTGCTCGAGCGGACCCTGAGGGAGCACACCCCCGACGCCCAGGGCTTCTGCCGGGAGTGCCGGGACGCCACCGGGGTCAGTGCGACCTGGCCGTGCGTGACCCGCGAGCTCGCCGAGCAGGCCCGCTCGATGAACGGCGCCCCGCCGGCCGACACCCCGCCCGCCGGGACCGTCGCCGGGCGCCGCCGGGCGCGCGAGCTCGGCTCCGCGCCCGCCCGGCCGGCGCTGACCAACGGCCGGCACCGCTCCCCCTGACCGCTCGCCCCGGTCCTGCACCGAACGTCCGGTCGGGGCCGGTTTCCGGACATGTCCAGACGCCCGGGTGGGCGGAAAGGTTGCGACCACTCGCCGCAGCGGACGGCGCGGTCGTCTCCCGTCGCCGCCGGAGGCCGGGCCGGACCGGTGCTCTTCGCTACCGTCCGGGACGGAACACGCGGTCCGGTTCCCCCGACGGGCAGGGATTCCCCCGATCCCACGCTCCCCCGCAGCCCGCCCGGCCCGCGTGCCGGAGGAGAACTGTCGTGCCCCGACACCGCCACCGGCGGGCGGACGAGACCCTGTCCGGTCTTCGTCACGTCGCCACCGCGGCTGCCGTCGCCAGCGGAGCCCTCGCCGTCGTCACCCCCGTCGCCGGTCTGGAGTTCGGCCCGGTCCAGGCGGACCTGCGCCTGGCGTCCGAGTCCACCGACGAGCCCGATCTCGACGCCGCCTTCGCCGACGCCGCGGCCGCCGCCGGCGCGCCGCGCGACGAGCCGGTGCTCGGCGCCGACCTGGTCCGCTCGGCGGGCCTGCTCGACGCCACCGCCGACGCCGGCCGCGCCGCCGGCGAGGAGGCCGAGCGCATCGCCCGGGAGGCCGCCGAGCAGGCCCGCTCGGCCGCGGGCCGCGACCGCCCGCAGCCCGGCGAGGGCGCCGGCCGCGGCGGCCCGAGCAGCGCGGCCTGCGACATCGACACCAGCGGCCTCGGCCCGGTGCAGAGCTGGGTCGCCGACGCCGCCGAGTTCCTCGGCTGCGCCTACGGCCAGCCCGAGCTGATCGGCGTCGCGCAGCGCGGCAACGCCTCCGACCACCCGTCCGGCCACGCCCTGGACCTGATGGTCCGGGGCGAGACCGGCGACCGGATCGCCGAGTGCGCGCTCGCCAACGCCGACGAGCTGGGCGTCAAGTACGTGATCTGGGAGCAGCAGATGAACCACGGTTCGGGCTGGACCGAGATGGAGGACCGCGGCGACGACACCGCGAACCACGTCGACCACGTGCACATCTCGTTCGAGAAGAGCGCCGGCTCCGGCGATCCCGACCTGGGGAAGTGCGCCTAGACCCCGATCGCCCCGCGCGGGTTCCGGATCGACACCACCGCCGGCCGCGGCTGGGTGGCGCCGCCGTCCGGCCAGTGCGACGCCGGCTGCTCCGGTGAGGCGTCGTCGAGATCGCCCGGGTGCTGCACCGAGACCAGCACGAAGTCCTCGGTGACGACCGGCCCGCAGCACTCCGAGCCGACCGGCACGCTGGCGAACAGCCGGGTCGACCCGCGCTGCGGTCCCTCCAGCACGACGCCGTACAGCCCGTCGTTGATCTCCAGTGCCTGGCTGGAGTCGGTGGAGATCCACAGGTTGCCGTGCCGGTCGAAGGCCAGGTTGTCCGGCGAGGTGATCGGGCTGACCTGGGACCGGTCGAAGCCGCCGAAGTACGTCGACGGGTCCGCCGGATCGCCGCACACCAGCAGGATGGTCCAGCCGAACGTGGTGGCCGCCGGGTCGTCGCCCCGCTCGGTCAGCTCGATCACGTGCCCGTGCTGGTTGGCGTGCCGCGGGTTCGCCTCGTCGGCGACCGCCTCGCCCGCCTTGCCGCGGTCGGAGTTGTTGGTGCAGGCGATGTACACCTTGCCGGTCCGCGGGTTCGGCTCGATGTCCTCGGGCCGGTCCATCTTGGTCGCGCCGGCCCGGTCGGCGGCGAGCCGGGTGAACACGAACACGTCGGCCACGCTCATCCCGTCCACGTAGGACGTCGTGGTGGAGGCCAGCGGCGTCCACGTCCCGCCGCCGTCGAAGGCGCCGTCGGCCGGGAGCGCACCGTCGCCGGTGATCTCGGCGGCCGGGCTGTTGCCGGTGAAGGTCGCGACGTAGAGGGTGCCGGAGGCGAGCAGGCCGGCGTTGTGCTCGCGGGCGGCCCGGCTGTTCCCCCTGCGCATCCGCTTGTCGGACACGAACTTGTAGACGTAGTCGAAGCGCTCGTCGTCGCCCATGTAGACGACCGGGCGTCCGTCCCG
Organism: Pseudonocardia kongjuensis; assembly: GCF_039526905.1. Taxonomy (NCBI): domain Bacteria; kingdom Bacillati; phylum Actinomycetota; class Actinomycetes; order Pseudonocardiales; family Pseudonocardiaceae; genus Pseudonocardia; species Pseudonocardia kongjuensis. The sequence goes on along the minus strand of NZ_BAAAJK010000053.1, from coordinate 342,865 downwards.
GGTGAGCGCGACGGTGGCCCCCTCGTGCTTGAACCGGCCGAGCGCGGTGTGCTTGACCGGCTTCGCCTCCGGATCGTGCGGGTCGATCTCGACGATCCAGCCGAACCGGTTCGCCTCGTTCGGCTCCCGGGCGAGGTCCCAGCGCGGATCGACCCGCTCCCAGCGGCGCTCGGACGGGCCCTCGGCGATGCCGTACCGCTCGGCCCGCGGATCGGTGACCGGGCCGGACGCGAAGTAGCCGTCGAAGTTCTCCTCCCCGGTCAGGAAGGTGCCCCACGGGGTGGTGCCGCCCGCGCAGTTGCCGATCATGCCCAGCACCGCGCGGCCGCTCGGGTCGGCGGCGGTGCGCAGCACCTCGGCCCCGGCCGCCGGGCCGTCGAACACCATCGGGGTGTCCGCGGTGATCCGCCGGTTGAGCCGGCCGGCCCGGTCGTGGCGCAGCTCGCCGGTCCGCCGGTCGCGGACCACCTCGACGACCGCGCCACCGTGCGCGGCGATCCCGATCCGGATCTGCTCCTCGGTCGGGTTCTCCTCGTCGAAGCCGCGGAACATCAGCGGTTCGAGCGTGTACTCGTGGTTGGAGTACATGACGTGCCGCTTCCCGGCGGCGTCCAGCGGCAGGATCCCGCAGAAGTCGTTGTTGTAGCCGAACTGGCGGGCCTGCGCGGCCGCGGTCTGGTTCTCGAAGTCGAACTCGGGGGCGTCCGGGAAGATCGGGTCGCCCCAGCGGACGACGACGTTGCTCGCGTAGCCGGACGGGACCCGCACGGCGTCGTCGAGGTTCGGGGCGACGGTCTCGTAGCGCAGCCCGCGGGGCGGGGACCCCGGGTGCGCTGTGCTGTGTGCTGTGCCGCTTTCTGTGCCGTGCGCTGTCCCGGCCGAGGTTCCCGCGCCGGTGGTGGCGAGCCCGGCGCCCGCGGTCAGCCCGAGCACCGCACCGGCCCGGAGCACCCCGCGGCGGTCCAGCACGGTGCGCAGGACATCACCGAAGTACCCGTTCGACGACGTGTTCGGCTCCGGCCGGGAGCAGGCGTCGCCGCAGCGGTAGCGGCAGGTCAGGCCCTGCCGGCCGAGCGGGAGCAGGCGCAGCGCCGGGCGGTCGCCTGCGTCGTGGGGATCCGGGCAGCACTGGGCCACGGTCGTCCTCCTGGAACGTGGTGGGGACGGACGGTGTCGGGTCGCAACCGTCCGGTGCCCGCATCACAACAGGCGAATCCACCTACCGGGTGATCCAGGAGTGGCCGCCGGGTGAACGACCTCACCCGGCGACGTGGTCTCGGCCACGACCATGATCCGCGTCCCGGGAGTGCAGCGCACGCCTGCGGTCACCTGCGCTCACCGAACAGGGATCATGGAGAAACCGGGCCGGGGCGGGATCTCCGCGCACCCCGGCCCGGCGGTCCGTGCCGCCCGAGGGTCCTCAGACGATGCCCTGGCGGGCCGCGGTGTAGACGATCTCGGTGCGCCGCCGGACCTCCAGCTTGTCGCGCAGGTTCCGCACGTGGAACTTCACCGTCGCCTCGGAGATCCGCAGCCGGGCGCCGATCTCCCGGTTGCTCATGCCGACCGCGAGCAGCCGCAGGACCTGGTTCTCCCGGTCGGTGAGCAGCGAGGTCCGGCACAGGTCGGGGCCGGTGTCCTGGGTGTTCTCGCGCAGCACCTGCAGCGGCCCGGCGCTGCCGGTGCCGGGATCGAAGACACCCTCGCCGCGCAGCACCGCCCGCACCGACCGCACGATCTCCGCGGTGTCGGCGCCCTTGCGCAGGTAGCCGTGCACGCCGAGGCGGACGGTGCGCATCATCGCGTCGCGGTCCCGGCAGCCGGTCAGCACCAGGATCTTCGCGCCGCGGCAGCGCTCCAGCAGGGCCCGGACCAGGTCCAGCCCCGGGCGCTCGTCGCGGCCGAACTCGATGTCGACGATGATCGCGTCCGGGCGGGAGCGCTCGGCGGCCATCAGCGCGTCCCGCGGGGAGGACGCCTCGCCCGCCGGGGCGAGATCGGGCTCCGCGGTCAGCAACGCGCGCAGACCGTGCCGCACGATCGGCTCGGAGTCGATGACCAGTACCCGGGCCGCCCGCCGGATCACCTCGGCGGAGTCGCCACCACGGACCTGCACGTCGGTGGCTCCACGAACGGCTTCGAGCGTCATCGCTGTCCTCCGGTACGTCCTCGCCGGGCCGCCTCCGTGACGACCCGGCCGCCACCGTAGGGCGGGTTACGTTGCCCGCACGTTGCGCTCGCACGGACACGGTGGGTGCAACCGTCTGAGCAGGCAGGTCTGCCGGGCCGTATCTGCGGGTATGCTCCCGTTTCCAGGACTGGCGAACCCACGGTGGCGATCCCGCGACGCAGCGGAACCGCACGACGTGGCGCCCGCGTGGCGCCCGCGGCTGGAACGGGGAGGCGACATGCTCGATGCAGACGGTGGATCGGCCGCCGACGAGCTCGTCGCGGACGCGAACCGGCTGCGCCGCATCTACGACGACGGGCTCGGCACCGGCGGATCGTCCGGTGCCCCGCGGCCGGTGGTGTCCGACTCCTGGCAGCGCAGCCTCGCCGCCCGGGTCGACCCGGACAGCCGGCTGCCCCCGCTGGTGTACCGCGCCGACGAGCTGCGCGAGGTCCGCGAGAACCATCCGCTGCACGCGGTGATGCCGCTGCTGCGCACCACCCTGGTGAGCATCGCCGACGAGGCGATGCACGTCATGCTGGTGACCGACGCCGACGGCCACGTGCTCTGGCGGGACGGCGCGCACGGCCTGCTGCACTCCGCCGACGACGTCGGGCTCTGCGAGGGCACCCGCTGGACCGAGGACGCGATCGGGACCAACGCGATGGGCACCGCGCTCGCCCTCGACGAGCCGGTCCGCATCCACTCCGCCGAGCACCTGGTGCGCACCTACCACGACTGGACGTGCGTGGCCGCCCCCGTGCACGACCCGGACACCGGCGACACCATCGGCGCGATCGACATCTCCGGCCCGCTGCACACCGTGCACCCGGCGCTGGTCCAGCTGGTCACCGCCACCGCGCACCTCGCCGAGAACCAGCTGCGGGTGCGGCTCGCGATCGCCGACGAGCGGCTGCGGGTGAAGAACATGCCGCACCTGTCCGCGCTGCGCGGCGCCGAGGGCGCACTGCTCTCGCCGAGCGGGCGGGTGATCGCGAGCGAGCCCTACGGCCGGTTCCCGGAGCGGATCCGGGTCGAGGAGGGCGCGGAGCGGGTCCGGCTCGGGGACGGCCGCGAGATGGCCGTCGAACCGCTGACCGAGGGCTACCTGCTGGTGCCGCCGTCGCGGCGGCGCGGCCGGGTGACCCGGTCCACCGGCTCGTCGCTGGCGCTGCGGTTCACCGGCGGCGCCGGGCCGCGGATCACCCTGGACGGGACGGACACCGCGGCCACCCTGCGCCCGGCCGAGATCCTCACCGCACTGGCCCTGCACCCGGACGGGCTGTCCGGCGAGCAGCTGACCCTGATGCTCTACGGGGAGGACGGCAACCCGACGACCGTGCGCGGCGAGATCCACCGGCTGCGCAGCTCGCTGGGCGCCGATCTGCTGCTGACCCGGCCGTACCGGCTGGCGACCGAGCCGGACGCCGACTTCCTGCGGATGCGGGCCGCGCTGCGCGAGGGCCGGGTCGCCGACGCGCTGGACGCCTGCCACGGCGAGCTGCTGCCCCGCTCGGACGCCCCGGCGGTGCGCGAGCTGCGCGACGAGCTGGTCGCCGGCCTGCGGCACGCGATCCTCGCGACCGACGACGCCGGGCTGCTGCACCGCTACACCGGGCATCCGCTGGGCGGCGACGACCTGCAGGTGCACGAGCGCCTGCTGGAGCTGCTCGACCGCGACGACCCGCGCCGCCCCGCCGTCGCGGCCCGCGCGGAGCGCCTGCTCGGCTGAGCCGGCACCCGGCCGCCCGGCCCTGCTCAGGGCCGGGTGGCCAGCGGGCTGTCCGGCTCCGGTTCCAGCTCGCCGGCCCGCCACAGCGCGGCGTAGCGGCCCCCGGCCCGGACCAGCTCGTCGTGCGTGCCCTGCTCGGCGATCCGCCCGTCGGCCAGCACGACGATCCGGTCCGACCGGCGGGCGGTCTGCAACCGGTGCGCCACCACGAACGCGGTGCGCCGCGAGGACACCCGCTCCCCGGCGGCCAGCACGGTGGCCTCGGTCGCCGGGTCCAGCGCGGCCGTGGCCTCGTCGAAGATCAGCACGTCCGGGTCGACCAGCTCGGCCCTGGCCAGCGCGACCAGCTGGCGCTGCCCGGCCGACAGCCCCTGCCCGCGCTCCCCGACCGGGGTGCGGAACCCCGCGGGCAGCGACCGCACCAGATCGAGCGCGCCGACCGCGCCGGCCGCCGCCTCGATCGCGGCGGGCGAGGCGTCCGGCCGCCCGTACGCGATGTTGGACGCGACGTCGCCGGTGAACAGGTGCGCCTCCTGCGGGACGACGCCGAGCCGGGAGCGGTACCCGGCGAGCGGGTAGCGGCGGACGTCGACCCCGTCGACCCGCACCTGGCCCTCGCCGGTGTCGTAGAACCGGGCCAGCAGCTTGATCAGCGTGGACTTCCCGGCGCCGGTCGCCCCGACCAGCGCCACCGTCTCGCCGGGCGCGACCCGCAGCGAGACGTCGTCCAGCGCCGGACGGTCCACCCCGGCGTAGCGGAAGGTGACGTGGTCCAGCTCCACCTCGCCGCGCAGCCGCTCCGGCACCTCGACCGGCTCCAGGTCGCCGCCGCGACCGGCCCGGTCGGGCACCGAGGTGGGGGTGCGCAGCAGCTCGGAGATCCGGTTCAGCCCGACCCGGGCCTGCTGGTAGCCGTCGAACACCTGGGACAGCTGCTGGACGGGGCCGAAGAACAGGGTCAGGTACAGCAGGAACGCGAACAGCACGCCGGGCGTCATCTCGCCGGCGGCGATCCGGGCGCCGCCGATGCCGAGCACCACCGCGGTCGCGACGTCGGAGAGCAGCGCGACGAACGGGAAGTAGGTGGCGATGTAGCGCTGGGCCCGCAGCCGGGACCGGCGGTAGGCGTCCGAGCGCTCGCCGAACCGGTCGTAGCTGAGCTCCTCGCGCACGTAGGCCTGCGCGATCCGGACGCCGGTGACGTTCTCCTGCAGGTCGGCGTTGACCACGCTGACCCGTTCCCGGGCCTCGGCGTAGGCCCGCGAGGAGTAGCGGCGGAACACCACGGTGCCGGCCAGCAGCAGCGGCAGCAGCCAGCCCAGGGCGTAGAGCGCCAGCTCGGCGTCGGTCAGCACCAGCGCCACCGCGACGCCGGCGATGGTCAGCAGGCTGACCACGGCCTGCGCGAGACCGGTCTGCAGGAACGTCGACAGCGCGTCGACGTCGGTGGTCATCCGGGTCATGATCCGGCCGGAGAGCTCGCGCTCGTAGTAGTCGAGGCCGAGCCGCTGCAGGTGCGCGTAGCTGCGGATCCGCAGCAGGTAGAGCAGGCTCTCCCCGGCCCGGGCGGTGACCAGTGTCTGGAACCCGACGACGACGGCGTCGATCAGCACGATCAGCAGCCCGACCAGCGCCGCGACGACCAGCACCCGGGTCGCCCCGTCGACGATGCCGGAGTCGACGGCGACCCGGGCCAGGGTGGGCAGGGCGAGCGTGGCCAGCGCGTCGGCGGCCATCAGCGCGATGCCCAGCACGAGCAGCGGACGCACCGGCCGCAGCAGCGACGCCAGCCGGAAGTCCGGGTCCGGCGCGGTCGGGTCGCCGCCGCCGCGCAGCCGCGGCGACTCGGTGGGCGGGGGCAGCTTCGCGACCGCCTCCAGCAGCTCCGGGGTGGCGCTCACCGAGCCGGCCCAGCCGGCGGCGCCGCCGCCCGCCTCCCGGCCGAGCGCCCGGTCCGGGTCGGCCGCCGCCTCCGCGGTCGCCGGCCACAGCTCCGGGGTGCCCGCGGTCACGGCGGCCCCGGCATCAGGGGTGCCCGCGGTGGTCGCGGTGCCCGCCGTGGTCGCGGTGGTCGCGGTGCCCGCAGTACCCGCGGTGCCCGCCGGGCCGAGCGCGGCCGCCGGGTCACCGGACCCCCGGCCGTCGCCCGGGCCGCCGGGCTCGCGCCGGGCGGCGCCGCCCAGCTCGTCGACCGATCCGGTGGCCAGCAGCTCCCGGAAGAGCGGACATCGGCCGCGCAGCTCGTCCTCGGTGCCGATGTCGACCACCCGGCCGCGGTCGAGCACCGCGATCCGGTCGGCCAGCGCGAGCGTCGAGCGGCGGTGCGCCACCAGCAGGGTGGTGCGCTGTGCGGTCAGCTCGTGCAGCGTCTCGTGGATCGCCGCCTCGGTCGCCGTGTCCACCGCGGACGTCGCGTCGTCGAGCACCAGCACCCGCGGCTTCGACAGCATCGCGCGGGCCAGCGCGATCCGCTGCCGCTGGCCGCCGGACAGGGTCAGCCCGCGCTCGCCGACCTCGGTGTCGTAGCCGTCGGGCAGGTCCTCGACGAACGCGGCGACCTGCGCCGCCTCGGCGGCGGCCCGGATCTCGTCCTCCCCCGCGTCCGGCCTGCCGTAGGCGATGTTGTTGCGGATCGTGTCGGAGAACAGGAACGCCTCCTCGAACACCACCCCCAGCTCGGCCCGCAGGTCGTGCAGCCGCAGCTCCCGCAGGTCGACGCCGCCGATCCGGAGCGCCCCGGCCTGCGGGTCGTAGAAGCGCGGGAGCAGCAGCGCGACCGTCGACTTGCCGGAGCCGGCAGGCCCGACCAGCGCGAGCGTCTCCCCCGGCTCGACCCGCAGCGACAGCTCGTCGAGCACCGGATCGGGTGCGGCGTGCCCGTCCGGCCCGGAGCCCGCCGGTTCGTAGCCGAACCGCACCGCGTCGAGCTCGACGGCCAGCGGCCCGGCCGGCAGCTCGCGGGGCTCGGCCGGGTCCACGATCTCGGACTCGGCGTCGACGATCTCGTAGACCCGCTCCGCGGCGGCCCGGGTGAGCTGGCCGGTGACCACCAGCGCGCCGATCAGCCGGGCCGGCCCGACCAGCATCCCGACGTAGGCGGTGAAGGCCAGGAAGGTGCCGAGATCGATCGAGCCGCGGGCGGCCATGAGCCCGCCGACCCCGATCACCGCGACCTGACCGAGGCCCGGCAGCGCCAGCAGCGCCGGATTGAGCCGGGCGGTCAGCCCGGCGGCGCGCAGCCGCTCGCCGTAGAGCCGGTGCGCCCGGCGCTCCAGCTCGGCGGTCTCGCGCGCCTCCTGGCCGAAGCCCTTCACCACCCGGACGCCGGTGACGGTCTCCTCGACCTGCTGGGCGATCTCGGCGGCCCGCTGCTGGGCCGACCAGGTCGCCGGGAACAGCGCGCGCCGGATCCGGTTGGTCGCCAGGAACGCCACCGGCAGCATGACCAGCGCGATCACCGTGAGCAGCGGGGACAGCCACAGCATCGCCGCGATCGCGACGACGACCAGCACCACGGTGCCCGCCGACAGCGGCACCATCGACAGGAAGCCCTGCACGAGCTGCAGGTCCGAGATCGACCGGGAGGCGACCTGCCCGGTGCGCAACCGGTCCTGCCGCACCCCGTCCATCCGCTGCACCGCGGCGAACACCGCGCGGCGCAGGTCGTGCTGGACGTTCAGCGCCATCTTGCCGCCGAGGTAGCGGCGCACGAAGGCGCCGGCGAACTTCACGACGCCCAGCACCAGCAGCGCGAGCACCGCCGGCAGCAGGACCCCGGTGTCGCCGGCGACGACACCGTTGACGCCCTCGCGGATCACCAGCGGGCCGACCGCCTCCAGCCCGACGCCGGCCATCGAGGCGGCGAGCGCGCCGAGGGTGACGCGGCGGTGCCGCAGGCAGGCCTGCGCGAGGCGGCGGATCCAGCCCGGCCGGGCCGGATCGTCGTGCGGGGGACGGGACACGTGGATCAGGCTATGCCCGACCCCCGACAGAAAGCCTGGCGGTCCGGCCGGGCTGCTGGTCAGGTGCTGGTCAGGTGCGGATCAGGTGCGGATCAGGTGCGGATCAGGTGATGTCCCGCCGCCCGCCGACGACGACCGCGAGCGCGACCCCGGCGGCGGTCCAGGCGAGCAGCACCAGCAGCGCCACCCAGCCGGGCGGCGGCGCGCTGACCCCGGCGAGGAACTCCAGCACCATCCGGCCGTCGGTGCCGGCGCCGGCGGTCCGGACCGGTGCCTCGTAGAGCGCCACGTCGCCGGCGTTGCCGGGCAGGAACGGGGTGAGCCGGGCGAACACCGACGGGTCGCCGAACGACGACTCGCCGGCGCGCAGCGCCCCGGCGATCATGTTCTCGCCGAGCAGCAGGTAGCCGACGGTGAGCGCGACCGCGCCGGCCTGGTTCGGCACGAGCGTCCCGATCGCCACCCCGAGCCCGCCCCACAGTGCGCAGACCAGGACCCCGACCGCGCCGAGCCCGGCCAGCTGGCCCCAGCCCGGGAGCTGCTGGCCGCCGAGCACGGCGCCGCCGAGCAGCGGTCCGAGCAGCGCGACGACCAGCCCGTAGATCCCGGCGACGACGGCGCCGACCACCACCTTCGCGCCCAGCACCTGGGTCCGCGCGCCGGTCAGGTAGGCGAGGGTGACCGTCCGGTGCCGGAACTCGCCGGCGGCGAGCAGCGCACCGAACGCGGCGCCGACGACGGTGGTCATGCTCAGCGTCGAGGCCATCCCGGTGAGCAGCAGGATCGACGACGTCTCGGTCGCCGCCGGGACGAGCAGCGTGATCAGGCTGCCGAACAGGCTCATCGCCAGCGCGAGCAGCAGCACCGGGATCAGCATCAGCCACCACAGGCGCACCGACAGGGTCCGGCGGATCTCCGCGTGCAGCACCGCCATCCAGCGGTGCGGGGCACCGACGGTCATCCGATCTCCTCCCCGGCGAGCAGCCGCAGGAACATCTGCTCCAGGCCGACCCGTTCCTCGGTCAGCCCGTGCACCGCGACGCCCGCCGCGAGCGCGAGGTCGCCGACCCGCACGCCGTCGGCACCGGCCACGGCCAGCCGCCCGTCGTCGATCCGGTCGATCTCGGTGATCCCGGCGGCGGCGAGCGCCTCGGCCAGCCGGACCGGGTCGGCGGCGCGGACCAGCACCCGGGCGTCGTGCCCGGCGCGCAGCTCGGCGACCTCGCCGTCGAACCGGCACCGGCCGCGGTCGATGACGACCAGCCGCTGGGCGGTCAGCTCCATCTCGGCGAGCTGGTGCGACGACACGAGCACGCTGCGCCCGGACGCCGCGAAGGCGTTGAGGAACGACCGCAGCCAGGCGATGCCGTCCGGGTCGAGGCCGTTGCCCGGCTCGTCGAGCACCAGGATCCGCGGATCGCCCAGCAGCGCGGCGGCCAGCGCCAGCCGCTGGTTCATCCCCAGCGAGAACCCGCCGGCCGGGCGGTCGCCGGCCGCCGCCAGGCCGACCAGGGCGAGCACCTCGTCGACCCGGGTGTCGGGGACGCCGATCGCGGCCGCGGCGGCCCGCAGGTGCGCCCGCGCGGTCCGCTTCGGGTGCACCCCCTGGACCTCCAGCACGGCGCCGACCACCCGGCCGGGCGAGTCCAGCGCGCCGTACGGGACGCCGTCGACCAGCGCCCGGCCCGCGCTCGGCCGGACCAGGCCGAGGATCATCCGCAGCGTCGTCGTCTTGCCGGAGCCGTTCGGCCCGAGGAACCCGGTCACCGATCCGGGCTCGACGGTGAAGCTCAGGTCGTGCACCGCCTCCACCGGCCCGAACCGCTTGCCCAGACCCTCCACGGTGATCCGGCCGGGTCCGGCCGGTGCCGTCTCCTGCACTCCAGGCCCTTCCGCCGCTCTCGGCCGGTCCCGGGCTCGCGCCCGGACACCGCGTGCCGGGCCATCCTGACCCAGCGCCGGCGACCCGGCCGAGGCGGGGCGCACCGGAGTTGTCCACAGGCCGGCCGACCCCCTGGTGCGGGGCGGACGGAACGGACAGGATGGCGTGCGTCACACGCACGACCGAGTCGCAAGGGAGCTACCTCGTGATCGACCCGAACAGCACCGTCTCGTCCCTGCTGCAGCGGCACGCCTCCGAACGGCCGGACGACGAGGCCCTGCGGTTCGGCGGGGTCGTGCGCACCTGGGCCGAGCTCGACGAGCGGGTCCGCCGGCTGGCCGCGGCGCTGCGGGCCGAGGGGATCGGCCCCGGCGACCGGATCGCGGTGCTCGATCTCAACCACCCGTCGTGCCTGGAGCTCTCGCTGGCCTGCGCCCGGATCGGCGCGGCCAACGCGGTGGTCAACTTCCGGCTCGCCCCGCCGGAGATCCTCTACGTGATCAACGACGCGCAGGCGCGGCTGCTGGTCGTCGGCCCCGAGTTCGCCGCGGCGGCGGCCGGGCTGCGGGACAAGCTGGACACCGTGCAGCGGGTGCTCCCGGTGGGCGGCGACACCGACGAGTACGAGGCGTTCCTGGCCGCCCACGAGCCGGACACCGAGCCCTACGACGCCGCGCCGGACGACTGCTTCGTGCAGCTCTACACCTCGGGGACGACCGGCTTCCCGAAGGGCGCGATGCTCACCCACGCCGGGATGCTGGCGCACGCCGCGCACGTGGCCGCCGACTTCGAGCTGGGCCCGGCCGACGTGGTGCAGGTGGCGATGCCGCTGTTCCACGTGGGCGGCACGAGCTACGCCTTCGTCGCGCTCGCCCAGGGCGCGCGGATCGTGATGGCCCGGATGCCCGATCCGGCGGCCCTGCTGGACATGGTGGCCGAGCAGCGGATCACGCACACCTTCTGGGTGCCCGCGCTGATGGGCGCGATGACCCAGGTGCCCGGCGCGGCGGACCGCGACTACTCGTCGCTGCGCGCGATCTCCTACGGCGCCTCGCCGATGCCGCTGCCGGTGCTCCGGGCGTCGCTGGAGCTGTTCGGCCCGCGGCTGCACCAGGTGTACGGGATGACCGAGGCGTGCGGCGTGGTCACCTCGCTGGGCCCCGAGGACCACGCCGACCCGGCCCTGGCGCACCGGCTGGTCTCGGCGGGCACGCCGATCAGCGGCGTCACGATCGAGGTCCGGGACCCGGCGACCGGCGACCGGCTCGGCACCGACCGGCCCGGCGAGATCTGGGTGCGGACCGACCAGCTGATGAGCGGGTACTGGCAGAAGCCGGAGGCGACCGCGTCGGCGATCACCCCGGACGGCTGGCTCCGGTCCGGCGACGGCGGGCACGTCGACGCCGACGGGTACGTCTTCATCACCGACCGGATCAAGGACATGATCGTCTCCGGCGGGGAGAACGTGTACCCGGCCGAGATCGAGCGGGTGCTGGCCGAGCATCCCTCGGTCGGCGACGTCGCGGTGATCGGCGTGCCGGACGAGCGCTGGGGCGAGGTCCCGAAGGCGTGCGTGGTGGCCGCGCCGGGGGCGACCGTCGACCCGGAGGCGCTGATCGCCTACGCCCGCGAGCACCTGGCCTCGTTCAAGTGCCCGAAGACGGTCGACGTGCTGGACGAGCTGCCGCGCAACGCGACCGGCAAGATCCTCAAGAAGGACCTGCGGGCGCCGCACTGGGCCGGCCGGGAACGCAGCACCGTCTGAAAGTGAGACACGCCGAAACTTGACCTGTTCCAGAAAAGTGGGCAGGCTCGACCCGTGTCGATCGCTTCGGACCACGAGGGCATGTTGCGCGGAGCCGCGCTGCGCGTGACGCGCCCCCGGCTGGCTGTGCTGCACGCCGTGCACACCCATCCGCACGCGGACACGGACACGATCATCCGGGTCGTGCGCTCGGATCTCGGCGAGGTGTCCCACCAGGCCGTCTACGACGTCCTGCGGGCCCTCACCGGGGCCGGTCTCGTGCGGCGCATCCAGCCGTCGGGCTCCGTCGCGAGGTACGAGGCCCGGGTCGGCGACAACCACCACCACGTGGTCTGCCGATCCTGCGGGGCCATCGCCGACGTCGACTGCGCCGTCGGCCACACGCCCTGCCTCACCGCGTCCGACGACAGCGGCTTCGTGATCGACGAGGCCGAGGTCGTCTACTGGGGCCGTTGCCCCGCCTGCTCCACCACCACCACAGATCCTGGAAGGAGTGCCCGTGTCTGACGAGCACGTCACCGTCGAGGCCGAGATGAACCGTGAGGAGGACGGGGGCTGCCCCGTCGCTCACGGCCGCATCGCCCACCCCACCGAGGGCGGGAGCAACCAGGACTGGTGGCCGAACCAGCTCAACCTGAAGATCCTCCGCAAGCACAGCCCGGCGTCCGACCCGATGGAGCCGGACTTCGACTACGCGAAGGAGTTCGCGACCGTCGACCTCGACGAGCTGGCGCGTGACGTCGACGCCGTCATCACCACCTCGCAGGACTGGTGGCCGGCCGACCACGGCAGCTACGCCGGGTTCTTCATCCGGATGGCCTGGCACTCCGCGGGCACCTACCGGACCTTCGACGGCCGCGGCGGCGCCGGCGCCGGCATGCAGCGGTTCGCGCCGCTGAACAGCTGGCCGGACAACGGCAACCTGGACAAGGCGCGCCGGCTGCTGTGGCCGGTCAAGCAGAAGTGGGGCCGCAAGGTCTCCTGGGCCGACCTGATGGTCTTCGCGGGCAACCGCGCCCACGAGATCTCCGGATTCCCGATGTTCGGCTTCGCCGGTGGCCGCGCCGACGTCTGGGAGCCGGAGGAGGACGTCTACTGGGGCTCCGAGAAGGAGTGGCTGGGCAACGACGCGCGCTACGGCGGCAACACCGACATCGCGCACCGCGAGCTGGAGAAGCCGCTCGGCGCGTCGCACATGGGCCTGATCTACGTCAACCCGGAGGGCCCGGACGCCAGCGGTGACCCGATCGCCGCGGCCCGCGACATCCGCGAGACCTTCGGCCGGATGGCGATGAACGACGCGGAGACCGCCGCGCTCATCGTCGGCGGGCACACCCTCGGCAAGACGCACGGCGCCGCGAACCCGGACGAGAACGGCAACGTCGGCCCGGAGCCGGAGGCCGCCGACATCACCGAGCAGGGCCTGGGCTGGAAGCAGAACTACGGCAGCGGCAAGGGCCGCGACGCCATCACCTCCGGGCTCGAGGTCATCTGGACCCGCACCCCGAACCGGTGGAGCCACGACTACCTCAAGCACCTCTACGCCTACGAGTGGGAGCTGGAGCAGTCGCCGGCCGGCGCCAAGCAGTTCGTCGCCAAGGACGCCCCGGAGATCATCCCCGACCCGGAGCCCGGCTACCCGAACCGCAAGCCGCGGATGCTGGTCACCGACGTCGCGCTGCGGGTCGACCCGGTCTACGGCGAGATCACCCGCCGCTGGCTGGACAACCCGTCCGAGTTCGAGGACACCTACCGCCGCGCCTGGTACAAGCTGACGCACCGCGACATGGGCCCGAAGGAGCGCTACATCGGCGCCTGGGTCCCGACCGAGGAGCTGCTCTGGCAGGACCCGGTGCCCGCCGTCGACCACCCGCTGGTGGACGCCGACGACGTCGCCTCGATCAAGGCGAAGGTGCTGGAGTCCGGCCTGCCGGTGACCGACCTGGTCAAGACCGCCTGGGCCGCGGCCTCGTCGTTCCGCCAGTCCGACAAGCGCGGTGGGGCCAACGGCGGGCGCATCCGCCTCGATCCGCAGCTCCAGTGGGAGGTCAACGACCCGGACACGCTGCGCACCGTCATCTCGAAGCTGGAGTCCCTCCAGTCCGAGATCAACGGCTCGCTCGGCGGCGGGAAGAAGATCTCCTTCGCCGACCTGGTCGTGCTGGCCGGCGCCGCGGCCGTCGAGAAGGCCGCCGCGGACGGCGGGTACGACATCACCGTGCCGTTCGTCCCGGGCCGGACCGACGCCACCCAGGAGAAGACCGACGTCGAGTCGTTCTCCTACCTGGAGCCGACCGCCGACGGCTTCCGCAACTACCGCGGCAAGGGCCACACGCTGCCCGGCGAGTTCCTGCTGGTGGACCGGGCGAACCTGCTCGGCCTGACGGCGCCGGAGATGACCGTGCTGGTCGGCGGCCTGCGGGTGCTGGGCGCCAACACCGGTGGCTCGACGGCCGGGGTGCTCACCGAGCGCGTCGGCACGCTGTCGAACGACTTCTTCACCACGCTGCTGGGGCCGGGCATCACCTGGCGTTCGGTGGCCGGCGACGACGACGCCTTCGAGGCCGTCGACGACTCCGGTGCGGTGAAGTGGACCGGCACCCGGGCCGACCTGGTCTTCGGGTCGAACTCCGAGCTGCGCGCCGTCGCCGAGGTCTACGCCTCCGACGACGCGAAGCAGAAGTTCGTCGACGACTTCGTCGCCGCCTGGGACAAGGTCATGACGGCCGACCGCTACGACATCTGATCATCGTCTGACACCCCGATGCCCGGGCCGGTCCGCCGGCCCGGGCATCGGCGCGTCACCCGCCGGGATGTGCCGGGATCAGGTGCCGGCGGCGAGCAGCTCCGCGAGACGCCCCGGCTCGGAGAGCATCGGCCAGTGCCCGGTCGGCAGCGACACGAACGACCAGTCCGGCCCGCCCAGCTCGGCGAAGCCGGGCACCCCGGCGTCGATCAGCGGGCGGATGTCCCCGGGGGTGAAGCTGCACGCCACGACGGTCTTCGGCAGGGTCTCGTCGGTCTCGCCCCGGCGCACGCCGGTGAGCACCACCCCGGCCGGCTCGGCGAGCGAACGGGCGCGGACCTCGTCGAACAGCGGATCCGGGATGCCGGCGGTGCTGCTGCCCGCCGCGTCGAGCTCGGCCCGCGGGGGCATCGGGAGAGCACCGTGCGCGGCGAGCGTCGCGCGGGTCGCCGCCTGCGCCTCCGGCGGGGTGAAGTCGATCTGGGCGACGCCGTCGGGCAGCGGCCCGGTGTCGACGAGGACCAGCCGCGCGATCCGGTCCCGGGCGCGCTCGGCGGCCGCGACGCAGACCGGGCCCGCGCCGCTGTGCCCGACGAGCACCACCGGCCCGGGCGCCCCGGCCGGCGCGGCCGGCGCAGCCAGCACATCCAGCACGTCGGACACGTGCGACTCCGCCGTGTCGCCCGGCGCGTGGCCGAGCTCGACCGCGGTCGCCTCGTGGCCGCGGGCGCGCAGGTCCGCGGCCACCGCGTCCCACGCCGATGCGCCGAGCCAGAAACCGGGAACGAGCAGGTAGGTCGTCATGCCCCGGACCATGTCACCCGATGAGGACAGTTCCGGTCCTCATTCGCGGCGGCTCAGCTGCCGGGTCGCTCCGGCGGCCGCGCGGCCGCGATCCGGGCGGCCTCGCGCTGCGACTCCGCCCGGGTGGCGCGCTCGCGGCCGAGCCACTCCGGCTGCTCCTGCTTCAGCGCGGTGATCTGCTCGGTGGTCAGCGGCTCGGTGATCCCGGCCCGGGCCAGCCCGGAGATGGAGACGCCGAGCCGGTCCGCGACGACCGGCCGCGGGTGCGGGCCGTCCCGGCGCAGATCGCGCAGCCAGGCCGGCGGATCGGCCTGCAGGGCGTCGAGCTCGTCGCGCGAGATCACCCCGTCCCGGAACTCGGCGGGGGTCGCGTCGAGAAACACCCCGAGCTTCTTCGCCGCCGTGGCGGGCTTCATCGTCTGGGTGGACCGCTGACGCGTCATGTCCCCAGGATATCGGGGCCCGGACGGCGGATAGCCTGGGCAGGTGACCCCCGCATCCTTCCGCCTGGGCTACGTACCGGGGGTGACCCCGGGCAAGTGGGCACGGATCTGGGCCGAGCGCCTGCCCGACGTCGCGCTGGACCTGGTCGGGCTGACCGTCGCCGACGCCGAGGACGCCGTCCGGTCCGGCGCGGTGGACGCCGGCGTCGTCCGGCTGCCGATCGACCGGGCCGGGCTGCACGCGATCCCGCTCTACACCGAGGCGACCGTGGTCGTCGTCGGGAAGGACCACGTCGCCACCGCGGTCGACGAGCTCACCGTCGACGACCTGGCCGGCGAGATCGTCCTCCGGCCACCGGACACCGCGCTGACCTGGGACGATCCCGCGCCGGGCAGCGCGCCGGTGAGCGCCCCGGCGACGACGGCCGAGGCGGTCGAGCTGGTCGCCGCGGGCGTCGGCGTGCTGGTCGTCCCGCAGTCGCTGGCGCGGCTGCACCACCGCCGCGACCTCACCTACCGGCCGCTGACCGGCGGGCCGGCGTCGGGGGTGGTGCTCACCTGGCCCGAGGACGCGACGACCGAGCTGATGGAGCAGTTCATCGGGATCGTCCGCGGGCGCACCGTGAACAGCTCCCGCACCCCGCCGCGCAGCACCGACCGGCGCCCGGCGGCACCCGCGAGGACCCCGGACCGGCGGCGCCCGGCCCGCCGCAACCGGCCCCGCCGCTAGCCCCGGACGAACGGCAGGGCCCCCGCAGCGGATGCTGCGGGGGCCCTGCCGGGATGACGCGGGGTGGCTCAGGCCGCCACGGCGGCTTCCTTCTTCGCGGCCAGCCGCTCGAGGCGCCGCGTGGTGGGCCAGCGGACGTTGGTCGCCCAGCCGGCCTTCTCGAAGCCGCGGATGACGACCG
Source organism: Pseudonocardia kongjuensis (assembly GCF_039526905.1). Classification (NCBI taxonomy): domain Bacteria; kingdom Bacillati; phylum Actinomycetota; class Actinomycetes; order Pseudonocardiales; family Pseudonocardiaceae; genus Pseudonocardia; species Pseudonocardia kongjuensis. The sequence continues at coordinate 326,450 of NZ_BAAAJK010000053.1, read as the reverse complement.
CCGAGATGTCGACCTGACCCTTCTTCACGCCGTGCCGGGCGCAGGTCGGGTCGGCGTGGTGCAGGTTGTGCCAGGACTCGCCGAACGACAGCACCGCCAGCCACCAGACGTTCGCGGACTTGTCGCGGGAGGCGAAGGGGCGCTCGCCCCAGATGTGGCAGATCGAGTTGATCGACCAGGTGACGTGGTGCAGCACCGCGACCCGGATCAGGCCGGCCCAGATGAACGCGGTGAACGCGCCCCACAGGGACATGGTCACCAGGCCGCCGATCAGCGCCGGGCCGAGCAGGCTGACCACGACGATCAGCGGGAAGGCCTTCTCGACGCGCATGATGTCGCGGTCCTCGAGCAGGTCCGGCGCGAACCGCTTCATGTTGGTCAGGTCGCGATTGAAGACCCAGCCCAGGTGCGAGTGCCAGAAGCCCTTGACCAGCGCCTTGGCGCCGGTGCCGTAGAGCCACGGCGAGTGCGGGTCGCCCTCCTTGTCGGAGAACGCGTGGTGCCGGCGGTGGTCGCCGACCCAGTCCAGCACGCTGCCCTGCAGCGACAGGCTGCCGGCGATCGCGAGCGCGATCCGCAGCGGGCGCTTGGCCTTGAACGAGCCGTGCGTGAAGTAGCGGTGGTAGCCGACGGTCACACCGAGACCGCTGATCGCGTAGAAGACGACGAACAGCGCGACGTCGACCCAGCCGAGCCCCCAGCCCCAGGCGAGCGGGACCGCGGCGAACAGCGCCAGGGTCGGGACGATCACGAACACGCCCACCAGGAAGGCGGCACCCGGGGGGCGCCGGCCGTCGGTGATGGGAGCGGGTCCGCTGCTGCGGGTGCTGGTGTCCGGGGGTGCGGCCTCGAGCGTCATGGCTCCATGACACCCGTGCCGCCGGGTCCCGGGCAGTGCGGCTAACCCCCCTATCGCGCTTCGGGTTCCACGGCGCAGGTACTTGACCCGCGAGTAACTTAGGACTACCCACGTGCTGTGAAGCTCTCCACGATGCTGCCCTACGGCGACGACCCGATCCGCAACGCGGACGCGGTCACGGACATGGAACGGGCGGGCCTGGACGTCGTCTGGGCCGCCGAGGCGTACAGCTTCGACGCCGTCTCGTTGCTCGGCTACCTCGCGGCCCGGACCGAGCGGGTCGAGATCGGCTCGGCGATCCTGCCGATCTACTCCCGCACCCCGACCCTGACGGCGATGTCCGCGGCCGGGCTGGACGCGCTGTCCGGCGGCCGGTTCAATCTCGGCCTCGGCGCGTCGGGCCCGCAGGTGATCGAGGGGTTCCACGGCGTCCCCTACGACAAGCCGGTCGCCCGCACCCGGGAGATCATCGACATCTGCCGCCGGACCTGGCGGCGGGAGCGGATCACCAACGAGGGCCTGTACCCGATCCCGCTGCCGGAGGGGCAGGGCACCGGCCTCGGCAAGCCGCTGAAGCTGATCAACTACCCGAAGCGCGCCGACATCCCGATCTGGGTCGCCGCACTCGGCGACAAGAACCTGGAGATGACGGCCGAGCTCGCCCAGGGCTGGCTGCCGCACGTCGTCCTGCCGGAGAAGATCCGGGAGGTGTTCGGCCCCGCGCTCGACGCCGGCTCCGCCAGGCGCGCCCCCGAGCTGGGCCCGCTGCAGATCACCGGCGGCGGGATCTGCGCGCTCGAGGAGGAGATGTTCGAGCCGGCCCGCCAGGCCGCCCGCGGCATGTACGCCCTCTACATCGGCGGGATGGGCGCCCGCGGCCGGAACTTCTACAACACCGTCTTCGCGCGGCAGGGCTACGCGGACGAGGCGAAGATCGTCCAGGACCTCTACCTGGACGGGAAGAAGGAGGAGGCGATGGCCGCCCTCCCCGACGACTTCATCGACAAGGTCTCGCTGATCGGCCCGGAGGGCCACGTCCGCGAGCGGATCGCGGCGCTGCGCGAGAACGGGATCACCCACCTGCACGTGAACCCGATGACCAGCGACGTGAACGGCACCTTCGAGAAGCTCAAGTCCTGGATCGGCTGACCGGCGCGCGCCGGGGGCGGCGGCGCCGCGGCCGCCCCCCGCGCACACCGCGGAACACCCTGCTCCGTTCGGCCCAATGACGGGGGTCGCGTCACGGCCCGTATCCGGGCCGTAGAGAATGTGTGACGTCGTCCACGGTCACCGGCCCCGGCGACGTCGACCGCGGCGACATCGACCTCAGTGACATCGAGGAGGAGCGACTTGCTGGAGCTGGCCATCCGGACCTCCGACGAGCCGATCTCCCCCGGGCAGTACCGCCACACCGCGACGCACGCCTGGTGGATGGGCACCTGGTTCGCCGGCGACGAGCTGTGCGTGCACTACTCCGAGCACCTCCTCCAGCAGTGGACGCCGGTGGACCCGCACGCCGACTGGCTGCTCGACCGCGAGCTCACCGGCCAGGTGCGGTGGCTGTCCGGCGACGGTGCGGCCGCCGTCGAGAGCGGCTTCCGGATCGCCGACGCCTGGCCCACCGGGCGGTTCCGCGCCCCGCACGGCGACTTCTACGCCGAGCTGCACGGCAACCGGCCGACCGCCCGGCCCGGCTCCTGGTCGAACCCGACCCCGGAGTTCCTGGCCACCCTGCCGCAGGACCCGGCCGCGATGCTCCGGCGGCTGATCGAGGACAGCCCGCCCGGCCGCGGCTACACCGGACCGTTCCCCAGCGCGGTCGACGCGCTGCGCACCTGCCGGGTGCCCGCGCCGCTGCGATCGGTGATCTACGCCGCACTGCGCACGCTGCCCGCGGTCGAGGTCGGCGAGGCCGTGAACCTCGACGGCGAGCGGCATCCCGCGCTCGTGCACGACGACGGCCCGGTCCGCACCGAGCTGCTGATCTCCCCGGTGGACGGTCAGTACGCAGGTGAGCGCGACACCGTCCGCCGGGTCGCGCGGGTCGGGCCGCCGGTCGGCACGGTCGTCGCCGAGGCCGCCGTGCAGACCTCGGTGGTCGACGTCCTGGGGTCCCCGCCCGGCTTCTGAATCGGCTCCTGAACCGGTTCCGCAGGGAACGATCACGAAACGATCACGAAGTGCGACCCGGCGCACTGCCACGGCTCGCGCGAAGGGGACTAACCTGGTACCCGGTCGCGACAAATCGAGCAGCTAACAAGGCGGTTGACGCAGAGTGTCATCGAGCAGTACCTCCCATCCGGCGGGCGATTTCGGTCCCAACGAGTGGCTCGTCGAGGAGATGTACCAGCGCTTCCAGGAGGACCCGTCGGCCGTGGACCCGGCCTGGCACGAGTTCTTCGCCGACTACGGCAAGGACGGTGAGCAGCGCCAGGGCCCCGGTGAGTCCGCCGACGGCTCCGGCGCGACCGACACCGCGTCCAACGGTGCCGCACCGAAGGCGAACCCCGGCGGGGTGACCCGCGGCTCCGCCACCGAGGACGACGAGGGCGACGACACCGCGTCGGCACCCGCCCAGAAGGCCGTCCGCAACGGGGCCACCGAGACCGGGCGGGCCTCCCGCTCGCGCGACGTGCCCCCACCGGTCACGCCGAAGGCCGAGCCGCCGCCCGCCGAGGAGCGGCTGCGCACGGCGAGCTCGCCCTCGTCCAACGGGGCGGCGAAGCCGGCCGCGGGCAGCAGCGGCTCGAAGGCCGCGAAGCCCGCACAGGACGGGGGTGGCGCGACCACCACCCCGCTGCGCGGTGCCGCGAACGCCATCGCCAAGAACATGACCGCGTCGCTGCAGCTGCCGACCGCGACGAGTGTCCGAGCGGTCCCGGCCAAGCTGCTGGCGGACAACCGCATCGTCATCAACAACCACCTGAAGCGGACCCGCGGCGGGAAGCTGTCGTTCACCCACCTGATCGGCTACGCGCTGGTCAAGGCGCTCGCCGACTTCCCGAACATGAACCGGCACTTCGCCGAGACCGACGGCAAGCCGACCGTGGTCAGCCCCGAGCACGTCAACCTCGGCCTGGCGATGGACATGCCGGCCAAGGACGGCAGCCGCTCGCTGATCGTCGTCTCGATCAAGGGCTGCGAGAACATGTCGTTCGCCCAGTTCTGGGCGGCCTACGAGGGCATGGTCCGCAAGGCCCGCGAGGGCAAGCTGACCGCCGAGGACTTCTCCGGCACCACGATCAGCCTGACCAACCCGGGCACGCTGGGCACCAACCACTCGGTGCCGCGGCTGACCGTCGGCCAGGGCGCGATCATCGGCGTCGGCGCGATGGAGTACCCGGCCGCCTTCCAGGGCGCCTCCGAGGAGCGGCTCGCCGAGTTCGGCGTCAGCAAGATCATCACGCTGACGTCGACCTACGACCACCGGATCATCCAGGGCGCCGAGTCCGGCGACTTCCTGCGCCGGGTGCACCAGCTCCTGCTCGGCGAGAGCGACTTCTACGACGAGGTCTTCGCCTCGCTGCGGGTGCCCTACGAGCCGATCCGCTGGGTCCAGGACTTCCCCGAGGGCGAGGTCGACAAGACCGCCCGGGTGCTCGAGCTGATCGAGTCCTACCGCACCCGCGGCCACCTGATGGCCGACACCGACCCGCTCAACTACCGGCAGCGCCGGCACCCCGACCTGGACGTGCTCAGCCACGGCCTGACCCTGTGGGACCTCGACCGCGACTTCGCGGTCGGCGGGTTCGGCGGGCAGAGCCACATGAAGCTGCGCGACGTGCTCGGCCTGCTGCGCGCGTCGTACTGCCGCACCATCGGCACCGAGTACATGCACATCGCCGATCCCGAGCAGCGCAAGTGGCTCGAGGAGCGGATCGAGGTCCCGCACGTCAAGCCGGAGGCGAGCGAGCAGAAGTACATCCTCTCCCGGCTCAACGCCGCCGAGGCGTTCGAGACCTTCCTGCAGACCAAGTACGTCGGGCAGAAGCGGTTCTCGCTGGAGGGCGGCGAGACCGTCATCCCGCTGCTGGACGCGGTGCTCGACAAGTCCGCCGAGAACGAGCTCGACGAGGTCGTCATCGGCATGCCGCACCGCGGCCGGCTCAACGTGCTCGCCAACATCGTCGGCAAGCCGATCAGCCAGATCTTCCGCGAGTTCGAGGGCAACCTCGACCCGGGCCAGGCGCACGGCTCCGGCGACGTGAAGTACCACCTCGGCGCCGAGGGCAAGTACTTCCGGATGTTCGGCGACGGCGAGACGACCGTGTCGCTGACCGCGAACCCGTCCCACCTGGAGGCCGTCGACCCGGTGCTCGAGGGCATCGTCCGGGCCAAGCAGGACCTGCTCGACAAGGGCGACGGCGGCTTCACCGTGCTGCCCGTGCTGATGCACGGCGACGCCGCGTTCGCCGGCCAGGGCGTGGTCGCCGAGACCCTGAACCTGGCGCTGCTGCGCGGCTACCGCACCGGCGGCACCGTGCACGTCGTGGTCAACAACCAGGTCGGCTTCACCACCGCGCCGGAGCACTCGCGCTCCTCGCAGTACTGCACCGACGTCGCGAAGATGATCGGCGCCCCGGTCTTCCACGTGAACGGCGACGACCCGGAGGCCTGCGTCTGGGTCGCCAAGCTGGCCGTCGAGTACCGGCAGCGCTGGAACAACGACGTCGTGATCGACATGATCTGCTACCGGCGCCGGGGCCACAACGAGGGCGACGACCCCTCGATGACCCAGCCGTCGATGTACGACATCATCGACGCCAAGCGCAGCGTCCGGAAGATCTACACCGAGTCGCTGATCGGCCGCGGCGACATCACCATGGACGAGGCGGAGCAGGCCCTCAAGGACTTCTCCAACCAGCTCGAGCACGTCTTCAACGAGGTGCGCGAGCTGGAGAAGACGCCGCCGGTCATCTCGCCGTCGATCGAGGACGTGCAGCAGGTCCCGTCCGACCTGGACACCTCGATCCCGCTGGAGATCATCCACCGGATCGGCGACGTGCACACGAACCTCCCCGAGGGGTTCTCGGTGCACAAGCGGGTCGAGCCGGTGCTCAAGAAGCGCGAGAAGATGTCCCGCGAGGGCGACGTCGACTGGGCCTTCGCCGAGCTGCTGGCGATGGGCTCGCTCGCCGTCGACGGCCGGCTGATCCGGCTCTCCGGCCAGGACTCGCGGCGCGGCACCTTCGTGCAGCGGCACTCGGTGCTGATCGACCGCAAGACCGGTGCCGAGTACTTCCCGCTGCGCAACCTGGCCGAGGAGCAGGGCCGCTTCCTGCCCTACGACTCGGCGCTGTCGGAGTTCGCGGCCGTCGGCTTCGAGTACGGCTACTCGGTCGCCAACCCCGAGGCGCTCGTCATGTGGGAGGGCCAGTTCGGCGACTTCGTCAACGGCGCCCAGTCGATCATCGACGAGTTCATCTCGTCCGGTGAGGCGAAGTGGGGCCAGCTGTCCGACGTCGCGCTGCTGCTCCCGCACGGCCTCGAGGGCCAGGGCCCCGACCACAGCTCCGGCCGCATCGAGCGGTTCCTGCAGCTGTGCGCCGAGGGCTCGATGACGGTCGCGCTGCCGTCCGAGCCGGCGAACTACTTCCACCTGCTCCGCCAGCACACCCTCGACGGGGTGCGCCGGCCGCTGGTGGTCTTCACGCCGAAGTGGATGCTGCGCGCCAAGCAGGTCGTCAGCCCGCTGTCCGACTTCACCGACGGCCGGTTCCGGCCGGTCATCGACGACCCGGAGCACCGCACGAAGAGCGGGCCGGTCACCGACGTCGATCGCGTCCTGTTCTGCAGCGGCAAGATCTACTGGGAGCTGGCCGCCGCCCGCGACAAGCGGCGCAAGAACGGCGACTCCTCGGTCGACGGCGTCGCGCTGGTGCGGGTCGAGCAGCTCTACCCGATGCCGACCGACCAGATCGCCGAGACGCTGGAGCGCTACCCCGAGGCCGGCGACATCCGCTGGGTCCAGGAGGAGCCCGCCAACCAGGGTTCCTGGCCGTACTACGGCCTGGAGCTGCCCCAGAAGCTCCCGCAGCTGCAGGGCCGGTTCACCCGGGTGTCCCGGCGGCGGATGGCGGCCCCGGCCGCCGGCTCGTCGAAGGTGCACGAGGTCGAGCAGGCCGAGCTGATCGACAAGGCCTTCGCGAAGGCCTGATCCACTCCCCGGCGGCCGG
>NZ_BAAAJK010000053.1:0-319369 GCF_039526905.1 Pseudonocardia kongjuensis | reverse complement strand
GTGTACTTCACCGACCGCGGCATCGAGGAGCTCGTCGACCGGCGGGGCGACGAGCAGGTCAGCGTCGAGTGGCTCGCCGACCGGCTGCGGGCCTTCGTGGACCTGAACCCCCAGTTCGAGACGGCCGTCGAGCGGCTCTCCAGCTTCCTCGCCCGGGATGACGCCGACGACGAGTAACCCCCTCACCACCGCGGCCCCTGCGCCGCACCGCACCGCGCCGCACCGCACCGCACCCGCCGTGCCCGACGTCGCACCCCGTCGCGCGCCGAGATGCAGCTCAGCGGGAAATGTCGATCTCTGCACCCCGCTGATCTGCATCTCGGCGCGCGACGGGGTGCGACGTGCGACGGGGCGAGGGCTGGCGCGGCGTCGTGCGGCGGGGCGGGCCCGGCCGGCGGGGCGGGCACGACACGGCGGGGCAGGCACGACACGGCACGGCGGGCACGGCACGGCGGGGCAGGCACGACACGGCACGGCACGGCCGGGCACGGCACGGCACGCGGCACGGCGGGCACGGCACGGCAGGGCACGGCACGGCAGGGCACGGCGGGCACGGCAGGGCGGGCAGGTCCGGGTCGGCGGAGTGGCCGGGACCCGGGTGGGCCACGGGACGCGGGCCGTCCTGCGTGCAGCAGCGCGCGGCGGACGATCCCCGGGCCGGGCAGCGCGCGGCGGACGATCCCCGGGCCGGGCAGCGCGCGGCATGCCTCGACGGGCGGGCCCGGCACCCGGCGGGGTGCGCGGAACTGCAGGACGCGGTGTGCCGGTCCGCACCTCGCACTGCATCTCGCACCGCGCCACGCGCCGAGATGCAGCTCAGCGGGAAATGTCGATCTCCACGGCCCGATCAGCTGCATCTCGGTGAGTGGCGCGGTGCGATGTCGGTGCGATGTCTGCGGGGCGGTGCGGGGCGCGAGGCGGGGTCAGTCGTTGCGGCGGAGCCGGAACAGCCGGCGGTCGCCGGAGGCACGCAGCTCCTCCAGGGCGTCGTCGGCGGCCCGCTCCAGCTCGTCGTGCCGGGCCGGATCGGCCCGCCGGTCCGGCCGCGGCCGCGGCTTGCCGGGCTCCTCCACCGACCACAGCACCTGCAGCGCGGCCTCCCAGCGCAGCTCGAACATGCCGCGCCCGAGGGTGACCCGCTCGGTGGCCCGGACCAGCTCGCGATCGCGTTCGCGCAGCTCGCGGCGGAGCTCCTCGGCGCGCGCGGCATCCCGGGCGCGCAGCTCCCCCACCGCGTCGGCGAGCCCCGCGACGACCTCCCGGTAGCGCTCGACGGCGTCGCTCATCCGTCGTCCCCCCACTCGGCGAGGATCACCAGCTCCGGGCGCGACCGCCGGGCCCGGTCCAGCAGCAGGCCGCGCCCCCGGGACGGCTGCCACTCCGGCGGCGGCCCGCCCACCAGCGGGCCGAGATCGGCGCCCTGCACGCCGGTCGCGATCCACACGCCCAGGTCGTCGACGGTCGCGCCGGGCGGGGACAGCAGTGCCTTGAGCCGTTGCGCCCCGCGCCACCAGCCGAGCAGGTGCACCCCGGCCGCCGGGCCGTGCCGCAGCACGGTGCGCAGCTCCTCGGTGCCGCCGAGGCTGAGCAGCGACTCGGCGGCGTCCGCGCCGAACAGCACCGGCACCAGCGGCGGATGGTCGCCGGTGCCGTCGCCGGAACGGGCCCTGACCTCGGCGGCGAGCGCGGCGATCCGGGTCGCGACGTCGGCGGCCGGGACCGTCTCGGACGGCGCCGGCATCCGCCCGGCGAGCTCAGCGGCGTACCCGACGGCCTCGGAGACCAGCGGGAACAGCACGAACCGGGTGCGGTCGTCACGCCGGACGAGCTGGCCGGCGAGCGCGTCGGCGGCCGAGCACAGCAGCGGGCCGGCGACCGTCGCGTCCGGCCCGATCACGCCGATGTTGCGGCCCGGCGAGTCCCCCAGCTCGACGGCGGCCGGCGTCCCGTCGACGTCGACGTACTGACCGAGCAGCGCACGCGGCGGCCCGTCGAGGGGCAGCGTCGCGACCAGCGCCTTGTGCGAGGGGGCGCGGGCGCCGTCGAACACCACCGGTTCGCGGTCCGGCGGGTGCGCGGCGAACGCGGCGTCCTGCACCTCGCGGACCAGCGGCCCGCCGGCCTCCGGGATCCGCACGACCTGGTTGCCGTGCACGACGCCGGAGTCGTGGTTCACCACGGCGTGCCAGCGCGGGATCGTCATCGGCAGCTCGTTCTCCAGCGCCAGCACCCGCCGGGCGCGCGGCAGCGCGAGCCGCAGCACGAACTGCTCGAAGATCGCCGGACGGCCCCAGAACGCCTCGATCCCGGAGACGTCCTGGCTGGCCAGCACCAGGTGCACGCCCTGCGAGCGGCCGCGCCGGGCGACGTCCTCGAGCAGCGCGGTCGCCTCGGCGGTGACCGCGTCGCGGCCGCTGAACAGGAACTGGAACTCGTCGATCACCGCGACGATCCGCGGGAGCCGGGCCGCGGCGCCGGTGACGCCGCGTTCGGCGAGCTCGTCGCGCAGCTCGGCGAGCTTGGTGGCGCCGTGCCGGCGGGCCTGCTCGGCCCGCACCCGCATGGTCTCGGCCAGGTGCCGGAGCAGGGCGAGCCCGAACTCGCGGTCGGTGTTGATGTTGACGCCGATCAGCCGGGCCTGCGGGAGCCAGCCCGCCCGGTTGCCCTCCGGGTCGGGGGCGAACTGGGCGAACGACACGCCCTCCTTGAAGTCGAGCAGGTAGAGCTCCAGCTCGTCCGGCGGGTAGCGGGCGGCGAGCGCGGAGATCCAGGCGAGCAGCAGGTTCGTCTTCCCGGAGCCGCTCGGGCCGCCGACCAGCGCGTGCGGCGAGTGGTCGTCGAGGGACAGCCCGGCCGGGATGCCGTCCTCGTACCCGACCGGCGCGTACAGCCCGTCCCGGGAGTTGGCGCGGCCGCGCCGGTCCACCGGCGGGAGCAGGTCGGCGAACGCGCCGAGCCGCCCGCGCCACGCCTCGTGCGCGTCGGCGAGCCGGTGACAGGTGTCGGTCACCAGATCGGCGGGCAGCGCCGGATCCGGTTCGACGACGACGTGCGGCCCGGTCAGCGAGGTGCGTGCGACCACCGGGTCGTCGCCCCTGCCGGTCCCGCTGAACTCGACGGACTCGACCGGGTTGCGCAGCGCCACCGGGACGTCGAGCAGCACCAGCACCACCCCGGCGGCGATCCCGCCGCGGGCCACCCGCTGCAGCTGCCGGTGCTGGTCCTCGGGCAGCGGGGTGCCGTTCCCGGCGAGCACCGCGACCAGCCACGGCTCGGGCCGCTCGTCGCCGCGCTCGGCCAGCTCGCGCAGCGAGGAGTAGCCGGCGGCGAGCACCCGGGTCTGCACCCGGCGGATCCGGTCGGCGAGCTGGTCGAGCAGCGGCTCCAGCCGGGTCGGGTCGTGCACCGTGAGCAGACCGGTGCGGGTCAGCGGGTAGAGGCCGGGCAGCGCGCCGGCGAGCTGGCCGACGTCCCACACGTGCACGCCGACGACGCCGGGCCGGAAGTAGCGCAGCACCCGCAGCAGCAGCGTCTCGACCATCGACTCCGCGTGCTCCCGGGTGTCCGGGGTCGAGGTGATCTGCAGGTGGGCGCCGTCGAGCAGCGGCACGCCGACCCGGAACGGCGCGCCGCCCTCCACCGATCCGGTGCCGAGCTGCCACATCGCGGGCACCGGTCCGGTGCCCTCGGTCTCGCCCGCCCCGGGCGGCCAGCTCCGCGGGTCCTCCCCCGCCGGGCCGGGTGCGGCGTCGGCGACGATCCGGGACAGCAGCTCCGGCGAACCGCCCTGCCAGCCGTCGAAGGCGTGCGCGCGGTCCTCGGCGACCCGGGCGACGGCGCCGGCCAGCGTCGGGTTGTCCAGTACCGCGCGCAGGGCGGGATCGCGCTGCGCGGCGTCGTACCCGGTCTCGCGCAGCCACAGCTCGGCCATCGTCTCGGCGTGCGCGCGGACCGCCCGGTCCCGGCGCACCTCGGCGGCGCCCAGCGCGACCGAGGCCGCCATGTGGAACCGGTCGAACGCGGCGCGGACGCGGTCACGCCGCCCCCGTCGTCCCACCATCGCGCTCAGGCCCGGACGACGCGGACGGGAACCGCGTCCCTCACAGCCGGGCGGTGATGTCGTCGGCGGCGTTCATCGCGACGTGCACGGCCTGCTCGACCTCGTCGACCTTCGCGGCGGCGGCCGCGAACAGCGCGCGGGCCTGCTCCGCGTCCTGCTGGGCGGTGCCGTAGGTCTGCTGGGACAGCGCCGCGCCCGCCTCCTCGATCGCGTTCCGGACGTGGCGCAACGCGCCCAGGCTCTCGGTGGCCCGCTGGTTCGCCGCCCCGATACCGGCCCGGATCTCGTCGATGTTCGCCATTCCGCCCTCTCCCGCGCGTGCGTCGTCCGGCGGCCGGGGAACCGGCCGCGGGTGTGCGCCGAATCTATCGCCGGTCGGTCTCCACCATGGTGAGGCGGCCGTCCGCGACACGCCACCGCTCGTCGGGCGATGCCGGCGCTGCCGCCAACGGTACGGCCGGCCGGCCCTCAGGAGGCGGTGACCTGCACCGCGTCCCCGCGGCGGACGGTGCCGGGCACCTCGACCCGGGCGTAGCACCCGGCGCACGGCAGCACGCCGAAGCCCTCGACCTCGACCCGGTTGCGCTGCGCCGGTCCGCGCAGCGCCTCCGGTGCGCGCGGGGTGTCGCCGTGCTCCAGGGTCGGCACCACGCAGCGCGGGGTGGGCAGCGTCGGCACCAGGGTGACGCCGCCGATCGTGACGGTCCGGCCGAGCCAGTCGTTCTCGACGAACGCCGGGGTGCCCGCCGGGGTGGCGACGACGATGTTGGGCCGGTAGCGCAGCGCGTCCACGCCGAGCGCGTCGAGCGTGGCCGTGCTGATCAGGTGCACCGGCGAGTGGTCGACGAAGCGGCCACCCTCGGTGCCCTGGGCGATCTCCAGCAGCGGCGCGTCGATCTCGGCGTCCAGGCCGGCGGCGAGCACGGCCTCGGCGTCCGGCCGTTCGACGACGGCGCCGTCCGGGCGCGCCCCACTGACCACGACCTGCCTGCCCAGCAGCTCGGACAGCGGTCCGGCCGCCGACGCGGCGGGCAGCGTGCGGCCGTCGGGCAGGGTCACCTGCGCCGCGGGGCCGCTGCCGGTGGAGCGGCACTGCAGCAGCGCCCGCCAGTGCCGCGGCTGCTTCGCCGTCGCGACCCGGCCGTCGCCGGCGTCGAGCAGGGCGAACTCCCGGTCACCGACGACGCCGGCGCCGTCCAGCTCGAACGCGTCCAGCTCCTCACCGAGCATGGACTTCACCGGGTAGCGGTACAGGGCCAGGACGTTCACGCCCCACCTCCGGTGATCTGCTTGCGCTCCAGCCAGTCGGCGGCGACGGTGCGCAGGGCGGGCTTGTCCGGGCCGGCGGCCTCGACGTTCATCGCGAGCAGCTCCTCGGTGGACAGCGCGGCGGAGATCCGGTCCAGCACGGCGCGGACCTCCGGTGCAGCCTTCCGCTCGGCGAGCACCGGCACCACGTTCTGCGCGGAGAAGTTCTCGGCCGGATCGGCGAGCGGCACGAAGTCGTTCTGCTCGAGGGCGGGATCGGTGGTGAACAGGTTGGCGGCCTGCACCGCGTCGCTGCCCAGCGCGGCGACGGTCAGCACCCCGCCGGAGTCCAGCGAGCGGTAGTCGGCGAACGCACAGCCGTAGTTGCGGGCCAGGCCCGGGATGCCGTCCGGGCGGGTCTGGAACTCCGGGCCGCCGCCGAAGGTCAGCTCCGGGCAGTACGGGGCGAGATCGGCGATGGTGCGCAGGCCGAGCCGGTCCGCAGTGGCCCGGGTGACGACGACGGCGTCCTTGTTCTCCGCCTCGGACCGCTCGCCGAGCACCAGCCCGGGCGGCAGCGCCGCCTGCAGCGCGGTGTACACGTCGTCCGGTTCGACGGCGGTCGCCTCCTGGTCGAGGTAGGTCAGCAGCGCCCCGGAGTAGTCCGGGATCAGGTCGACCGAGCCGTCCTGCAGGGCAGGGAAGTACGCCTCCCGGGAGCCGATCGCGACCGGGTTCTCGACCTGCACCCCGGCGTCGCGCAGCGCGAGCGCGTAGACCTCGGCGAGCAGCTGGGACTCGGTGAAGTTGCCGGAGCCGATGGCGATCACGTCCGGATCGGTGTCGGCGCCCCCGGCCAGCGGGTCGCCGCCGCAGCCGGCCAGCGCGAACGCCACCACCAGCAGGCCGGCCAGTAGCTGTTTCCTCATGCCGCGCTCGCCTCCCCGCTCCGGACCAGGCGCAGCGGGGCCCGCCTCGGCCCCGCCCGCTGCTGCAGGCCCGGCGACACGATCAGCCGCTGCAGCCCGCCGAGCACCAGATCGGCGACGACCGCGAGCGCCGCCACCAGGATCGAGCCGCCGATCATGGCGCCGAAGTCGCGCTGGCCGAGGCCGTCGATGATGAACCGGCCGAGGCCGCCGATGCCCACGTAGGCGGCGACGGTGGCCGTCGAGATCACCTGCAGGGTCGCACTGCGGACGCCGCCGACGATCAGCGGCAGCGCGTTGGGCAGCTCGACCTTCCACAGCACCTCCGGGCCGCGCATGCCCATTCCGCGGGCGGCGTCGACCACGGCCGGATCGACGTTGCGCACGCCGGCGTAGGTCCCGGCGAGCAGCGGCGGCACCGCGATGATCACCAGGGCGATCAGCGGGCCGAGCAGGCCCAGCCCGACCAGCAGGAACAGCAGCACCAACAGGCCGAGGGTGGGCAGCGCGCGCAGCGCGTTCGCCAGCCCGACGACGATCACGCCGCCCCGCCCGGTGTGCCCGATCCAGGCGCCCAGCGGCAGCGCGATCGCCATCGCGATCAGCATGGTCAGCGCGGTGTAGCCGAGGTGCTCGGCGAGCCGGACCAGGATGCCGTCCGGCCCGGTCCAGTTCTCGCCGGTGAACAGCCAGCCGAGGTAGGTCATCGGCCGGCCCCCGTCCGGCTGCGCCGGTGCTGCACCCGTTCCCACGGGGTGAGCAGCCGCCCGAGCAGCACCAGCAGCCCGTCGACCACCAGCGCCAGCAGCAGGACCAGCACGATCCCGGCGATCGTCTGCTGCGGGATCTCCCGCTGGAAGCCCTCGGTGAACATCTTGCCCAGCCCGCCGAAGCCGATCACCGAGCCGACGGTGACCAGGCTGATCGCGCTGACCGCGGCGACCCGCAGGCCGGCCGTGATCACCGGGACCGCCATCGGCAGCTCGACGGCCAGGAACCGCCGGACCGGGCGGTAGCCCATCGCCGTCGCGGAGTCGACGATCCGGTGCGGCACCGCGGAGAGCCCGTCGGCGACCGTGCGGACCAGCAGCGCCAGCACGTAGACGGTCAGCGCGACGATCACGTTGACCGGGTCGAGGATGCGGGTGCCGATGATCGGCGGCAGGAACACGAACAGCGCCAGCGACGGCAGCGTGTAGAGGAAGCCCGCCGCGTTCAGCGTGAGCGTCCGGCTCCACGGCCGCCGGTTGGCGAGCCAGCCGAGCGGGATCGCCAGCAGCAGCCCGATCAGCACCGGGACCAGCGACAGCACCAGGTGCTCGCGGGTCAGCTCCAGGACCAGCGCGGAGTTGCGGAAGACCCAGTCCATGCCCGGCCCCTACGCGGCGGAGTCGTCGCGGGCGGCGGGCAGCGCGGCCAGCACCGCGTCGGCGGTCACCGACCCGGCGACCCGGCCGTCGGCGTCGACCGCGACGCCCTGCCCGGACGGCGAGGACAGCGCCGCGTCCAGCGCGCCGCGCAGCGAGCCGGAGCCGACCGCGTACAGCGAGCCGCCGGGGACGATCCCGTCCTCGGTGACGACGCCGTCGCCCGCCTCGACCCAGCCCAGCGGCCGGCCGGTGTCGTCCAGCACGACCGCCCAGCCCGAGCCGGGCCGCGGGTCGCCGACCGAGACCATGTCGAGGGTGCCGAGCGGGATCGCCTCGGAGGTGAGGAAGCCCAGGCCCCGGTAGCCGCGGTCGCGGCCGACGAAGGTGTCGACGAAGTCGTCGACCGGGCGGGACAGCAGCACGCCCGGCTCGTCGTACTGGGCGAGCCGGCCGCCGACCCGGAACACCGCCACCCGGTCGCCCAGCTTGATCGCCTCGTCGATGTCGTGGGTGACGAACACGATCGTCTTGCCGAGCTCGGACTGCAGCCGCAGCAGCTCCTCCTGCAGGCTCTCCCGGACCACCGGGTCGACCGCGGAGAACGGCTCGTCCATCAGCAGCACCGGCGGATCGGCGGCGAGCGCGCGGGCCACACCGACCCGCTGCTGCTGGCCGCCGGAGAGCTGGCTCGGGTAGCGGCCGGCCATCGCGGTGTCCAGGCCGACCGTCTCCATCAGCTCCATCGCCCGGTCCCGGGCGGCCCGCCGGCCGGTGCCCAGCAGCATCGGCACGGTCGCGATGTTGTCCACCACGGTCCGGTGCGGGAACAGCCCGGCCTGCTGGATGACGTAGCCGATGCCGCGGCGCAGCTCGGCCGGATCGGCGGCCAGAACGTCCTGCCCGTCGACCCGGAGCTCGCCGGAGGTCGGCTCGACCATCCGGTTGATCATCCGTAGCGAGGTGGTCTTGCCACAGCCGGACGGCCCGACGAACACCGTGATCCGCCCCTGCTCGGCCACCAGGTCCAGCTCGTCGACGGCGACCGTCCCGTCCGGAAAGCGCTTCGTGACGCCCCGGAACTCGATCATCGCGGGCTCCCCCTGCCCCCGGCGGCCGCCCGGCCGGCAGCCGCCTGTTGCGGGCACGGTAACCCGGACCACCGACAGCGGCGACCGCTCCCGGCGGCCTACCAGGCGCCGGGGGTGCCGCCGGGCGGGGTTCCGGTGGTGGCGGGCGTCGGGAGCCCGCCGCCGCGCAGCACCCGGTGCAGGTCCTCCGGGCGCAGCGAGCGGGCGAACAGCCAGCCCTGGAACGCGTTCACCCCGAGCCCGCGCAGCACGTGGAACTGCTCGGCGGTCTCGACGCCCTCGGCGACGGTGGCGCGGCCCATCGCCCTGGCCACCTCGACGACGGCGCGGGCCAGCGCGAAGTCGGCCGGGTCGGTGCCGACGCCGGTGACGAACGCGCGGTCCACCTTGACCGTCTGCGCCGGCAGCTCCTTGAGCCGGGCCAGCGAGGAGTAGCCGGTCCCGAAGTCGTCGACGGCGAAGCGGACGCCGCGGCGCACCAGCTCGCTCATCGCGTCCAGCGCCGGGCGCGGCAGCGCGACCAGGCTGGTCTCGACCAGCTCCAGGACCAGCTGGTCCCAGCCCAGCCCGGACGACTCGACGACGGCGGTCACCTCGTCGAGGAAGGCCGGATCGGCGGGCAGCAGGCCGGCCAGGTTCACCGCGACGGCGATCCGCTGGCCGTGCCGCGGCCAGGTGGCGGCCTCGGCGGCGGCGGTGCGCAGCACCCACAGGTCGAGATCGCGCTGCAGGCCGCTGCGCTGCGCGACCGGCAGGAACTCGCCCGGCGAGACCTCCCCGTGCACCGGGTGCGACCAGCGCAGCAGCGCCTCGGCGGACAGCACGGTGCCGTCCGGCGCGACGACCGGCTGGTACTCCAGGCGCAGCGCGTCGGACTCGATGGCGGCGCGCAGCTCCGCCTCCAGCTCCAGCTGCCGGCAGGCCGGGCCGACGGTGCCGCGATCGGCGATCGCGACGGTGCCGCGGCCGCGCTGCTTGGCCTGCTGCACGGTGACCTCGGCGGAGCGCAGCAGGTCGTCGCCGCGCGGCGGGTGCGGCCCGGCGGGCACCGCGTCCGGGGTGGCGACCCCGACCGAGGCGGTCAGCGTGACCGGCCGCCCGCCGACGGTGACGGTGCCGCGCAGCAGCTCCGCGACGGTCGCGCCGAGCGCCTGCGGGCCGCCCGCGGCGTCGACGTCGGAGCAGACGACGGCGAACTCGTCGGCGGACAGCCGGCCCGCCGTGCACAGCGGCGGGAGATCGCGCTGCAGCCGGCCGGCGAGCTCGACCAGCAGGGCGTCGCCGTCGGAGTGCCCGAGGCCGGTGTTGACCCGGGCGAAGTCGTCGACGTCGCCGACGACCACCGCGACCCGTCCGGCGTCCGGCCCGGCCAGCGCCCGGTCGGCCACCTCGAGCAGGCCCGCCCGGTTCGGCAGCCGGGTCAGCGGGTCGACGGTGTTCGCCTCGCGCAGCACGTCGGCGGCGCGCCGGCGCTCGCCCACGTCGGTGACCACGAGCAGCCAGAACGGCCTGCCGTCGTCGGACGGGGCCGCGTTGACGACGACCTCGCAGTCCACCCGGGTGCCGTCGGCGCGCAGCAGCGGCAGCGAGTCGATCCGGTAGGTCGACTCCGGGTCGGACGGCGCGCGCAGCCAGTCCGGCAGGCCGTTGCGGTCGCCGGACTGCGGCTCCGCGGACAGGCTGCGGGCCGGAACGCCGCGCAGCGTCTCCAGGTCGGCGTCGAGCAGCCGGCACAGCGCCGGATTGGCGTCGACGATCCGGCCGCGGCCGTCGAGCATCGCGACGCCGGTGGTGATGGTGGCGACCAGCTCGGCGAACCGCTGGCCGGAGCGCTGCGCGCGGGACTCGGCGCGCCGCCGGTCGGTGACGTCCTGCACGGTGCCGATCAGCCGCAGCGGCGCGCCACCGGGGGTCCGGTCGATCCGGGTCCGGCAGGACAGCACCGCGCCGCCCTCGGGCCGGATCTCCGACGAGTGCGCGGGACGGCTCGCGGTCGACAGCTCCTCCGGGCCGCGGCGCAGCAGCCGGCAGACCCGCTCGACCTGCTCGCCCTCGATCGGCCCGTCGGCGCCGTCCGGGCGCACGCCCAGCGAGCGGTACAGCTCGACCAGGCCCTCGCTGCGGGTGAGCGTGCCGGCCTGCAGGTCGAAGGTCCAGGTGCCGGACCGGGTGGCGCGCTCCAGGTCCAGCGCGGGCGCCTCGTCGGACGGGGCCGCCGTCGCGTCCGGGAACGCGGTGAGCAGCACGACGGTCCGGTTGCCCGGCTGCGGCCAGCGGACCACCTTCACCCGGGCCAGCCTGCGGTCGGCACGGACCAGGCGGGCGTCGGAGTCGGGGCCGACCAGCAGCTGCGGCAGCTTCATCCCGGTCGGGTCGGCCGACCCGGCGAGGCGGCGCAGCGCGGCGTTGGTGTGCAGCACGATCCCGGCGGCGTCGCAGAGCAGCGCGGGCGACGGCGGGAGCTGCACCGCCGAGTGGTCGGCCGGGTCGGGCCTGCCGTCCGGGGCCGCGGCGGGCGGCTGCGGGCGGCGGGCGGTGGGCGAGGGCCGCGGGGTCGGGCGGGGCCTGCCGAACGGCGGCTCACCGAACCCGGCGCCGGCGACGTCCGGGGCGTCCGTGCCGGCCGGCCCGTCGAACGGGGCGGCCGGATCCGGGCCCGGGCCGGGATCGGCGGCCGGCACGTCGGCGACCGGCACGTCGGCGGGATCGGCGTACGGGCCGCGGTCCGGCGCGGGGCGCACCCGGCCGGCCCGGCCGCCGCCCGGGCCGGCGAAGGCCCGTGCGAGGTCACCGGCCAGCCCGGCGGGCCGGTCCGCGTCGCGGGTCGTCCGGGACGTCGGCTCGACCGGGTCGACACCCGGTTCGCCGGCGACATCCTGGGACGCACCACCCGGACGATGTCCCGCCCGCGGTTCCACCTCGGCCACGCCGGCCTCCGTTCCGTTCGGCAGCTCCACCCGCTCAACGAGATACCGGGCCGGGCGATCCGCCCCGGTAGCCCGATCGAGCGACCCTGCACAGCGGGTAATGCCGCCGATCGGACCAATCCGACCGGCCCGTCACCGGCGCAGCGTTGGTGACCGGGTGTTTGGTCACGCCGAAGGGATCCGTCCGTTCGGCGAGCGGTGGCAATGAACTTGACCTACAGTGAACAACCGCTCACAGCGGGGCGTGCCGTTCGGCGCAGCGACCGTACGTGCACGCTGCGTGACCCGATTGCCCGGTGCCGACGGCCGGTTCAGCGGGCCCCGTCGTCGGCGACGGCGGCCCGGGCGACGGCCGCCGCCACCGCGGGCGCCACCCGCGGATCGAACGGCCCGGGGACGATGCTGGTCGGCGACAGCTCGTCGGCGACCACGTCGGCGATCGCCGTCGCCGCGGCCACCTTCATGCGGTCGGTGATCCGCCGGGCGTTCGCGTCCAGCGCCCCGCGGAAGATCCCCGGGAACGCCAGCACGTTGTTGATCTGGTTCGGGAAGTCGCTGCGCCCGGTCGCGACGATCGCCGCGTGCCGCGCGGCGACGTCCGGGTGCACCTCGGGATCGGGGTTGGACAGCGCGAACACCATCGCCTCCGGAGCCATCGTGGCCAGCAGCTCCTCCGGCAGGGTGGCGCTGGACAGGCCGACGAAGACGTCCGCACCGGCGAGCGCCTTGGCGATCCCGCCGGTCACCGCGCGCGGGTTCGTCACCGCGGCCAGCTCCGCCTTCACCCCGCCGCGGGCGGCGTCGACGATCCCGCGGGAGTCGAGCAGCACCACGTCCGACGCGCCGGCGGCGAGCAGGATCCGGGCGCAGGCGATCCCGGCGGCGCCCGCACCGGAGATGACGATCCGCAGGTCGCGCAGCGCACGGTCCTGCACCCGGCAGGCACCGTTCAGCGCCGCCAGCAGGACCACGGCGGTGCCGTGCTGGTCGTCGTGCATCACCGGGCAGTCCAGCGCCTCGATCAGCCGGCGCTCCAGCTCGAAGCAGCGCGGCGCCGCGACGTCCTCCAGGTTGACCGCGCCGAAGGTGGGCCGCAGCCGGACCAGCGTCTCGACGATCTCGTCGACGTCGGTGGTGTCGAGCACCAGCGGGATCGAGTCCAGCCCGGCGAACGACTTGAACAGCGCCGACTTGCCCTCCATCACCGGCAGCGACGCGCGCGGGCCGATGTCGCCGAGCCCGAGCACCGCGGTGCCGTCGCTGACCACGGCGACCAGCCGGTGCGCCCAGGTGTAGCGGGCGGCCAGGGCCGCGTCGTCGGCGATCGCCCGGCACACGTCCGCGACCCCGGGCGTGTAGGCGATGGACAGATCGCGGGCGTCGGCCAGCGGTGCGGTCAGACCGGTCGCCAGCTTGCCGCCCTCGTGCGCGCCGAACACCTCGTCCCGCGCGGGGGCGGTGGTTCCGGGCCGGTCCTGGGCGAGCGTCATCGAAGACTCCATACGTGAGGTACATGAGCGGCGCCGGAGCGGGCGGCGCCTGCCGTTGCACCGGGGGTCGCGGGGTCGTCGACCTGCTCTCGGTGCCGGACGGCCATCCCGGCGGCCGGGGCCGGATGCGGCCCCGCGCCGGGACACGGCTGTCGGGTCTGGGCCGGAGTCTAACCGGGACACCGGTGGGTTCCGCGCGTCCCGCGCCGCCGGAGTGGGCATGGGCACAGGACGCGCGTACGGCGCCGGCGGTTCAGCGCAGCGGCACCGGCCGCACCTCGGGCAGCGGCCGCTCCGGGACGGCGGGCAGCTCGGTCAGCGGCATCCCGCGCGGGGTGAACCCGGCGGTGCCCGGGACCAGCTCGACCGGCCCCAGCGGGCCGAACGCGGCGGCGTAGCCGAGCGCCTGGGCGATGTCGGTGACCCCGTTCGTCGCGGTCGGCAGCATCAGGCTGGACAGCACCCCGAACGCGCGTCCCTGCGCGTCGAGGTAGCCGGCGCCGGAGTCCCCCGGCACGCCCGGCGGGAGCGTGGCGACGACGTGCGTGCGCGGCCCCTCCGGCCTGCCGAACGACACGCCCTGCTTGAACGGCGTCGGCGCGGCCTGGTTCGGCTGGTAGCTGTAGACCCGGTCACCGCCCGCGGTGCCCGCCGCGTTCAGCCCGGACGGGCCGCCGAAGCCGGGCACCGTCGGGTCGGCGACCGCCGCGGCGGACGGGCCGAGCTCGATCAGCGCGAAGTCGTTGTAGAGGCAGAGCTGCGGGTCGCGCTCCCCGCGCTCCTGCATCACCGCCCAGGAGTTGTAGGCGACCCGGCCGCTGTGCACGGTGCCGTCCCGGCCGACGATCCCGACCTCGGTGCCGTGCGGCTGCACCGGCTCCACGCAGCCGTCGACCGAGGACCGCGCGCTCTCCGCCACCATGCAGTGCGCGGCCGTGCCGAGGTAGAGCGCCCCGGCCGGGACGCGTCGGTGCACCTGCCCGTCGTCGTCGCGCTGCCCGTCGGCCGCCCCGGCCGCGGTGTAGAGGAAGTTGGCGGTGCACAGCTCCGCCCCGCCGGCCACCGGGGTGGCGATCTGCACGCCCGGGCCGATCCCGGCGCCGGCCGGCTGCGCCGCCGGAACCGCCGGCGCGGACTGCGCGGCCGGGAGAACGACCGCCGGGCCCGCGGCGAGCGGCACCGCGGCAGCCACACCGGCAGCGGCCGGCACCGCGGCAGCCGCACCGGCGCCGCCCGGGTCGGCGGCGGCCGCGCCGAACGCGGCGGCGAGGACCAGGCCGGCGGCGGTGCCGAGCCCGGCGATCCGCCGGGCGGCCCGGCGGGGGTGCTGCGACATGTCACTCCTCGGGAACGGACGGGACCGGCCCCATCTCACCGGACCGACCGGCCGCGCCGGGCCGGCGCCACGGCCGACGACCCGGTCGGGTGGGACACCGACCCGTCCGGGTGACCCGGCGCCACCCGGGGCCACTCGCGGAGGACCGCGGGCACCCGCCGTCCGGGTAGCGTCGGCGATCGTGAGCGACGACGACCCCCGCGGCCGGATCCTGCTGCTCCGGCACGGCGAGACCGAGTGGTCCCGGACCGGCCGGCACACCGGGCGGACCGACATCGGGCTCACCGACGACGGCCGGGACGCCGCCTGCGCGGTGCGCGACGCGCTGGCCCTGGTCCGGCACGCCGCGCCGCCGGCCCGCGTCCTCTGTTCCCCGCGCACGCGCGCGCGGGACACGGCCGCGCTGGCCGGGCTCACCGTGGACGCGATCGACGACCGGCTCGCCGAGTGGGACTACGGCGACGCCGAGGGCCGCACCACCCCGCAGATCCGCGAGACGCTGCCCGGCTGGACCATCTGGGACGGCCCGTGGCCGGGCGGCGAGACGCCGGACGACGTGTGCCGGCGGGCCGACGCCGTGCTGGCCGAGGCGCGCGCCCTGCTCGGCGCCGGCGACGTGATCCTGGTCGGGCACGGCCACTTCTCCCGGGTGCTGACCGCGCGCTGGATCGGCCTGCCCGCCACCGGCGGGGTGCACGTCGCGATGGACCCGGCCGGGGTGACGGTCCTCGGCTTCGAGCGCGGCGTCCCGCGGCTGGACCACGTCAACCAGCGCCCGACCCGGGGCCCGCGGTGAGCGGGGTCCGGGCGGCCGGGCCCGGCGACGTCGCGGCCGTCGTGGCGCTGGTGCACGAGCTCGCCGAGTACGAGAAGGCCGCCGACGAGTGCCGGCTCACCGACGACCGGCTGCACGCCGCGCTGTTCGGCCCGGACCCGTCGGCCGCCGCGCTGGTCGCCACCACCGCCGACGGCGCGGTGGTCGGCACCGCGATCTGGTTCCGCACCTTCTCCACCTGGGAGGGGGTCGCCGGGATGCACCTGGAGGACCTCTACGTCCGCCCGGCGCACCGCGGCGAGGGGCACGGCCTGCGGCTGCTCGCCGCGCTGGCCGCGGAGTGCACCCGGCGCGGCTGGGCCAGGCTGGAGTGGAACGTCCTGTACTGGAACGAACCGGCGATCGGCTTCTACCGCGCGATCGGCGCCGGGCCGAACGAGGGCTGGACCACCTACCGGCTCACCGGCGGCCCGCTCGCGGCGCTCGCCGGCCGGGCCGGCTAGGAACCGGGCTCGTCCTCGCCGAGCGCCCAGCGCTTGGACTGCTCGCTGATCAGCAGCATGAAGGTGAGCACCACGTACAGCCCGCAGACGATGCCCCACAACAGCTGCCGGGACGGCCCGAGCAGGCTGTAGACGACCGGCAGCAACAGCAGCTGCACCACGATCGCCGGGGTGCGGCAGCCGTGCAGGCCGCGGACCAGGCCGTAGCCGATGCCGACGACGGCGCCGCCCATCAGCAGGAAGATCCCGGACTCGGCGAGGCCGTAGTACAGCCGGGGGCCACCCGCCTCGAACGCCCGCAGGCCCAGCACGACGGCGACCACCACGCCGACCACGCCCTGCACGGCCACCAGCAGGCCGGACACCTTCACGTTCTCCGGCACGCGCGGCGCGGCGGGGACGTCGTTGCGCTGCTCCTCGGCCACGGCTCCGAGGATAGGCAGCACGCACCCGCCCGGACCCGCCGGGCGGCGGTGGTCGTTACAGTCGGCCCGTGCGCGCGCTGCTCGTGGTCAACCCGCAGGCCACGTCGACGACGGCGGCCGGCCGGGACGTGCTGACCAAGGCGCTGGCCAGCGAGCTCAAGCTGGACGTGCTGCAGACCCGCTACCGGGGGCACGCCGCGGAGGCCACCGCGGCGGCCGTCGCCGACGGGGTCGAGCTGGTGGTGGCGCTCGGCGGCGACGGCACGGTCAACGAGGTCGTCAACGGGCTGCTCGCCGCGCAGACCGGCACCGGGAGCGGCCCGCCCCGGCCGGACCCGGACGCCACCGCGATGCTGGCCGTGGTGCCCGGCGGCTCGGCGAACGTGTTCGCCCGCGCCCTGGAGATGCCGCGCGACCCGGTCGAGGCGACCGGCCACGTGCTGACCGCGCTCGCCGCCCGGCGGCGCAGGCTGGTCGGCCTCGGCCACGCCGACGACCGGTGGTTCACCTTCAACGCGGGCATGGGCTGGGACGCCGAGGTGGTCGCCGCCGTCGAGCGGGCCAGGGCGCAGGGGTACGAGGCCAGCCCCGGCCGGTACGCGATCACCGCGATCGGGCAGTACCTGGCCCAGCTGCACCGGCCGCCGTCGATGACGGTGCAGATCCCGGGGGCCGCGCCGCTGGGCGGGGTGCGGCTGGCGTTCGTCTCGAACACCGACCCGTGGACCTACCTGTCGGGCCGCGCGGTCCGGACGAACCCCCGCTCGTCGTTCGGCAGCGGGCTCGGGCTGTTCGCGCTGACCGGCCTGGGGCCCAGGACGATCGCGACGACGCTGCGTCAGATGCTGGCTGCCGACGGTGACCCGCACGGCAGGCACGTCGTGCGCCACGACGCCGTCCCCCAGGTCAGGATCACCTCCGATCGGCCGCTGGCGCTGCAGCTGGACGGCGACCACCTGGGCGAGCGGACCGACGTGGAATTCCTGAGCGTGCCGGGAGCGTTACGCGTCGTCGTGTGAGATGGGCAGTTCGTCGCGCCCCGTGCGGGCGCTCTCACACGCCGGAGTGAGCAACCCCGCCATTCACCGATGTGAGCGGACCGTCGGTCCCGTTGGGGCTTACACCAGCCCAAACCGGTGATCCAAGGTGGTCCCTACGCAAGCGGGAGGCCCCGGGCAACGCCGCCAGGGGGGTGTCGGGTACTACACGGGATTCGGGTGGCCGTTTCCGTGTCGGACAGGGACACTGGTTCACAGGAACCGGCCCGCGGCTGAAAAGTTCGGGGCACAGGTCTGTCGTGCGCGAGCGGCTATGAGGCCACTCACGTATCCGATGAGCAGTTTCCCGTTGAGGACCGCCGGAGCTCGTGAAAGTATTCACAAGCTCCGAAACACGGACGTAACAGATGACGATCGGCGCGACCCCGATCGCGCACCAGAGGAGAAAGCAATCATGGACTGGCGTCACGACGCGATCTGCCGCGACGAGGACCCGGAGCTCTTCTTCCCCGTCGGCACCAGCGGCCCCGCCCTGATGCAGATCGCCGAGGCGAAGAGCGTGTGCCGGCGTTGCCCGGTCACCGAGTCGTGCCTGCAGTGGGCTCTCGAGTCCGGGCAGGACGCGGGTGTCTGGGGCGGCATGAGCGAGGACGAGCGGCGCGCCCTGAAGCGGCGCAGCACCCGCCCGCGCGCCCGCACCGCCTGATCGCACGGATCGAAGAAGTAGAGAAGTAGCTCCCCGACCTCGGGCCCGTAGCCGGACGCCACCGGCCACGGGCCCGAGGTGCGTTCGGGGTGATCTGCCACCCCGCGTGACCTGTCCACCACGGTGCCGGCGCGACCACGGCACCGGGATCAACGGTCACGGGTCGAGGGTATCCGGTGCCGCCAGGGGGCCCGCTCACGCCCCGGGTCACCCGCAGTGACCGATGCGGTCACCCGGCGCACCGGACCGACCGCCCGGGGACGATCCGGCCCGCGACCGTTGCGAGGACCGGGCCCGGACGTGCCGCCGCTCAGCCGCCGCCCAGCGGCAGCCGGATCAGCGCCACCGTCCCGCCGCCGTCCCGCGCGGAGACGGTGATCGTCGCCTCCAGCTCCGAGCTCAGCAGCGTGCGCACGATCTGCAGGCCCAGGCCCTTCGACTGCTCGAAGTCGAAGTCGGCGGGCATCCCGTGCCCGTCGTCGGCCACCGACACCTCGAGCCGGCTCGCCGACCGTCGCGGGCTGACCACCACCTCACCGGCGACGCCCGGGTCGTAGGCGTGCGCCAGCGCGTTGTGCACCAGCTCGGCCAGCACCAGCACCAGCGGGGTGGCCTTGGCCGCGGGCAGCGCGCCGAACCCGGCGTCCACCCGGACCCGGGCCCGCGACTCGGTGGTCGCGCCGTCCCGGATGGCGGGCAGCACCTTCGGCAGCAGCTCGTCGAGCTCGACGACCTCGGCCACCGAGTAGGCCAGCGCCTCGTGCACCAGCGCGATCGAGGTGACCCGGCGGACCGACTCCTCGAGCGCCCGGCTCGCCTCCGGGTGCTCGCTGCGCCGGGCCTGCAGCCGGAGCAGCGCCGCGACGGTCTGCAGGTTGTTCTTCACCCGGTGGTGGATCTCCCGGATGGTGGCGTCCTTTGACATCAGCGCCGCGTCCCGGCGGCGCAGGTCGGTGACGTCGCGGACCAGCACCAGCGCGCCGGCGGCGTCGCCGCGCGGGCGCAGCGGCAGCGCGCGGACCAGCATCGTCGCCCGCCTGCCCTTGATCTCCATCCGGCTCGACGGGATGCCGGCCAGCGCGTCGGCGATCCGGGCGGCGACGTCCTTGGCGTCGAACGGGTCGAGCACCAGCGCCCTGGTCACCGCGGTCAGATCGGCCCCGGCGACGTCGCTGGCGTGGCCCATCCGGTGGTACGCCGAGAGCGCGTTGGGGCTGGCGTAGGCGACGTTGCCGTGCGCGTCCAGCCGGACCAGGCCGTCACCGGCGCGCGGGCTGCCCTCCGCGCTGCCGGGTGGCCCGGACTGCGGCGGGAAGGTGCCGTCCACGATCATCTGGCACAGGTCCGACGCGCTGCCCAGGTAGGCGATCTCCAGCGGGGAGGGCACCCGGGGGGTCGACAGGTTCGTGTCCCGGGACAGCACCGCGACGGTGCGGCCGTGGTAGCGGACCGGGATGGTCTCCCGGCGCACCGGCACCTCCAGGTGCCAGCGCGGGTCGTCGTCCCGGCAGATCCGGCCCTCCAGCACCGCCCGGCGCAGCTGGCCGACCTCCACCGGAGCGGCCCGGCGGCCGACGACGTCGTCCGGGTGCGCGGTGGGTGCGGTGGTCGGCCGGGCCTGGGCCACGCACAGGAACTGGGCGGTGGACGTCCGCGACGATCCCTCGGCGGTGAAGTCGGTGGCCGCGTGCAGGTCGTCCAGCGGCACCCACAGCAGGAAGTCGGCGAACGACATGTCGGCGAGCAGCTGCCACTCCCCCACCACCCGCTGGAGGTGGTCGGCGGTCTCGCCGTCCATCGTCGTGTGCTCGGCGAGCAGCTGGCTGAGCGTGGTCACGGTCGCCCATCCCACCACATGCGAGAATCACGGCCACGAGCTCCCGCGGCACCGCCGCGGAACCGTGACCCCTGAGGAGAGGAGGGCCGATCATGTCGAAGCGTGCCCGCAAGCGCCGCGACCGCGGCAAGAAGAAGGCGAACCACGGCAAGAAGCCGAACACCTGAGTCGCCGTCCGAACGTGCGAGGGGCGGGTACCGGTCCCGGTACCCGCCCTTCGTGCGTGCTGTCGTGCGTGCTGTGCCCACGCCGCGCTCAGCCCTCGCGCCGGTACTCCGTGCGCCGCCGGGACACCGAGACGCTGGTGCCCTCCGGGCCGGACTCGACCCGCACCTGCGCCTGCTCCAGCACCGCCGAGCGGATCTGGGTGCGGAGCCGGTCCTTCAGGGCCTCCGGCGCCGACTCCCCGCCGCACTTGCGGGCCAGCAGGGCCTTCAGCTTCTCGTCGATGCCGTACTCGGCCAGGCAGGGCGCGCACTCGTCGAGATGGTGCTGCAGCAGCCGCCTGCGCTCCTGGTCGCACTCGCGGTCCAGGAACAGCCACACCTCCGCGAGCACCTCGCTGCAGCCTGCGGTGTCACCGGCCAGCGGGTTGCGCTCGGCGGGAACCTCCTCGGCGCTCACGACGCCGTCACCTCCTGGCTGCCCGCCCCGCGCACGAAACCGCGGTCGCGGGCGACATCGGTCAGCATGTCCCGCAGCTGGCGCCTGCCCCGGTGCAGCCGGGACATCACGGTGCCGATCGGGGTGCCCATGATCTCGGCGATCTCCTTGTAGGCGAACCCCTCGACGTCGGCCAGGTACACGGCCATCCGGAAGTCCTCCGGCAGCGCCGAGAGGGCCTCCTTCACGTCGTCGTCGGGCAGCGCGTCCATCGCCTCGACCTCGGCCGAGCGCAGGCCGGTGGACGTGTGCTCGCCCGCCTGGGCCAGCTGGTAGTCCGTGATCTCGTCGGTCGGCGCCTGCAGCGGCTGGCGCTGACGCTTGCGGTACCCGTTGATGTAGGTGTTGGTCAGGATCCGGTACAGCCAGGCCTTCAGGTTCGTCCCGCGGCGGAACGAGCCGAAGGCCGAGTACGCCTTCAGGAACGTCTCCTGCACCAGGTCCTCGGCATCGGCCGGGTTCCGGGTCATCCGCAGCGCGGCACCGTAGAGCTGGTCCAGCAGCGGCATCGCGTCCCGCTCGAAGCGGGCGGTGCGCTCCTCGACCGTCTCGTCCTCCGGCGCCCGGTTGCCCTCGGCATCGGCGGTGCCGACCTGCTCGACCGGCTCGTTCCCGGACCGATCCGGCTGTTCTGACAAGGGTCCCCTCTCCAGTGACACGGACCGCGCGCCGGTGCGGGTCACCGGCACGGCGGTCGTGTCGGAGGGTACGCGTCCCCACCGGTTCCGTCCGGCCTCGGACGCCCGGGGGGCCTCCATCACTGCTGTCGTCACACCACCGGGAACGTCACGCGCCGGAACGGCATTCCCGTAGGTTGCCCGCGACGGCCGCGGCGGGCGGGGCCGTCGGTGAGCGCGGGAGGTCGGGCGGACATGGCGGGCAGGGGCACCCCGGCGACGGCGTTGCTGGTGCGACGCGGGATCACGCACCGGGTGCACAGCTACACCCACGACGACCGGGAGACCGGGTACGGCCCGGAGGCGGCCCGGGCGATGGGCCAGGACCCGGACCGGGTGTTCAAGACGCTCGTCGCGGTCGTCGACGGCGCCATGACGGTCGGGATCGTGCCGGTGTCGGCGCAGCTCGACCTGAAGGCGCTGGCCGCGGCGGTGGGCGGCAAGCGGGCGGCGATGGCCGAGATCGCCGACGCCGAGCGGACCACCGGCTACGTGGCGGGCGGGATCTCGCCGCTCGGCCAGCGCAGGCGGCTGCCCACCGTGCTCGACGCGTCGGCGGCCGGGTTCGGCACGATCTACTGCTCCGGCGGCCGGCGCGGGCTGGAGATCGAGCTCGCCCCGGACGACCTGGTGTCACTCACCGGGGCCACTGTCGCCACGATCGCGCTGTACTGAGCGGCGCGTACCCCCTCAGGGCGCCGTCCGGCCAGTAGGGTCCCCCTTGGTCGAAAGACGTCGAATCCGTTGCGGGGAGCACAGAATGGACAGGCCGGCGTGGGCACCCGACGAGGTGGACATGAACCGTCCCAGCGTCGCCCGGGTCTACGACTACTACCTCGGTGGCTCGCACAACTTCGAGGCCGACCGGCGGTTCGCCGAGCAGATCCTCGGCGTGCTGCCGGAGATGGCGTCGGTCGCCCAGGCGAACCGGGCGTTCCTGCGCCGGGCCGTGCGCCACCTGTGCGCGCAGGGGGTGACCCAGTTCCTCGATCTCGGCTCGGGCATCCCGACCGCGGGCAACGTGCACGAGATCGCGGCCGCCGAGATCCCGGACGCCCGGGTGCTCTACGTCGACAACGACCCGATCGCGGTGGTGCACAGCCGGGCCCTGCTCGGCGACGACGACCGCACCGAGGTGCTCGCCGCCGACCTGACCGAACCGGCCAAGGTGCTGGACAACCCGCTGACCCGCTCGCACCTCGACTTCTCCCGGCCGATCGCGGTGCTGCTGGTGTCGGTGCTGCACTTCGTGCCCGACGAGGCCCGCCCGGCCGAGCTCGTGCGCACCTACCTGGGCGCGGCACCCCCGGGCAGCTACCTGGTGATCAGCCACGCGACCGCGGAGGGCGGGCACGCGGGCGCGGACGAGGCGCAGAGCATCTACAACCGGGACCGCTCGCCCAACGCGATGCGGATGCGCTCCACCGAGGAGCTCACCGCGCTGTTCGGCGACCTGGAGCTGCTGGAGCCCGGCGTCGTCCGGATCCCGCTGTGGCGGCCGGAGTCCCCGGTCGGGCCGGAGGTCCAGCGCTATCCGGGGCTGGCCGGCGTGGCACGCCGCTGAGGTCGCCCGACCGGCGACACGACATGCAGGACAGGAGGCCGACGTGGGCGATGCCGCACCGGCGGGCACGGGCGAGGTCCGGCCCGACCCGGGCGTGGAGCGGCTGACCGACGCCTGGGTCGCCGCGATCCACGCCCGTGGGTTCGTCTCGGCCGGGCGGGCCGAGCTGCGCTCCGTGCTGGCCGGTGCCGCCTACTGGATCGCCGCCGTCGTCGACGGGCGGGCCGAGATCGAGACGGCCCGGGAGATCGGCGCCGAGCTGATCGCCGCGCACCTGACCGACACGGCGGCGCTGCGCTGCTCGCTGGACGTGC
Organism: Pseudonocardia kongjuensis; assembly: GCF_039526905.1. Taxonomy (NCBI): domain Bacteria; kingdom Bacillati; phylum Actinomycetota; class Actinomycetes; order Pseudonocardiales; family Pseudonocardiaceae; genus Pseudonocardia; species Pseudonocardia kongjuensis. Next base: position 296,459 of record NZ_BAAAJK010000053.1, on the reverse strand, counting down.
TGGCCACCCACTTCGCCGACCGGATCGCCGATCCGGTCCGGCTGCGCCGCTTCACCGCCGCGGTCGGCGCGCTGTCCGCGGGCTACGCGCGGACCCTGCAGCAGCGGACCCGCACCGAGCAGGAGCGGATCAGCGCGGCCGCGTTCGCCGCCCGCGGCGCCGCGGAGGACGCCCGGTGGCGCTCGGAGGCCCGCTACGGCGCGGTGTTCGAGCACGCGGTGCTCGGGATCAGCGTGTCCGACGCGGGCGGGCAGATCCTGGAGGCGAACCGGGCGCTCGCCGAGATGCTCGGGTACCCGCCGGACGAGATCGTCGGGCGCTCGGTCTTCGAGTTCATCCATCCCGAGGACACCCCCGAGATGTGGCCGAAGATCCAGGCCATGCTGGCCGGCCGGGTCGGCCACGTCCGGATGGAGAAGGCGTACTTCGGCAAGGACGGGCGGCAGGTCTGGACCGAGCTGGTCGTCTCGCTGATCCGGGACCGCGACGGCGCCCCGCGCTACCTGGTCGCGATGGTCGCCGACGTCACCGAGCGGCACCTGCTGCAGTCCCGGCTGCAGCACCAGGCCGAGCACGACCCGCTCACCGGGCTGCCGAACCGGGCGCTGTTCTTCAGCAGGCTCACCACCGCGCTGGAGGCGCTGGACCCCGGCGGCGCCACCGTCGGCGTCTGCTACCTGGACCTGGACGGCTTCAAGGCGGTCAACGACACCCTCGGGCACGACGCGGGCGACCAGCTGCTCACCGCCGTCGCGCACCGCATGCAGGCCGAGCTGGGGAGCCTCGGGCACACCGTCGCCCGGATGGGCGGCGACGAGTTCGTCGTGCTCATCGAGCAGTGCACCGGGCCGGAGCAGCTGACCGCGGTCGCCCAGCAGGCGCTGGAGACCGTCCGGCGGCCGGTGTCGCTGCGCGGCCGCGAGATCGTGGTGTCCGCCAGCATCGGCGTCGTGTCCTGGCCGGTGCCGGCCTGCGACGGCGATCCCGCCCCGCGCGACGACGGCGCCGCCGCGCTGATGCAGGCCGCGGACACCACCATGTACTGGGCCAAGCGCGACGGGCGGGACCGGATCGCCGCCTTCGACCCGCAGCGGCACCGGCACGACGTGCACCTGTTCGAGCTGGCCGGCCGGATGCCCGGCGCGCTGGAGCGCGGCGAGTTCGACCTGGAGTACCAGCCGCTGGTGTCGTTCGCCGACGGCCGGGTGACCGGGGTCGAGGCGCTGGCCCGGTGGCGGGCGGCCGACGGCGAGAAGCTGGGGCCGGACCTGTTCATCCCGCTGGCCGAGCAGACCGGCCTGATCGTCCCGCTCGGCCTGTACCTGCTGCGCCGGGCCTGCTCCGAGGCCCGCGCCTGGGCCGACGCCGATCCGGCGCGCCGGTTCGTGCTCAGCGTCAACGTGGCAGGCCGCCAGCTCCGCCAGGACGACGCCGTGCAGCGGATCGTGGAGATCCTCGGCGAGACCGGGTGGCCGGCCAGGGCGCTGCAGCTGGAACTGACCGAGAGCGACTTGATGTCCGCGGGCGGGCAGCCGATCGCGGCCCTGGAGGAGCTGTCCCGGCTCGGCGTGCGGATCGCGATCGACGACTTCGGCACCGGCTACTCGAACCTGGCCTACCTGCACCGGCTGCCGGTCGACGTGCTGAAGCTCGCCGGGTCGTTCGTCTCGGCGAAGGGCCCGATGCCGGCCCGGGCGGACCGGCATCCCGGCCGCGACCTGGACAGCCCGGTCGTGCTGTCGGCGATGATCGAGCTCGCGCACAGCCTCGGGCTGGAGGTGGTCGCCGAGTCGGTGGAGACCGCCGAGCAGGCGGCCCGGCTGCGGTCGCTGGGCTGTGACACCGGCCAGGGCTGGCACCTGTCCGCCCCGCTGCACCCGGCGGACGTGCCGGCCGTGCTGGACAACCGCCGAACGGCGACGGATCCACCGCCCCCGGCGGGCCGAACGGACCACCGGGACTCCCCCAGCTGATTGACAGGCTCGTTGATATCAACGAGCCTCGGGCCCTGGACAGCCGCCGGTGGCACCGCCGTCACCGCGCCCGATCGACGACCACTCCGCTCGACGACGAACGGGAGGACATGCCATCGGCATGAGCATCGTCGCACTCATCGGCATCGCGGTCGGGGCGATCGCGCTGCTGCTCGCACTGATCATCTGGCTGAAGGTCCCGGCGTTCCTGGCGCTGCTGATCGTCGCGATCGGGACCGCACTCGCCGGCGGGATGGCCCCGGCGGACATCATGCCCACCGTCATCGAGGGGATGGGCAGCACGCTCGGCAACGTGGCGCTGCTCGTCGGGCTCGGCGCGATGCTCGGGGCCGTCGTCGAGAAGACCGGCGGTGCCCGGATCCTCGCCGAGCGCTTCACCCGGCGGCTCGGTCCGGAGCGGGTGGGGCCCGCGCTGCTCGTCGTCTCCTCGATCGTGGTCATCCCGATCTTCTTCGACGTCGCCTACATCATCCTGCTGCCCATCCTGTTCAGCTTCGCCCGATCGGCGGGGCACGTCTCACCGGTCGTCGTCGGCATCCCGGTCGGCGGGATCATGGCGATCATCCACGGGCTCGTCCCGCCCCATCCCGGCATCACCGGCGGTGCGACGCTGCTCGGCGCCGACATCGGCCTCGTCGTCCTCGTCGGGCTGCTGATCTGCGTGCCGCTCGGGGTGCAGGCGCACTACGTCGGCAGGCTGATGTTCGCCCGGCGCGAGTTCGCCGTGGACGCCGACGTCCGGCGCCGGTTCGACGAGTCCGCCGGGACCGGCGCCGCCGGCCCGGACGGCCCGGACGCCCCGGACGGCCCCGCCTCCGCACCGGGCGCGCTCACGGTCGCCGCGATGATCGTCGTCCCGGTCGCCCTGATCGCGGTCGGCACGGTCAGCGAGCTGCTGCTGGAGGAGGGCTCGGCCCTGCACGGCGTCACCGCGCTGGTCGGCGCCCCGGCGTTCGCGCTGCTGTTCTCCGTCGTCCTCAGCAGCCTGGTGCTCGGGGTGCGGCACGGCTGGTCGATGGACCAGCTGGGCTCGGTGATGAACGCCGCGCTGGCACCGGCCGCCATCGTCGTGTTCGTGACCGGCGCCGGTGGCGTGTTCGCCGAGGTGCTGTCCGAGAGCGGCATCGGCGACAGCGTCTCCGGGGTGCTGGTCCGGTCCGGCGTGCCGGTGCTGGCGCTCGCGTTCCTGCTCGCGACGATCTTCCGGGTGGCCCAGGGATCGGCGACCGTCGCCACCCTGGCCGCCGCCGGACTGGTGCAGTCGACGGTGGACGCCGGTGACTTCACCAGCCTGCAGGTCGTGCTCATCGTGCTGGCGATCGGCTGTGGCGCGTCGTCGCTGTCGCACGTCAACGACTCCGGGTTCTGGATCGTCACCCGCCTGCTCGGCCTGTCGGTCGCCGACGGCCTGCGGACCTGGACGGTGCTGCTGACGTTGCTCAGCTGGACCGGGATGCTGCTGGTGAGCGGGCTGTGGCTGATCGTGTCCTGAGCCGGCCCGGCGGTCAGCCGGGGATGCCGGCCAGCCAGTCGCGGACCGCCGCGGCCACACCGGCCGGGTCCTTCTTCAGGCCGTGGTCGCCGTCGAGCAGCACCACCCGGCGGCCGGGGCCGTCGTCCGGGATCCCGAACCGGTCGCTGCGGCCCTGCACGACGAGCACCGGCACCCCGGCGCCGGCCAGCTCCGGCAGCCGGGTCCGCTCCGGCCGGCCCGGCGGGTGCAGCGGAAAGGCCAGGCACAGCACGGCGGCCGCGCCGGTGGCCGCGGCGGTGCGGCAGGCCACCCGGGCGCCGGAGCTGCGCCCGCCCTGGACCAGCGGCAGGTCGCCGCGGACCGCGGCGGCGACCGCCAGCCACGCCTCGTCGAGGTGCCCGGCCGGGGCCGGGGCGCGCCGGCCCGCCACCCGGTAGGGCTGCTCGACCAGCCCGACGTCGAACCCGGCGCCGGTGGCCGCGCCGGTCGCGGCCACCAGGTCGGGTGCGTCGACGCCGCCGCCGGCGCCGTGCCCGAGCAGCAGCAGCCCGCGCGGCGCGCCGGACGCCGCCGGATGCCGGGTCACCCGGGCCGGGCCGCGCGGGGTGTCGATCTCCTCGACGGTGCCGCCGGTCCCGCTCACGAGAGCAGGTCGAGCTGGATCGGCTCCCGCACCTGGTCGGCGGGCAGCTCCGCGAGCAGCTCGGGGCCGTTGTTGCGGACGCTGTTGACCTGCGACGACACCGGCCGGATCGCCAGCGTCGCGACCAGCTCCGGGGTGGGCGGGGTGAGCAGCGCGGCGACCGGCCCGTCGGCCGCCGCGGCGTCCGGGTCCAGCCAGGCGTCCCAGTCGCCGGGGGCGAGCACCAGCGGCATCCGGTCGTGCACCTGGGCGAGCGGGCCGACCGCCTCGGTGGTGAGCACGCAGGCGGTCACCAGGCCGTCCGGGTACTTCTCGAGGAGCTCGCCGCCGGCGTCCGGCTTCGGGCGCCAGAACTCCCAGATCCCGGCCATCGCCAGGGTCGCGCCGTCGGCGTAGCCGGTGAAGTAGGGCTGCTTGGTCGGCTTGCCCGAACCGCCCTCCGCCTTCGGCACGGCGTCCCGGCGCTGCCACTCGTACCAGCCGTCGGCCGGGAACAGGCAGCGCCGGGAGGCGACGGCGCGGCGGAACGCGGGCTTCTCGGTGACCGTCTCGGAGCGGGCGTTCACCATCCGGGCGCCCGCCGAGGGGTCCTTCGCCCAGAACGGCACCAGCCCCCACCGGACGGTGCGCAGCGACCGCTCGGTGACGGCCGGATCGGGCTCGCCGTCGTCGTCGCGCGGGTGCCGCTGCACGACGACGGTGATGTCCTTGGTCGGCGCGACGTTGTAGTCCGGCCGCTGCGACGACTCCGCCGTGGCGTCCACGGCGTGGAACTCGTCGGCCAGGTCGGCGGGGGCCTTCGTGGAGGCGTAACGGCCGCACATGCGTCCCATCCTTCCACGTGGGGAAAGATGGGACCGTGAGCTCCTGGTCCGCACCCACGCCCGCCGCCCCGGTGACCGGCACCGTCTCGGTGCCCGGCTCGAAGTCGGTCACCAACCGGGCGCTGCTGCTCGCCGGGCTGTCCGGCGGCGCCTGCCGGGTCGACGGCGCCCCGCCGACCCGCGACACCACCCTGATGACCGGCGCGCTGACCGCGCTCGGCGTGCCCGTCACCACCGAGGGCGACACGGTGCGGACCGGCGCGCACGGCGGGCTGCGCGGCGGCACGCCCGAGTTCCCGGCGGAGGTCGACTGCGGGCTCGCCGGGACGGTCATGCGGTTCGTCCCGCCGGCCGCGGCGACCGCGCGCGGCGCGGTGCGGTTCGACGGCGACCCGCGCGCCCGGGAGCGCCCGATGGGCACCGTGCTCGACGCGCTGCGCACCCTGGGCGCCCGGATCGAGGGGGACGCGCTGCCGTTCCGGCTCGACGGCGACCGGCCGGCCCGCGGCGGCGAGGTCACGATCGACGCGTCGGCGTCGTCCCAGTTCGTGTCCGGGCTGCTGCTCTCCGGCGCCCTGTTCGAGCGCGGGGTGACCGTCCGGCACGCCGGCCCGCCGGTGCCGTCGCTGCCGCACATCGCGATGACCGTCGACATGCTGCGGACGGCCGGCGTCACCGTGCACGACGACGAGCCGGACAGCTGGCGGGTGGAGCCCGGCCCGGTCGCGGTGCGGGACTGGGCGATCGAGCCGGACCTGTCGAACGCCGCGGTGTTCCTGGCGGCGGCCGCCGTGACCGGCGGCCGGGTGACGGTGCGCGGCTGGCCGGCCGGGAGCACCCAGCCCGGCGCGCACGTGCTGCCGGTGCTCGAACGGTTCGGCGCCCGGATCGCGACCGGGCCGGACGGGCTCACCGTCACCGGCCCGGACCGGCTGTCCGGGATCGACGTCGACCTGCGCGACGCCGGCGAGCTGGCCCCCACCGTCGCCGCGGTCGCCGCGCTGGCCGGCGGGGTGTCCCGGCTGCGCGGCATCGGGCACCTGCGCGGCCACGAGACCGACCGGCTCGCCGCGCTCGCCACCGAGATCACCGCGCTCGGCGGCTCGGTCACCGAGACCGACGACGGCCTGGTGATCGACCCGAAGCCGCTGGCCGGGCGGCCGGACCGGCCGTGGGGCGCCTACGCCGACCACCGGATGGCGACCGCGGGCGCGATCATCGGGCTGGTGGTGCCGGGCGTCGCGGTGGACGACATCGGCTGCACCGACAAGACGATCCCGGACTTCCCCGGCCGCTGGTCGGCGCTGCTCGGGATCGCCGAGGGGCGCTGAGGGTGCCCAGCCACGACCGGCTCGACGAGTCCGACGTCCGGGTCCGCCCGGGCCGGCGCGGGTCCCGCCCGCGCAGCAAGCGGCGCCCCGCGCACGCCGACGCGTCCCGGGCGATGGTCACCGCGGTCGACCGCGGCCGCTGGACGTGCGCCCCGGACTCCGATCCGGAGCGGCCGCCGGTGGTCGCGATGCGGGCCCGCGAGCTGGGCCGCACGCCGGTCGTCGTCGGGGACCGGGTGGACCTGGTCGGGGACCTGTCCGGGGAGCCGGACACGCTCGCCCGGATCGTGCGGGTCGCCGACCGGGACACGGTGCTGCGCCGCACCGCCGACGACAACGACCCCTACGAGCGGGTCGTCGTCGCGAACGCGCAGCGGTTGATCGTCGTCACCGCGGTGGCCGATCCGCCGCCGCGCACCGGGTTCGTCGACCGCTGCCTGGTCGCCGCCTACGCCGGCGGGCTGGAGCCGGTGCTGTGCCTGACCAAGTCCGATCTGACCGATCCGGAGCCGTTCGCCGCGCAGTACCGCGAGCTCGGGGTGCCGCTGGTCGTCACCGGGCGGTCCGCGGACGGCCCGCCGGCCGGCCTGGAGGACCTGCGGTCCGCGCTGACCGGTCGGTTGTGCGCGCTGGTCGGGCACTCCGGCGTCGGCAAGTCCACCCTGGTGAACGCGATCGTCCCGGCCGCCGACCAGGCCACCGGCCGGGTGTCCGGGGTCGGCAAGGGCCGGCACACCACCACCGCGGCGCTGGCCTTCCCGCACGCCGACGGCTGGGTCGTCGACACGCCGGGGATCCGCTCGTTCGGGCTGGCGCACGTCGGGCCGGACGACGTGGTCGCCGCGTTCGGCGACCTCGCCGCGGCGATCGACGACTGCCCGCGCGGCTGCGGGCACCTCGGGCCGCCCGCCGATCCGGAGTGCGCACTGGACGACCTGGTCGCCGCCGGATCGCTCGGCGGAGGCAGACTCGAGGCGTTGCGCCGCATCCTCGTGGCGCTCAACCAGGGCTGATCATCAGGGGCGGAGGCGACGTGCCGGAACGGCGAGCGGCACCGTTGCTCGGCGCCGTCCTGCTCGGCGTCGCGCTGCTCACCGGAGGGCTGACCGGGTGCGCCTGGCCCGGCTCGATGGGCTCCGCCCCGCCGCCGCCGGACACCGGCAGCACGCTGCCGAAGTACTACGACCCGGCGCCGCTGATCGCCGACGTCGGTGCCCGCACCCGGTCCGACGGCGGCGCCGCACTGGCCGTCGCCGGGACCCTGACCGACCGGGCCGGGCCGGTCCCGGTCACCGGCGAGGGCGCGGTCCGCTTCGTCCCGGAGGGCGGTGCGCCGGCGGTGCGTCTGGACCTGCGGGCCGGGCCGGAGGGCGCCCCGCCCGGCACCACCGGCGTCGTCCGGATCGGCGAGCGCACCTGGCTGCACCCGCAGGGCGCCGCGGACTGGGTGGAGCCCGGGATCGGGCCGATCGCGCCGGAGCAGGTCGCGGACGCCACTCTCGCCGCGAACGTCGCCGCCGGCGCCGATCCGCTGGCCGCGATCGCCCGCTACCCGGAGGCGGTGCTGGTCGCCGACGCCCGGGACACCGACGTCGACGGCGTCCCCGTCGTGCACTACACCCTGGTCGTCGACCTGGTCCGGGCGATCGCGGTGGAGACCGAGCCGGACCGCCTCGCGGCGCTCACCGCGCAGCAGCAGGCCGGGGTGACCCGGATCAGCACCGAGATCTGGCTGGACGCCGACCGGCGCCCGCTGCGGGCGCGGCTGCGCCAGCAGCTGCCCGACGCCGGCACCCTGGACCTGCTGCTGCGCTACCGCGACTGGGGCAGCCCGGTCACGATCGAGCCACCGGTGCGGGGCTGAGCGCCGGTCGCCGGCGCGGATCAGCCCAGCTCGACCAGGAACGGCAGCTCGGACCCGTCGTACCAGGCGAGCTCGAAGTCCTCCGCCTCACCGACCAGGAACTCGGCGTCCAGGTCGCCGAGATCGGCCTTGTCGACCGCACCCGCGGCCTCGCGGACGGCGTGCTCGGCCTCCGGCAGGTCGACGTGCACGGCGGCGATCTTCGCGACCGGGACCGGGCCGGTCACCCGGACCGCGCCGTCGTCGAGATCGGGCCGCAGGGTGACGTCGTCGGTGTCGGCGGCGACGACCACCCGGCGCGGCGGGGTGCCGTCCTCGCCGAGCCCGAACTCGACGGCCAGCAGCCGCAGCGACGCCCGCGCGGCCTCGCTGAGCGCGGCGTACTCCAGCTCCTCGTCGTCGCCGGTCACGTAGGACTCGCGCAGCTTCGGGGTCAGCGCGAACCCGGTCCCGCCGAGCGGCTCGAAGGTGCCGGTGGACACGGTCCGGGCCAGCATCGGCCAGGTCGCGGGGAGGTAGATCCGCACGGGTGGGTCCTTTCTCGCTACTGCCGCAGGGTGTCGAGGAGCTCCTCGAGCGACTCGTTCACCATCCCGGCGAGCACGTCGATGTCGCCCATCGCGTCCCGGTCGCCGTTGAGTCCGTAGTAGACGCCGCCGTCGTAGCTGGTGAGCCCGATGGAGACGGCCTGGCCCTTGGCCAGCGGCACCACCGGGAACATCTCCAGCATCCGGGCACCGGCCGCGTACAGCGGGAACTGCGGGCCGGGGACGTTCGTGACGACCAGGTTGAAGAAGTGCCGGGACATGCCGCTGGCGGCGCGCGCCCCGACCGCGTGCAGGGTCGGCGGGGCGAACCCGCCGATCCGGACGAGCGTGTCCGCACCGACGGCGTCGCCGGTGTCGGTGTGCTCGCGCATCTGGTGGGTCACCTGGTGCAGCCGCACCAGCGGGCTCGGCTCGCCCACCGGCAGGTCCACCAGGAACGACGCCACCCGGTTGCCCAGCGAGCCGCCGGCGGCCGAGCTGGGCACGTCGCCCTCCCCGCGCACCGACAGCGGGACCAGCGCCCGCACCGACGACGACCCGCCGACCGGCTCGCCGCGCGACATCAGCCAGGTGCGCAGCGCGCCCGAGATCACGGCCAGCACGACGTCGTTCACGTCGCAGCCGTAGGCGGCCCGCACCTTGCGGTAGTCCTCCAGGTCGGTGCGGGCCAGCGCGAACCGCCGCTGGGTGGAGATCTCGGCGTTCAGCGGGAGCCCCGGCGCGCGGCGGCCCGCCGTGCGCGCCATCGTCAGCACCTTGCCGGCGGCCCGGCCGAGCTTGCCGACGGTGGCCAGCGCGTCCCCGGTGGCCGCCCGGACGTTGTCCACGATCTCGGTCGGCCGGGTGACCGCCTCGCCGATCGCGTCCAGCACCAGCTGGCCGTCGCTCGGCTCCGGCCGCGGCATCCACAGCTCGTCCGGCGTCTCGCGGGGCTCGGCGGAGACGTCCAGGATCACCTGTCCGATGTCGATCGCGGAGATCCCGTCGACCATCGCCTGATGGGTCTTGGTGAGGATCGCGACCCGGCCGTCCTTCCCGCTGCCCCGGCCGGTCGAGGCCGGCGCGAGGCCCTCGATCAGGTACATCTCCCACAGCGGCCGGGAGTGGTCCAGCGGCCGGGACATCAGCCGTCCGACCAGGTCGGTGAGCTGGTCCTCGCTGCCCGGCCGGGGCAGCGCGGAGCGCCGCACGTGGTAGGCGATGTCGAACTCGGGATCGTCCACCCAGACCGGCCGGGCGAGGTTGCCGGGCACGTGCCGGACCTTCTGCCGGAACCGGGGCACCAGCGCCAGCCGCTGCTCGATCAGCTCGACCAGCCGGTCGTAGTCCAGGCCGTCACGCGGGCGGTCGAACACGGAGACGCCGCCGACGTGCATCGGCGTGGTCGCCTCCTCGATGTAGAGGAAGGAGGCGTCGAGTGCGGAGAGCCGGGACGGCATGGTCGAGATCCTACGTGCGCGTGGGACTCTGGCCGTCGTGACCGACCCCGCCCCGCCCACCCCGTCCGAGTCCGCCGCGCCGGCCGTGTCGCCGAAGGACCGGTTCATCACCGTCTACGGCCGCAAACCGGTCCTCGAGGCGCTCGCCGACGACGGCCTGGCGGTGGACAAGGTGATCCTCGCCGACTCGGTCCGCGGCGGCGGGGAGCGCGAGATCACCGCCGCCGCGCGCCGGCGCGGGGTGCCGGTGCAGCGGGCGTCGGCACAGCGGGTGAAGGTGCTCGCCGGCAACGGCCGGCACGACCAGGGCGTGCTCGCCGACGTCGTCGCCCCGCGGATGGCACCGCTCGGCGTGTTCCTGTCCGATCTCGGCACCAGGCGGCCGGCGTCGGTGCTGGTGCTCGACGCCGTCACGAACCCGTCGAACGTCGGCATGCTGCTGCGCAGCGCGACCGCCGCCGGGCTGGACGGCGTGCTGCTCCCCCGGCGCGGGGTGCCCGCGATCGACCCGCTGGTGATCAAGGCGTCGGCCGGGGTGGCGTTCTCCGCGCCGGTGCTGCGCTGCGCCACCGCCGCCGAGGGCGTCGACCTGATGCACGGCGCCGGGTTCTCGGTGTTCGGGCTGGACGCGGGCGGCGGGTCGCTGCTCGACGCCGACCTGCCGCCCCGGGTGGCGCTGGTGCTCGGCAACGAGACCGACGGCCTCACCGACGCCGTCCGGGAGCGCTGCGACGGCATCCTGTCGCTGCCCATGTTCGGCGGTGTGGAGTCGCTGAACGTGGCCTCGGCCGGGGCGGTCGCGGCCTACGAGCTGCTGCGCCGCCGCTGACCGGGGCCGGTCGTCGACCAGGCGCTCAGGCCGCAGCCCGGCAGCGCCCGGGCCAGGGCGTCCCGCCCGGTTCCCGGCCCGGGTACCTACCCTGGCGTCCATGGTCCGCCGTCGCATCCCGCGCCCGTCCGAGCTCGCGCCGCTGCTGCGCCCCGCGCCCGTCACCCTGGACCGCACCGCGGCCCGGCTGGCCCGCGCGGCGAGCATCGGTGACCTGCGGCTGCTCGCCCGCAGACGGGCGCCGCGGGCGGTGTTCGACTACACCGACGGCGCCGCCGAGGACGAGATCGGCCTGCGCCGCGCCCGCGACGCGTGGGCGTCGGTCGAGTTCACGCCGAGCGTGCTGCGCGACGTGTCGCGGGTCGACACCGGGACCGACGTCCTCGGCGGCCGCTCGGCGCTGCCGTTCGCGCTGGCCCCGACCGGCTTCACCCGGATGATGCACACCGCCGGCGAGCGGGCGGTCGCCGCCGTCGCGGCCCGGTCCGGGATCCCGTACACGCTGTCCACCATGGGTTCGACGACGATCGAGGACGTCGCCCGGGCCGGCGCCGGCGGCCGCAACTGGTTCCAGCTCTACCTGTGGCGGGACCGGTCGTTCGCGCACGACCTGGTCGCCCGGGCGGCGGCGGCCGGCTACGACACGCTGATGCTGACCGTCGACACCCCGGTCGGCGGCAACCGGCGCCGCGACGTCCGCAACGGCCTGTCCATCCCGCCCGCCCTGTCGCTGCGGACCTTCCTCGACGGCGCCCGGCACCCGCGGTGGTGGTTCGACCTGCTCACCACCGAGCCGCTGGCCTTCGAGAGCCTCGCCTCGGGCGGCGGATCCCCGTTCGAGGTGATCAACCGGGTGTTCGACCCGGCCCTGACGATGGACGACGTGGCCTGGCTGCGCGAGACCTGGCCGGGCACGCTGGTGGTCAAGGGCGTCCAGTCGGTGGCCGACGCGCGCCGGGTCGCCGACGCGGGCGCGGACGGCGTGCTGCTGTCCAACCACGGCGGCCGGCAGCTGGACCGGGCGCCGGTCCCGGCCGAGCTGATCGAGCCGGTCGTCCAGGAGCTCGGGGACGACGCCGAGGTGCTGGTCGACACCGGGATCATGCACGGCGGGGACGCGGTCGCCGCCGTCGCGCTCGGGGCGCGGGCGGCGCTGGTCGGCCGGGCCTACCTGTACGGGCTGATGGCCGGCGGCGAGGCCGGGGTGGCCCGGGCGGTGGAGATCCTGCGCGGCGAGGTCGAGCGCACGATGCAGCTGCTCGGGGTGACCCGGGTGGCGGACCTCCGGCCGGAGCACGCGCGGCTCCGTTCGTCGATCGTGGACGCTGCTCACCCGAACGGGGTACGTGCCGAGGGTGCGCCGGGAGCCTGAGCGCGCGACCATGGCCGGCATGGGTTTCCTGGACAAGGCCAAGGACCTGCTCGGCAAGCACGACGACAAGGTCGACCAGGCGCTGAACAAGGCCGGGGACGCGGCCAAGAAGAAGTTCGCCGGCAACGAGCAGCACATCGACACCGCGACGAAGTTCGCCCGCGAGCGGACCGGTAGCGGCGACACGACCGCGCAGCAGGGTCAGCAGCAGCCGGGCCAGGCCCCGCCGCCGCAGGGCCAGCAGCAGCCCGGCCAGGCGCCGCCGCCGCAGGGCGGCCAGCAGCCGCCGCCCCCGCAGCAGTGATCCGGGCCGGTCACACCGGCCCGTAGCGGGACCGGCCCGGCAGCAGCCGGGCCGACCATCGAGGCGCCGTCCGCGAGCAGCGGGCGGCGCCTCCGCACGTCACGACCCGGCGTCGACGCCCAGCAGGATCTCCAGCTCGGCGAGCGTCGCGTCGGCGCTCACGTGCTGCACCCCGACCGCCCCGGCCGCCGCCGCGCCGCGCACGCAGACGCCCATGTCGTCGACGACCACGCAGTCCGCCGGGTCCAGGCCGATCGCGGCGGCGGCCGCGGCGAAGGCGTCCGGGCTGGGCTTGCGGGCCCCGCGGACCGCCCCGAGCAGCACCGTGCCGAAGGCGTCGGCGCAGCCGTCGGGCACCGCGTGCGCCCCGGAGAACAGGGCCGTCCGGATCCCGCCGTCGGCGGCCCGGCGGGCGTAGGCGAGCAGCCGCGGGCCGCCCTCCGGATCGTCGAGGACACCGCCGTAGTCGACGATCAGGCCGCGCAGCGTGCGTGGTTCCGGCACGCCGCCGACGGTACCCGTCAGTCGAGGGCGCGGCGGAGGAACCCGCGGATCCCGAGCAGCGTGAACAGCACGATCGCGAGCACCGGCACCAGCACGCAGATCCACATCGGGATGTGCGGGACGTGCGGCACCAGCGCCGCCCGGAGCCCCTCGCTGACGTAGGTCAGCGGGTTCAGCGCCGAGAGCACCTGGAACCAGCGCAGGTCGGCCAGGGTCAGCCACGGGTACTGCACGGAGCCGGTGAACAGCAGCGGCGTGAAGATCACCGCGAACAGGATGTTGATCCGCCGCGGCGGCACCGCGGTCCCGATGGTGAGGCCCATGGCGGCGCCGAGCAGCGATCCCAGCACCACCATCAGCAGCGCCATCGGGAGCCCGGCGGCCGGCCAGGACACGTCCACCATCAGCAGCCCGATCGGCACCATCAGCAGGCTGGCCAGCAACCCGCGCAGGCCGGCGAAGACGATCTTCTCGACGGCCACCGCCCACACCGGCATCGGCGCCAGCAGCCGGTCGTCGATCTCCCGGGTCCACGACAGCTCGAACACCAGTGGCAGCGTGACGCTCTGCAGCGCCCCGAACAGCGCGTTCAGCGCGATCAGCCCGGGCAGCATGATCTCGCCGTAGCCCTCGGCGACGAACCCGCCGCGGCCCAGCACGACCACGAAGACCAGCAGGAAGAAGAACGGCTGCACCAGCACCTGGGCGAGGAAGGAGGGCAGTTCCTTGCCGGTGACGAAGATGTCGCGGCGCAGCACCGCGAGGAAGGCGCGCCGGCTCACCGCAGGTCCCGTCCGGTCAGGTCGATGAAGACGTCCTCCAGGGTGGCGGAGCCCAGCCGCACGTCCCGCGCCGCCGCGCCGTGCCTGCCGAGCAGGTCGACGACCGGCGCGAGCAGCGTCGCCGGGTCGCCGACCACCGACAGGCGCAGCGCGACGGTGCCCTCGACGTCGTCGGCCCGCCCGGGCGGGCTCTCCACCCGGGCCACGTCGGCCAGCCCGGACAGCGCGGCCCGCAGCTGCTCGGTCCCCGCCGGGCCGGGCTCCGCGACGATCTCGATGCTCCCGCTGCCGGGCAGCGAGCGGACCAGCGCGTCCGGGGTGTCGAGGGCCAGCAGCCTGCCGTGGTCGACGATCCCGATCCGGTGCGAGAGCTTCTGCGCCTCGTCCATGTCGTGGGTGGTCAGCACCACGGTGATGCCCTCGTCTCGCAGGCCGAGCACATAGTCGTGCACGAACAGCCGGGCCTGCGGGTCCAGGCCGGTCGAGGGCTCGTCGAGGAAGAGCACCTCGGGCTTGTGCATGAGCGCCCTGGCGATCATGATCCGCTGCGCCTGGCCGCCGGAGAGATCGTCGGCGACCGCCTTCGCCCGGTCGGCCAGCCCCATCCGTTCCAGCAGCTCGTCGGCCCGCCGGTTGCGCTCGGCGCGGCCGACGCCGTGGTACGCGGCGTGGAAGACCAGGTTGTCGCGGACGCCGAGCGAGCGGTCCAGGTTCTGCCGCTGCGGCACCACCGCGAGCTTCGCGCAGACGGCGACCGAGTCGCGCAGCACGTCCAGCCCGGCCACCCGTGCGGTCCCCGACGTCGGCACCACCCGGGTCGTGAGGACGCCCACGGTGGTGGTCTTGCCGGCCCCGTTCGGGCCGAGCAGCCCGAAGATCTCACCCTCGGCGACCTCGAAGGACAGGCCGTCGACCGCGTTGCGGTCCGACTTCGGATAGCGTTTCACCAGGTCGACGACCTCGACCGCGGCCCGTCCCATCACATCTCCCTCAGCGCGTCTGCCCGCGGTGATCCTGCTCCAGCGCCACGATCACCGCGAGCAGATACTCGCGGATGGCCCCCGCGTGTGCGCGCGGGGGATCCGGGACGCGCCGCCGGCGGTCCGCGGACCGGGCGGCGACCAGCCGGCCGCGACCGGCGTCGGTGATCACGACGCGGCGGACCCGCCGGTCCCCGCCGACCGCCGCACGGGCCGCGAGACCGTCCTCCTCCAGCGCGTCGAGCACCGGGGTGAGCGTGGTCGGGCCGACCCGGACGCGGGCCGCCAGCTCGCGCTGGACGAGCCCGTCCGTCCCGTCGAGCACCTGCAGCACCGCGAGCCCGGTCCGCGACAGGCCGTGCTCCGCGGCCCGGCGGCGCCGGTGCTCCGACACCCCGGCGCCGGCGCGGACCAGCAGATCGGCGACCGTGTCCGGCCCGCCGGGACCCGGGCGCGGGCCGGTGGCCGGGTCGCTCGGCTCGGCGGGCCGGGACGGGCGGGGACGCGGCTGCTCGGGCATCGCGGCAGGGTAGGCCGCGGCCGGCGGCCGCGGGCCCGATCGCGATCGCCTGCCTGCGCCTGCGAACGATCCGCCGGCGGGCGCGGACCGTACGCCGTGCGGACCCGGACGGTACGGACCCCGACGGTGTCGCCACCGGACGGTGTCGGGACGAATCCGGCCGATCGGACCGGGCCGCGCCGTGCACGGCGCACGCTCGTCCGGTGACCACGTCCAGCCCCGCGGCCGGCCCGCTGCCCGCCACCCCGGCGGGCCGGCAGCCCGGGGACCGGTACCGCGTGCTGGTCGCCCGGACGCCGGAGGAGGTGCCGCCGGAGCTCCCACCCGGCCTGGTCGTCGTCCTCCCGGGCGGGATCCGGATGTACTCGGGGGCGACCCCGCCCCCGGACCGCGCCGAACCGCCGCGCGCGGAGGTCCGGCCGCCCGAGATCACCGTCCCGGACGCCGATCGGACCCGGGCCCGGGCGGCCGAGCTGGTGCGGCTGGTCCGCGAGGTGCTCACCGGACGCCGGCCGGCCGGCCAGCTCGCCGGTCTCACCGCGCCGCCGGTGCTGCGCTACATCCGGGCGGCCCGTCCGGCACCGCACCGCGGCCGCCCGGGCGGGTGGGCGCGGGCGCCGGGCTGCGGCGCGGCCCCGGGCGCGCAGCGCCGCGCCCACCCGGTGCACGTGGACCAGCCGCACCCGGACGCCGCGGAGATCTGCACGACCCTCCCGCTCGCCGGCCGGAACCGGGCGCTGATCCTGCGGATCGACCGGGCGGGCGGCGACGACCCGTGGGTCGTCACCGCCGCCCGGCTGCTGTGACCGCGGTCAGCGGCGCCTGCGGTTCGCCTTCTCCGCGCGACGGCGTTCGGCACGGTTGACGCCGCCGTCGCCCGCACCGTTGCCGGTCGGCGCGTTCTGCGGCGCGGCGTTCTGCGCGGGAGCGTTGCGGGGCACCGGGTTCCGGGGTGCGGCCGCGCGGTAGCGGCCGGTCCGGCCACCGGGCGCGGGCGCCGCGCCCTCTCCCCGCCGGGCGACCCCGCCGTCCTCGCCGGGACCGCTGTACTGCAGGTTCTGCGGCGGGGTGGTGCGGAACAGGTTCGGCAGGACGACGGTGCTCTCGCTCGGGTCCTCCGCGGGGGCGCGGCGGATCACCGGGATCTCGGTCGTCTCGGGCTCGGCCTCCTGGACCGGCGCCGCAGGCTGCTGCACCTGGACGACGACGTTGAACAGGTGCCCGATCGTCTCCTCCTTGATGCCCTCGAGCATCGCGGTGAACATGTCGTAGCCCTCGCGCTGGTACTCGATCACCGGGTCGCGCTGGGCCATCGCGCGCAGCCCGATGCCCTCCTTGAGGTAGTCCATCTCGTAGAGGTGCTCGCGCCACTTGCGGTCGATGACCTGCATCAGCACCTGGCGCTCGAGCTCGCGCATCCCGCCCTGCGCGCCGATCAGTGCGTCGATCTCGGCCTCGCGCCGGGCGTAGGCCTGCTCGGCGTCGGCGAGGATCTGCTTCTCCAGGTCCTCCGCGGTGAGATCGTCGAGGTCGTCGGCGAGCGAGCTCGGGTCGATCGACACCGGGTAGAGGCCGCGCAGCGCGGTCCAGAGCTTCTCCAGGTCCCAGTCCTCGGCGTAGCCCTCGGCGGTCGCCCCGGCGACGTAGCCGTGGATCACGTCCTCGAGCATGTTCCGGGTCTGGCGCTGCACGTCCTCGCCGTCGAGCACCCGCCGGCGCTCGTCGTAGATGACCTTGCGCTGCTTGTTGAGGACCTCGTCGTACTTGAGGACGTTCTTCCGGATCTCGAAGTTCTGCTGCTCGACCTGCGTCTGCGCGCTCCGGATGGCGCGGGTGACCATCTTGGCCTCGATCGGCACGTCGTCCGGCAGGTTGAACCGGTTCATGATCGACTCGACCACGTGCCCGTTGAACCGGCGCATCAGCTCGTCGCCGAGCGAGAGGTAGAACCGCGACTCGCCCGGGTCGCCCTGCCGGCCGGAGCGGCCGCGCAGCTGGTTGTCGATCCGGCGCGACTCGTGCCGCTCGGTGCCCAGCACGTAGAGCCCGCCCGCCGCGCGGACCTCGTCGGCCTCCGCCCGGACCTGCTTGCGCATCCGGTCCAGGACGGCGTCCCAGGCGGCCTCGTACTCCTCGCGGGTCTCGACCGGGTCGAGTCCCTGCCCGCGCAGCTCCAGGTCCGCCAGGAACTCCGGGTTGCCGCCGAGCATGATGTCGGTGCCTCGACCGGCCATGTTCGTCGCGACGGTGACGGCGCCGGCGTGCCCGGCCTGGGCGATGATCGCCGCCTCCCGCGCGTGGTTCTTCGCGTTCAGCACCTCGTGCGGCACGGAGCGCCGCAGGAGCAGCTTGGCGAGGTACTCGGACTTCTCGACGCTGGTGGTACCGATCAGGACGGGCTGGCCGTTCGCGTGCTTCTCCGCGATGTCGTCGGCGACGGCCTCGAACTTCGCGGCCTCCGTCTTGTAGATCAGGTCCGGCTGGTCGGCGCGCACCCGCGGCTTGTTCGGCGGGATGGACACCACCGACATCTTGTAGATCTCGTGCAGCTCGGCGGCCTCGGTCTGGGCCGTACCGGTCATGCCGGAGATCTTGTCGTAGAGCCGGAAGAAGTTCTGCAGCGTGATCGTCGCCAGGGTCTGGTTCTCCGGCTTGATCTCGACGCCTTCCTTGGCCTCGATCGCCTGGTGCATGCCCTCGTTGTAGCGGCGCCCGGCGAGCACCCGGCCGGTGAACTCGTCGACGATCAGGACCTCACCGTTCGCGACGATGTAGTCCTTGTCCTTCTTGAACAGCTCCTTCACCTTGACGGCGTTGTTCAGGTAGCCGACCAGCGGGGTGTTCGCGGACTCGTAGAGGTTGTCGATGCCGAGCTGGTCCTCGATCAGCGCGACACCCTCCTCGGTGATGCCGACGGTGCGCTTGCGCTCGTCGACCTCGTAGTGGATGTCCTTGGACAGCATCGGCGCCAGCCGGGCGAACTCCTGGTACCAGCGGGCGCTCTGCTCGGCCGGGCCGGAGATGATCAGCGGGGTCCGCGCCTCGTCGATCAGGATCGAGTCCGCCTCGTCGACGATGGCGAAGTTGTGGCCGCGCTGCACCATGTCGGCGACGTTCCACGCCATGTTGTCGCGCAGGTAGTCGAAGCCGAACTCGTTGTTCGTGCCGTAGGTGATGTCCTGCGCGTACTGCTCGCGGCGCTGGACCGGGGTCATCTCGGAGAGGATCACGCCGACGGTCAGGCCGAGCCAGCGGTGGATCCGGCCCATGGTCTCGGAGTCGCGCTTGGCGAGGTAGTCGTTCGTGGTGACGACGTGCACGCCCTTGCCCTCGAGGGCATTGAGGTAGACGGCCAGGGTCGAGGTCAGGGTCTTGCCCTCACCGGTGCCCATCTCGGCCACGTTGCCCAGGTGCAGTGCGCCGGCACCCATCAGCTGCACCGTGAACGGCCGCTGGCCCAGGGTCCGCTGCGCCGCCTCGCGGACCGTCGCGAACGCCTCGGGCAGCAGGTCGTCGAGGGTCTCGTCGCCGGCGAGCCGCTGCCGGAACTCGTCGGTCTTCGCGCGCAGCTGCGCGTCGGTGAGGCCCTCGAACTCGGGCTCCAGGCCGTCGATGTGCGCGGCGATCTTGCCGAGCCGCTTCACCAGCTTGGTCTCGCCGGCCCGCAGGAGTCGACTCAGGAAGGGCACTGCCGACCTCATTCACGTTCGCGGTCAGGACACGGGACGGGTGTCACTCACCGGACGAGGTCACACCGCCCCGAAACCCATGGTACGGGCCCGCCGTCGCGGGTCCCGCGCCGCTTCGGCGAGGCCCCGCGCGCCGCGACCGGCGGCGGCGAACGGGGCACGGGACGGCACCGCCGGGCGCGGGTGCCGCCGCGGACGGCCGGGCACCCGCGCCGAGCGGTCAGCCGCCGAGCCTGATCACTCCGTAGTCGTAGCCGCGACGCCGGTAGACCACCGAGGCGTGCCCGGAGTCGGTGTCGGCGAACAGGTAGAAGTCGTGTCCGACGAGCTCCATCCGGGACAGTGCCTCGTCGACCGTCATCGGGTCGGCCTGGTGGACCTTCTCGCGCACGATGCGGCCGGGAAGGTACTCCGCCGCCCACTGCTCCTCGAGCTGTTCGAGCTCGGCACCGGGAAGGGACTCGTCGTGCGAGCGGGGCGCGGGGATGGTGTCGGTGGTGGGCGGTGCCGCCTCCATCAGCGCGACGGCGGAGGCGTTCGCGGCGACCCGCGAGGCGTGCACGCGGTCGCGCCGGCTGGGCTTGCGACGGTCGTGCGAACGGCGGAGTCGCTCGGCGAGCTTGCCGACGGCCATGTCGAGGGCTGCGTAGAAGTCGGGCGCCGACGCCTCGGCGCGGGCCACGGCACCGCAGCCGCCGCGGCCGGTGATCTCGACACGCTGGCAGGACTTCTGCTGTCGGCGGTTCGGCTCGTGGAAGAGCTCCACCTCCATTCCGACGATCTTGTGATCGTGCCGCTCCAGGCGGGTCAGCTTCTCCTCGACCAGACCGCGGAAGTGGTCCGGTACCTGCACGTTCCGGCCGGTGACGACGATTTCCACTCGGACATCCCTCGCTTCGCCTCGTGCTGAACCCGGGACTCGACGACGGCCCCGGGGGGTGGGCTATCGGTCGTTCCTCCTGGTGTGCTATCGGGTCGGAGTTCATCGGACGTTATCGGGAAATCCGCCGACGGGACAGGCCGCTCGTCGACCCGGAAGCGGGACGTTCGACCCGCTGCCGATCCCGTTCTGCGACCGGCACGCGGCAACCGGGTGATACCCGACCGTCACTTCCTGCACTCACCGGCGGGTCGTCGGATGCGGCACTCCCCGGCCATCGGAGGCGGCCGTCCGGACGCGCCCCCGACCCGCCGGACGGATGTGACGGCGGTCACTGCTTTCGGCCGGGCGTCGTGGCGTCGGCCAGCAGCACCGAGCCGACCGGTTCGCAGCCCAGCCCGCGCAGGGCCCGCCGGCACGCCCGCAGGGTCGCCCCGGTGGTCACCACGTCGTCGACCAGCACCACCGGTGCACCGGGGTCCGGCGGCGGCCGCCGCCCGCGGCCGGCCCGCCCGCGGCCGGCCGGGTACAGCGCGGCGGCCAGGTTCGCCGCCCGGGCCGCCCCGTCCAGGCCGACCGAGTCCCGGGCGCGGCGGTCGAGCGCGAGCAGCGGCGCGGTGCTCGCCGGCAGGCCGGCGGCCGCGAGCCGTGGCTCCAGCGCCCGGCACAGCCGCAGCACGTGGTCGCCGCCGCGGGCCCGGGCCGCCGCCGGGCGGGACGGGACGGGCACCAGCCGGATGCGGGGTGGCGCCCGCCCGGCCGCCACCGGCAGCACGACCGCGAGCGGGGCCACCAGCAACCCGGCCAGGTCCGCCGCGAGATCGCGGCGGCCGCGCTCCTTGTAGGCCAGCACCGCGCGGCGCAGCGGCCCGCGGTAGCGCCCGGCCACGGCGACCCGGCCGGCGCCGGGCACGCCGACCGACCACGGGCCCGCGGTGCTCTCCGCGCACCACGGGCACCAGCCGCCGCTGCCGGGCGGCCCGGCACCGCAGCCACCGCAGGTCCGCGGGAACAGCAGGTCGAGCAGCGACGCCAGGGGTGAGAGGGCCGGAGCGGTCATGCCGGGGATGCTGCCCGACGCCGGCCGCCGGGAGCCCCGGACCGGGCCCCGGAGCCCGGAGTTGTCCACACGTGCCGGATCTGTCCACAGGCGGCGAACCGGCCCGGTCACCGGCCGCCCGCCGGTGCAGGCTGGTCCCCGGCGCCGGTTCAGCCCGGGTAGAAGGGCCGGGCAGCGGTGGAGGCACCCACCGTCTGCCGCCACGCGTCGAGGTCACCGCCGGTGTAGCTCCACAGGCCGGTCCGGTCGGTGACGTAGATCGGCCGTCCGGGAGCGGCGGCCACCGCACGCAACGGGGAGGTGAGGTTGGTGCCCGGTACCGGGTCCAGCGTCAGGCCGTCGATCGTCACGAGTGCGACCGGGCGGTCGGAGTCGGCCGCCACGGCGAGCTGCTCGCTCGACCGCCAGTCCACGGCGACGACGTCCTGCAGCTCGTTCGGGCGCAGCTCGCGCAGCGGCCCGATCGCGGCCTCGCCGCCCTCACCGGGCACCACCGGGCCGACCAGGGCCGTGCCGCCCGCGACGACCGCGATCCGGCCGCCCTCCCGGGAGTGCGCCACGTCGGCGATCTCGCCGAGCCCGTCCAGCCGCCGGGTGTCCAGCGGCGCCTCGGCGGGCGGCCCGGTCGCCGGGACCAGCACCCGGCGCAGCCGGCCGTCGGCGACCGCCCAGATCTCGTCGCCGGCGCCGTTCCAGCTGAGCGAGGTCACCTCGGCACCGGAGACCGGGGTCGCGGTCAGCTCACCCTCCATCGGGCCGGTCAGCAGCCGGTGCGTCCCGGTCTCCTCCCGGGAGACGACGGCGATCCCGTCACCGCGCGCCGAGGCGGCCGCCTCGACCACGTCGAACGAGCCGTTGCCCGCCTGTCCCGGTACCGGGGTGTCCTGGCCGCCGTCGGCCAGCTGCCGGACCCGTCCGCCGTCGACCACCAGCGGGAACGCCGGGAGCCGGTCGGGCGCGGCCACCAGGCCGGCGACGTCGTCCCGGGTGATCTCGGGCTGCTCGGGCAGCAGCGGCTCGCCGTCGGAGAGCACCCGCACCCGCGGCACGCTGACCTCGGCCAGGGTGAGGGCGACCTGGGCGGCGAGCAGCCGGCGGTCGGCCACCGACAGCCCGGACACACCGGTCAGATCGACGACGCTCACCCCGTCCGGCGACTCGGCGACGGCCGAGCGCAGACGGGCGGTCGCCGGGAACATCGTCACGGCCGCACCGGCCAGCCCCGCCGAGGGCCCGCCGAGCAGCACCTCGGTCGCGCGGGAGGCCAGCTGGATCGGCCGGGTACTGGGGATGTAATGGGTATCGGACATCAGCGTGCCGCGCTGCGGATCGGCGAACCACGCGCGCAGCGAGCGGTAGTTCGTCCGGAAGTCCGACAGCCGGACCATGACCCCCGGCGGGGGCCGGTCGATCCGCCAGTGGTCCTCCTGCCGGACGACCCCGATGTCGATCTCGACGGGTCCGGTGGCCGTCTCGAACGCACCCGAGGGGCTGACCGTGCCGAGCCGGGTACCGCGCAGCCGCACCACCGCCCGGTCCTCGCCGTGCTCGGCGCTGTCCGGTGCGAACACGGTGTCGAAGCGCTCGGTGAGCACGGTCAGCGAGGCGCCGTCGTCCCAGTCGGCGGCCGAGGCGGCGAGGTAGCGGCGGGCGGAGGCGTGCCGGTCGTCCGGCCGCCCGGAGGCGTAGACGAACTCGCGGACCAGGCCGAGCGGGTCGGCGTCCTCGATCGGGCCGTCCGGCACGGCCGCCCCGGTGTCCCCGGTCTGCCGCAGCACCTGCACCGAGGAGTGGTCGGGCACGCTCGCACATCCCGCGAGCACGACCAGGCAGAGGAGCATCCCCAGCCCGCCGGCGAACCGGTGCAGCACCCCGCTCACCGCTGCACCCCCGGGTCGGTGATCGCCCGTTCCGCGGGCAGCACCGGGGCGGGCTCGTCGGCGCGCAGCGCGCGGACCTCGTCCTCGCGCGCCGGCCGGGTCTCCTCGCGGCGGCTGACGACGCCGCGGGGCGGGGTCGGCACCGAGGTGCCGGGGCGGCCGTCCCGGCGGTGCTCGGTGTCGTCGTCACCCGACGGCGGGCCGAGCGGCAGCGGAGAGGCGGAGATGTGACCGCCCACGAGGCGGGGCAGGGTCAGCCGGAAGGCCGATCCGTTGCCGGGCTCGCCCCACGCCTGCAGCCAGCCGCCGTGCAGCCGGGCGTCCTCGATGCTGATCGACAGGCCCAGGCCGGTGCCGCCGCTGCGCCGCGCCCGGGACTCCTCGGCCCGCCAGAACCGGTTGAACACCAGGTCCGCCTCGCCGGGCCGCAGGCCGACGCCGTGGTCGCGCACCAGCACCGCCACCGACGCGGGGTCGCCCGCCATCGTCACCTCCACCGGCATGCCCTCGCCGTGGTCGATCGCGTTCGCCACCAGGTTCCGCACGATGCGCTCGACCCGCCGCGGATCGGCCTCGACGTACTCGCCGGACGGCAGGTCGAGCACCAGCTCGGTGCCGGCGTCGGCGGCCAGGCCACGGACGGCGCCGACGGCGCGCCGCACCACCGCGGACAGGTCGATCTGCTCGGCGCCCAGCTCGGCGACGCCGGCGTCCAGCCGGGAGATCTCCAGCAGGTCGGCGAGCAGCTCCTCGAACCGGTCCAGCTCGGTCACCAGCAGCTCGGAGCTGCGGCGCAGGGCCGGGAGCAGCTCGTCGCGGGAGGCGTAGAGCACGTCGGCGGCCATCCGGACCGTGGTCAGCGGGGTGCGCAGCTCGTGGCTCACGTCCGAGGTGAACCGGCGCTGCAGCGCACCGAACTCCTCCAGCTGCGCGATCTGGGCGGCGAGGCTGCCCGCCATCTCGTTGTAGGACTCGGCGAGCCGCGCCACCTCGTCCTCACCCCGCGCGGCCATCCGCTCGTCGAGATGGCCGCCCGCGAACCGCTCCGCCACGTCGGCGGCCTCCCGGATCGGCCGCACCACCTGCCTCGTCACGAGGCTGGCGATCGCCGCGAGCAGCACCAGCAGCACCAGCCCGCCCACGATCAGCGTGCTCTGCACCAGGTTGAGCGTCAGCCGCTCCCCCTCCAGCGGGAAGAGCAGATAGAACTGCAGGTCACGGCCCGCGGTGGAGACCGGCTGCCCGATCACCAGGGTCGGCACGCCGTCGACGGTCGTGTACTGGCGGCTCACGCCGCCCTCGGCGACGGTGGCCCGCTGCTCCGGGGTGACCTCGTCCACCGGGCCGGAGGAGACCTCGGGCCCGTTGCCGATCCCGCTGGTCAGGGCCGCCCGGAACTCACCGGCGGTGGACGTGCCGGGCGAGGCGTCCTCGGTGTTGGTCAGCCGCTGCAGCGCCGCGTTGAGGATCTCCTGCGCGCCCTCCCGGTCCGGGTCGACACCGGAGAGCTCGCCCTCGAGCACCACCCGGCCGGTCTCGGCCTGGATGAGCGCACCCTTGACCTTGCTCTGCAGCAGCCGCTCGGCGATCTCGCTCTGCAGCACCAGCCCCAGCACCAGCACCACCGCCGAGGACAGCGCGAGCGTCGACACCACGACCCGCAGCTGCAGCGACCGCCGCCAGGACGCGGCGACCAGCGCGCCGAGCTCGTGCGCCTGGGCCCGCAGCGGGGCGAGCCCCCGGACCAGGCGCCCGACGCCCGGCAGCCGGCCGAGCCGGCGCCGGATCCCGAGCCGGCTCATCGCGGGCGCACCGGCTCCGCCATCACGGCGGCCCGGCCTTGTACCCCACCCCACGGACGGTCAGGACCACCTCGGGGCGCTCCGGGTCACGCTCCACCTTGGACCGCAGCCGCTGCACGTGCACGTTCACCAGCCGGGTGTCGGCGGCGTGCCGGTAGCCCCAGACCTGCTCGAGCAGGACCTCGCGGGTGAACACCTGGCGCGGCTTGCGGGCGAGCGCGACCAGCAGGTCGAACTCCAGCGGGGTGAGCGCGATCGGCCGGCCGGCCCGGGTCACCTGGTGCGCGGGCACGTCGATGTCGATCTCGCCGATGGACAGCTGCTCGGCGGGCTCGGACTCGTTGCGCCGCACCCGGGCCCGGATCCGGGCGACGAGCTCCTTGGGCTTGAACGGCTTGATGACGTAGTCGTCGGCACCCGACTCCAGCCCCAGCACGACGTCGACCGTGTCGCTCTTGGCGGTGAGCATCACGATCGGGATGCCGAACTCCGCCCGGATGGCCCGGCAGACGTCGATGCCGTTCATGCCCGGCAGCATCAGGTCGAGCAGGATCACGTCCGGTTGCGAGTCCCGGACGGCGGGCAGCGCCCGGGTGCCGTCGGAGACGACCGCGGTCTCGAACCCCTCGCCCCGCAGCACGATGGTGAGCATCTCGGCCAGGGCCGGGTCGTCGTCGACCACCAGCACGCGCGACTTCATGCGTCCCAATATCCCACCCCGGCTCCGGAGGGCGACCGGGGAGGGCCCTACCCGCGGCCGGCGAGCACCTGCCGGGCCAGCGCGGCGACCCCGGCAGCGCCGTCGGCTCCCACGACCGTCCACGGGCTCAGCCAGCTCGCGGCGGCGAGCTGCCGGTAGACCGCGTCGGTGCGGGCCTGCAGCCCGTCGTCGCTCTCGTAGGCGTCCCGCGCCCGTCCCGGCTCGGCGAGCTCCCGGGCGCGGGCCCGCCCGGCGGCAACCTCGCGCGGCGGGGCGAGCAGCAGCTGGTGGTCGGGCACCGGGATGCCGAACCGCTGCACCTCCAGCTCGCGCACCCAGCCGACGATCTCGCCGGCGGCGTCCTGCCCCAGCCGGGCGGCGTTGTAGGCGGCGTTCGAGGCGACGTACCGGTCGACCAGCAGCACGTCGTGCGCGTCGAGGTCGGCGCGCAGCCCGGGGGCGGCGGCGCGCCGGTCGAGCGCGAAGAGCACCGCCATCGCGTGCACCGACGACGCCAGGTCGCCCATCCGGCCGTAGAGCGCGTCGCGGGCCAGCTCGGCGTGCACGTCGTCGTCGTAGCGGGGGAAGGCGGTGGTGCGGACGGACGCACCGGCCGCGACCAGCTCGGCGGTCAGCCGCGCGGCGAGGGTGCGCTTGCCGGCACCGTCGAGTCCCTCGATGACCACCAGCCGTCCCACGGGCGCAGAGCCTAACCGGTGCCGAGCAGCCGGACCCGCGGCCAGCTCGTCGCGAAGCCGGGGTGCAGGGCCAGCTCGTCGAACCGGTCGGTGCGCACCCAGCGCAGCTCGGTGCTCTCCCGCCCGCGCACCGCCACCGGCGGCGCGGACGGCGCCCGGACCACGACGGTCGTGTAGCTCCAGCCGCCGTGGTCGTCGACGAACTCGTCGAGCAGCCGCACCGCCGCGGTGTCCAGCGAGCTCTCCTCGGCGGCCTCGCGCAGCGCGGCCGCCCGGGCGGGCTCGCCGCGGTCCCGGGCGCCGCCGGGGATCCCCCAGGTGTCGCCGTGGTGGCTCCAGGACGCGCGGTGCTGCAGCAGCACCCGGTCCACGCCGGGCGGGTCGGTGTCGTCGCGGTGCCGGACGAGCAGGCCCGCCGCGCCGAACAGGCCCCAGTGCCGGTGGCCCGCGGCGCAGTGCACCCAGCCGTCCCCGGAACCGATCTCGATCATCGTCACCGATCCTGTACACGCGCCGGCGGCGCGATGGCCGTCGAGGCCACCGCGCCGCCGGTCGGGAGAGCGGACCTGCTCAGTAGCGGTAGTGCTCCGGCTTGTACGGGCCCTCGACGTCGACGCCGATGTACTCGGCCTGGTCCTTGGACAGCTTCGTCAGCTCCCCGCCCAGCGCCAGCACGTGCACCTTCGCGACCTTCTCGTCGAGGTGCTTCGGCAGCCGGTAGACGTCCTTGTTGTACTCCTCGTGCTTGGTGAACAGCTCGATCTGGGCGATCGTCTGGTTCGCGAAGGAGTTCGACATGACGAACGACGGGTGCCCCGTCGCGTTGCCCAGGTTCATCAGGCGGCCCTCGGAGAGCACCAGGATGGTGTGCCCGTCCGGGAAGACCCACTCGTCGACCTGCGGCTTGATGTTGATCTTGTTGATGCCCGGGATCCGGGCCAGGCCGGCCATGTCGATCTCGTTGTCGAAGTGGCCGACGTTGCACAGGATCGCCTGGTGCTTCATCTTCTGCATCAGGTCGGTGGTGATGATGTCCTTGTTGCCGGTCGTGGTGACCACCACGTCGGCGGTGTGGATGACGTCCTCCACCCGGGCCACCTGGAAGCCCTCGAGCAGCGCCTGCAGCGCGCAGATCGGGTCGATCTCGGACACGATCACCCGCGCGCCCTGGCCGGCGAGCGCCTCGGCGCAGCCCTTGCCGACGTCGCCGTAGCCGGCCACGACCGCGACCTTGCCGCCGATCAGGACGTCGGTGGCGCGGTTCAGGCCGTCCAGCAGCGAGTGCCGGATGCCGTACTTGTTGTCGAACTTCGACTTGGTGACCGAGTCGTTGACGTTGATCGCCGGGAACAGCAGCTTGCCCTGCTCGGCGAGCTGGTAGAGCCGGTTGACCCCGGTCGTGGTCTCCTCGGTGACACCGCGGATGTCGGAGTTGATCGTGGTCCAGCGCTTCGGGTCCTCGGCGAGGCTGCGGCGCAGGGTGTCGAACACGACGCGCTCCTCGTCGGAGACGGTCAGGTCGTCGTCGTCGAAGGTCGGCACCACGCCGGTCTGCTCGAACTCGACGCCCTTGTGCACCAGCAGCGTGGCGTCACCGCCGTCGTCGAGGATCATGTTCGGGCCCACGACGTCGCCGTTCTCGTCGCGGAACTTGAACAGCTGCTCGGTGCACCACCAGTAGTCCTCGAGCGTCTCGCCCTTCCAGGCGAACACCGGGACGCCCTGCGGGTTCTCCGGGGTGCCGTGCGGGCCGACCACGGTCGCGGCGGCCGAGTCGTCCTGGGTGGAGAAGATGTTGCAGGACACCCAGCGCACGTCGGCACCCAGGCTGACCAGCGTCTCGATCAGCACCGCGGTCTGCGTGGTCATGTGCAGCGATCCCGCGATCCGGGCGCCGTGCAGCGGCTTGGCCTCGGCGTACTCGCGGCGCAGGTCCATCAGGCCCGGCATCTCGTTCTCGGCCAGCCGGATGTCCTTGCGGCCCGCCTCGTGGCCGTTGATGTCGGCGATGGCGAAGTCGAGGCCGTTCACGGTCTGCAGCTTGGGGTGGCCGGTGGTCTGGGATGCGGTCATGGGGTGGGTGCGCCTCCTCGGGCGATCGGGTCGAACTCATCCGTACGGCCGGGGGTGACCGGCCGCGGAACCGGACGGGTGGGCGCTCCGCGCAGGAAGGATGGGCGAACGGGCCCAGGACGGGTCACGTCGGCCCTCCCTCCTCGTCGGAGACAGGCGCCCTTTCCTCGTCCGTGGCGGGTCGGGCCCGAGCGTGGCGGATCGTGCCCGCTGCTCGCGCAGCCGAGCGGTTCACCGCTGCAGCGCCTCTCGGCGCCCGACTCTCTCGCGGGCTCCATCGTTCCCAGGCGCCCGGTGGGTGTCAACCGCTCCGGGCGCCGGTGACGATCATCCCAGCAGCCGCTCGGCGAGCAGCACACCCGCCGCCCGCTCGCGTCCGTGCGCGGCCAGCAGACCGGCCGGGGCCAGCACGGACTCGCTGTCGACCTCGACGTCGACCTGCGCGAGAGCGGTCATCAGCGCGGGATCACGACGCACCGTCGCGGCCACCGCGGCGAGCCCCGCCGGGTCCCGCTGCCGGAACACCCCGCCGGTCAGGACGACGAGACCGATATCACGGCCGCCCGGGCCCGCCGGATCGATCCGGCCGGTGTGCCGCAGGTGCCTGCGCAGCGCGACGACGGCGGCGACGGCCGCGAGCCGCCGGTCCTCCGCCGCGGCACCGCGGTCGGCCGGGACCGCGGCGCCCGAGGTGGCGAGCGCGGCGACGGCCGGCCCGAGCAGGTCCGCCTCCACCGGATCGACCAGCCCCTCGGTCTGGCCCTCGACCAGGACGCCTGCGGCACCGTCGCGGACGCCGAGGTCCCCCTCGACCGTCATCACCGCCTCGGCGGGGAACCCGCCGCCGTCCGGCACGCAGCCGTGCACGCCGGTGGTCGCCGACCCGACGTCGACCACCAGCACCCCGGTCCCGGTCAGCCGGGCCAGCGCCCGCGCACCGTCGGCGACGGCGACCGGCGTCCGGGTGCGGGCCCGCTCCCCCGGGCGGCGCGGCCGCGCGCCGGGGGCCTGCCGGGCGTACAGCTCGGCGACCGCGTCACGGACCGGGCCGGGCACGATCTCGCCCGGCCGCGGTGTCGGGTTCGGGCAGGACCGCACAGTGCGCCCACCGGCCCGCAGCAGCTCCAGCGCGTCCGCCCGGGCCGAGGCATCGACGGCGAGCAGCACCGACCACCGGCCCCGGGTGCGGGCCAGCCGGCCGGCGTTGTGCAGGAGCACGCCGGGGTCCTCGCCGTCCGGCCCGCCGAGCAGCAGCACCGCGCCGGGCTCCTGGGCGGCGAGCTCGCGCACCGCACGGCCCTCCAGCGGCCCGGTGTGCACGCCGACCACCCGGGCGCCCGCGGACCGGCAGACCCGGTGCCCGGCCTCGACCGTGGTGAGCCGTTCCGCGCCGACCACGGCGAGCCGCAGCGGCCCGCCCGCCGAGGAGCAGGCCAGCACCGGCGGGGTGGGGCCGCCGGCGCGGCCCGCCGAGGCCGCCGCGGCGGCGACCGCGGCGTCGACGCCCTCGTCCACGTCGGGGGTGGTCGGGTGCTCGGCGAAGCCGGCCGGGGTGCCGTCCGGCAGCACCAGCACCGCCTTCGTCCAGGACGAGCCGACGTCGAGACAGACCGCGGGGCTGTCCGGATCACCGGGCGGTGGGACGGTCATGGGATGCGAGCGTACTGCTGTCGGGCGGTCACGAGGAGTCGCCGAACAGCGGTAGCGCCCGGCCCGGGGCTACTCCGGGGCGGCCTGCGCCTGCGCCTGCGCCTGCGCCGGGAGCTCGCCGCGCTCGCGCCTGCCGAGCACCGAGTTCTTCCGCGAGTACGCGAAGTAGATCACCACGCCGATGATCATCCACAGCACGAACCGCAGCCAGGTCTCCACCGACAGGTTGAGCATCAGCCACACGCAGGCGAGCACCGCCAGGATCGGCACCAGCGGCACCAGCGGCGTGCGGAAGCCGCGCGGCAGGTCCGGCCGGGTCCGGCGCAGGACGACCACGCCGATCGAGACCAGCACGAACGCGAACAGGGTGCCGATGTTGACCATCTGCTCCAGGTCGTCGGCCGGGAAGAAGGTCGCGACCAGGGCGATCACGGTGCCGATCAGCCAGGTGGCGCGGCCCGGGGTGCCGAAGCTGTTGGTCTTCGCCAGACCGGTCGGCAGCAGGCCGTCGCGGGACATCGCGAAGATGACCCGGATCTGCCCGAGCATCAGCACCATGACGACGGTGGTGAGGCCGAGCAGGGCGCCCAGGGCGATGATCGTCGCCGCCCAGTCGACACCGAGCGAGGCGAACGCGGTGGCGAGGGTGGCCCGGGTGCCGTCCGGCTGGGTGGCGAGCTCGGTGTACGGGACCATCCCGGTGATCACCAGGGCGACCGCGACGTAGAGCACGGTGACGATGGCCAGCGAACCCAGGATGCCCCGCGGGAGCGCCTTGGCCGGGTTCTTCGTCTCCTCCGCGGTGGTGGCGACGGCGTCGAACCCGATGAAGGCGAAGAAGACGATCGCGGCCGCGGCGAACACCCCGTAGACGCCGAACACGCTGGACGAGGCGCCGCCGAAGAAGGACAGCAGCGACTGCTGGATGCCGGTGCCGGTCTCGGTGGTCCCGGCCTCCGGCGACGGCACGAACGGGGTGTAGTTGGCGGCGTTGACGTAGAACAGCCCGAGCACGATCACGAACAGCACGATCAGCACCTTGATCGCGGTGATCACCAGGCTGACCCGGCTGGACAGCTTCGTGCCGCGGTAGAGCAGGAACGCCAGCGCGACGACGAGCAGCAGGGCGCCCCAGTCGAAGGAGAAGAACCCGCCGAGGTCGAACGACGTCGACACGTCGGCGCCGAACAGGCCGAGCGTCTGGGCCAGGTACTCCGACCAGCCCTTCGACACGTAGGCCGAGCCGACCGCGAACTCCAGCACCAGGTCCCAGCCGATGATCCAGGCGAGGAACTCGCCGAAGGTGGCGTAGGAGAACGTGTAGGCGCTGCCGGCGACCGGCACGGTGGAGGCGAACTCGGCGTAGCACAGCGCGGCGAGGCCGCAGGCGACCGCGGCCAGCACGAACGACAGCGAGACCGCGGGCCCGGCGATGTTGCCCGCGGTGCTCGCGGCGAGGGTGAAGATACCGGCACCGATCACCACCGCGACACCGAAGACGATCAGGTCGATCGTCCCCAGATCCTTCTTGAGCCGGGTGTCCGGCTCGTCGGTGTCCCGGATGGACTGCTCGACCGTCTTGGTGCGGAAGATCCCGCCACCACGGCTCGTGACCGTCATGGGCGGTGAAGTTACGACCGCCGACAGCCTTGCGTCACGCATCGGCGCCCAGATTTAAGGTCACAATGAGATTGCGCGGTGGAATGTCGCTTTTGTCCCCGTGACCTGCGGGAACGGCCGCGGCGGCGGCTCAGCTCGCGCGGTGCGGCAGCCCGTGCGCCTCGGCGACCTCGGCCGAGAGCAGCTCGCCCCGGTGCGTGGACAGACCGGCGGCGAGCGCCGGATCGGCCGCCGTGGCCGCCTCCCAGCCCTGGTCGGCCAGCCGCAGCAGGTAGGGCAGCGTGGCGTTGGTCAGCGCCCGGGTGGAGGTGTGCGGCACCGCGCCCGGCATGTTCGCGACGCAGTAGAAGACGGTCTCGTGCACCGGGTAGGTCGGCTCGGCGTGCGTGGTCG
Organism: Pseudonocardia kongjuensis; assembly: GCF_039526905.1. Classification (NCBI taxonomy): domain Bacteria; kingdom Bacillati; phylum Actinomycetota; class Actinomycetes; order Pseudonocardiales; family Pseudonocardiaceae; genus Pseudonocardia; species Pseudonocardia kongjuensis. The sequence goes on along the minus strand of NZ_BAAAJK010000053.1, from coordinate 264,606 downwards.
GCCGCGAGTCCGAGAAGCACCCGCCCTGGTCGATCGCGATGTCGACCAGCACCGCACCCGGGCGCATCTGCGCGACCAGCTCGTTCGGCACCAGGGTCGGCGCCTTGGCGCCCGGCACCAGCACCGCGCCGATGACCAGATCGGCGTTCGTCACGGCCTCGCGCACGGCGAGACCGGTGGAGTAGACGGTGCGGACCCGGCCCGCGTAGCGCTCGTCGATCGCGCGGAGCTTGTCGACGTCGATGTCCAGCACGGTCACCTGGGCCTGCATGCCGGCCGCGATGGCGACCGCGTTCGCGCCCGCGACCCCGGCACCCAGCACGACGACGTCGGCGCCGGGAGCGCCGGGGACGCCACCCATCAGCACGCCGCGGCCACCGGCCGAGCGCATCAGGTGGTACGCGCCGGCCTGCGGCGCCAGCCGGCCGGCGACCTCGCTCATCGGGGCGAGCAGCGGCAGCCTGCCGTCGGCGGTCCGCACCGTCTCGTAGGCGATCGAGGTGGTGCCGCCGGCCAGCAGCGCGTCGGTGCACGGCCGGGACGCGGCCAGGTGCAGGTAGGTGAACAGCGTGAGGTCGGGCCGCAGGAAGCCGTACTCGGACTCGATCGGCTCCTTCACCTTGAGCAGCAGCTCGGCGGAGCCCCACACCTCGGCGGTGTCGGCCAGGATCTGCGCGCCGGCCTCCTTGTAGTCCGCGTCGGCGATCGCGGAGCCGGCACCGGCGTCGTGCTCGACGACGACCTCGTGCCCGCGCCGGACCAGCTCGTGCACCCCGGCGGGGGTCAGGGCGACCCGGAACTCGTTGTCCTTGGTCTCCTTCGGCACTGCGACGCGCATGTCTCGCTCCTCACCTCGACTACGGTCAATGGTGAAGAAGAAGCGGTACGCTGCCAACAAGCACGACGAAGATTCTCAAAGGAGCGACGTTGAGCGAAGAATCTTCAGGACTGTCCCTCCGTCGAACAGCCCGGCCGAACGACGTTCGGCTCGACGACATCGACCGCGCGCTGCTGCGGCTGCTGGAGAGCGACGCCCGCGCGCCGAACAACGCGCTCGCCGCCGCGGTGGGCATCGCGCCGTCCACCTGCCTCGGCCGGATCCGGGCGCTGCGCGAGCGCGGGGTGATCCGCGGCTACCACGCCGACGTCGATCCGGCCGCCACCGGCCACCCGCTGCAGGCGATGATCTCGGTGCGGCTGCAGGCCGACGCGCGGGACCGCCTCGACGAGTTCGTCGCCCGGGCGTCCCGGCTGCCCGCGGTGCGCGACGTGTACTTCCTGGCGGGCGACGACGACTACATGATCCGGGTCGCCACCGCCGACACGGTCGCGCTGCGCGAGCTGGTCGGCGCGCTCAACTCCTGGACCGAGGTCGCGGGCACCCGGACGTCACTGATCTTCGAGCACCACCGGGCGCCGAACACCTACTGAGACCGCTCCCCGCCGGGCTGGAGCCCGTCGCCCGCCAGGAACACGGTGGCGCCGTCGTCGCCGGTGGTGAGCACGGCGCCGGTGTCGGCGGCGGCCAGGTACACCGCCGCGCCCCGCGGCAGCTCCACCTCCTCGCCGTGTGCGGCGACCGTGGCGGCCCCCGCGGTGCACAGCAGGATCCGCGCCCCGGCACCCGGGACGTCGAGCTTGTCCCGGCCGCCGGTGTCGGCGCGGCGCAGCAGGAACTCCTCCGCCCCGACGTCGTAGCGGTACCAGCCGTCGGTGCCCGGATCCGGCCGCGCGGTGCGCACCGGCGGCGGCGGCGCGGCGAAGTCCAGCACCCGCAGCAGCTCCGGGACGTCGACGTGCTTCGGGGTCAGGCCGCCGCGCAGCACGTTGTCCGAGTTCGCCATCAGCTCGATGCCGGCGCCGGAGAGGTAGGCGTGCAGGTTCCCGGCGGGCAGGTACAGCGCCTCGCCGGGCTGCAGGGTGATCCGGTTGAGCAGCAGCGCGGCCAGCACGCCGGCGTCGTCCGGGTAGCGCTCGGAGAGGTCCAGCAGGGTGCGCGCCTCCCCGGCGAACCGCTCGCTGTCGGCCGTGCGGGCCCCCAGCAGCCGCACCGCCCCCTCCTGCAGCGCGGGGACCAGGCCGTCGAGCACCGACTGCGGCAGCGTGATCCAGGTCGTGAACAGCGCGCGCAGCCCGTCCGAGCAGGGCTGCCCGGCGAGCAGCTCGGTGTAGGACGCCAGCTCGGGCACGTCGAGCGCGCGCAGCAGCTCGACCGTCCGGGACGGCTCGCGGAAGCCGACCAGCGCGACGAACTCGGAGAGCGCGCAGATCAGCTCCGGCTTGTGGTTGGCGTCGCGGTAGTTGCGGTTCGGCGCGTCCACCGCGATGCCCGCCGCGTTCTCCCGGGCCCAGCCCTCCCGGGCCTGTTCCAGGCTCGGGTGCGCCTGCAGGCTCAGCGGCTCCTCGGCGGCGAGCACCTTCAGCAGGAACGGCAGCCGCCCGGACCACCGCTCCCGGCCCGGGCCGAGTGCGGCCGCCGGGTCCTGCCCGATGAGCTCGTGCAGCGGGCGCCGCGCCGCGGGACCGCCCACCGTCGACGGCGCGGCCGGGTGCGCGCCCAGCCACAGCTCGGCCTGCGGGTGCGGGGACGGCACCGGCTCGCCGAGCAGGTCGGCGATGACGGTCCGCGACCCCCAGGCGTAGGTCCGGATCGGGTTCTCCAGCAGTTCCACGGGTCTCCCGGTGTCAGCTGTTCGCGGGTGTGTCAGGTGCCGAGCGCGGCCCGGCCGGCCAGGCCCAGGTAGACCGCGGCGATGTCGACGCGCAGCGCCAGCACGGCGGCCCGCAGCAGGACCGCGTCGCGGGTGCCCCGCGGCACCTCCTCGACCGGGTGCGCGACGTCGGCGTTCGGCCATTCCCGGCCGAGCGTGCGGCGGCTGACCGCCTGCGGGTCCTCCTCGCCGGTGCCCAGCAGCACCAGCCGGGGGGCGGGGGCCGCGTCCCGGTCCGGATCGGCGTCGTCGAACGGGTCGTGGAACACCCCGGCCGAACGCTCGGCGAGGTCCACCGCCACCCGCAGCCCGGCGAGCGTGCCCGCCTGGCCGAGATCGGCGGCGTGCGCGACGACGCCGGCGTGCGCCGCCAGCGCGGTCGCCCCCTGCCGGGCGACGGCCGCGGCGGCCGGATCGACCCCCCACAGCAGCGGGGTCCGCTCGGCCAGCCGCAGCGCCAGCGACTTCGCCGGGTTCACGAACGGCTCGTGCCCCGGCTGGTTCCGCTCGGCCTCGGCGTCCAGCGCGTCGGCCAGCGCCTCCAGCCCGGCGGCCGGGGCGGGCGTGATCAGCTCCAGCTCGGTGACCGTCACCAGGACGACGGCGAGCGCCTGGGCGAAGCCGAGCCCCTCGGGCAGCGGGATCCGCGGCTCGACCAGCCGGGCCCGCCCGGCACCCGCCTGGGCGACCGGCCCGGCGTCCGGCGCCGACAGGATCACCTCGGCGCCGCGGCGGACCGCGATCGCGATCGACTCGGCCAGCTCGGCATCGGCCGGATCGGAGGTGTGCGCGACGACGACGTCCAGCGGCCCGACCCAGCCCGGCACCACCGCGGCGTGCACCACCGGGACCGGGCAGCGGTCACCGAGCAGCGCGGTCACGAGGTCGGCGACCGCCCCGGACACGCCGGGCCTGCGCAGCAGCACCAGCGCCCGCGGCCGGTGCCCGCGCAGCCGGGCCAGACCGGCCTCGTCGCAGGCGTGCACCGCGGACCGGACCTGCGCCCCCGCCGTCGCGGCGGCCCGCAGCACGCCGGTCGTGTCCCGGGCCATCAGCTCGCCCGGGTCGGCCAGCAGGGTGTCGTCGAGCACGCCGTTCACCCGTCGTCCCTCGCCGGACCGGTCCCCGGGAGGGCCTCGTCCAGCAGCAGCACCGGGATCTGGTCGGTGACCGGGAACGAGCGGCCGCAGGACACACAGGTCAGCGCGTCCGCGCCCGGCTCGCCCGCGGTGCCGGGACGCAGTGGGGCGTGCGCGTCACACGGGCAGGCCAGGATCTCGAGCAGCTGGGGGTCGAGCTGTACGGCCACGGTTCTCCTCGTCGTCATGTCTGGAGTCGATGCTGCCACCACGGGTCGGCACCGCGCGGGGGCCGACCGGGTACCGGCGCCCGCTGCGGCGGTCACCCGGGGTGCGCGGCACCTCAGGCGCGGACGACCGCCAGCACCTCGTCGACCAGGCTGCGGACCGCCGCGTCGTCCGGCGCCTCCACGTTCAGCCGCAGCAGCGGCTCGGTGTTCGAGGCCCGCAGGTTGAACCACGAGCCGTCCGGCAGCGTCACGGTCAGGCCGTCCAGCCGGTCGAGCGCCACCCCCGGCCGCGGACCGTAGACCGCCTCGATCTCGGCCACCTTCGCCGCCTGGTCGGCGACCGTCGAGTTGATCTCGCCGGAGGCGGCGTAGCGCTCGTAGGCGGTCATCAGGCCGGACAGCGTGCCGCCCGGCTGCGCGCGCCGGTGCTCGCCGAGCGCGGCCAGCAGGTGCAGCGCGGCGAGCATCCCGGAGTCGGCCTTCCAGAAGTCCCGGAAGTAGTAGTGCGCCGAGTGCTCGCCGCCGAACACCGCGCCGGTCTCGGCCATCGTCTGCTTGATGAACGAGTGGCCGACCCGGGTCCGGACCGGCCGGCCGCCGTGCTCGGCGACCAGCTCGGGGACGGCCCGCGAGGTGATCAGGTTGTGGATGACGGCGGCGGACGGCTCGCCGGCGTCCCGCGCCCGGCCCAGCTCGCGGACCGCGACCAGGCCGGTGATGGCGCTCGGGCTGATCGCGTCGCCGCGCTCGTCGACGGCGAAGCAGCGGTCGGCGTCGCCGTCGAAGGCCAGGCCCAGGTCGGCGCCCTCGGCGACGACGAGCTTCTGCAGGTCGACCAGGTTCGCCGGCTCCAGCGGGTTCGCCTCGTGGTTCGGGAAGGTGCCGTCGAGCTCGAAGTACAGCGGCACCACCCGCACGTTCAGCCCGTCGAACACGGTCGGGACGGTGTGCCCGCCCATCCCGTTGCCCGCGTCGACGACCACGGTCAGCTCCGGGCCCGCGTCCAGCGAGGACAGGTCGACCAGCGAGCGCAGGTACGCCGCGTAGCCGGCGAGCATGTCCCCGGTGCGGACGGTGCCGGTGGCCGCGACCGGCACGATCCCGTCGGCGAGCAGCCGGCCGGCGTCGTCCCGGATGGTGGTGAGCCCGCTGTCCTGCCCGATCGGCACCGCACCCGCCCGGCAGAGCTTGATGCCGTTGTAGCGGGCCGGATTGTGGCTGGCGGTGAACATGGCGCCCGGCAGGTCCAGCGAGCCGGAGGCGAAGTACAGCATGTCGGTGCTGGCCAGCCCGATGTCGACGACGTCGAGACCCTGACCGGTCACCCCGTCGGCGAACGCGGCCGCCAGCGCGGGTGAGCTGTCCCGCATGTCCCGGCCGACGACCACCGCGGAGGGGGCCGGCCGGTCCGCAGCGACCAGCCGAGCGGTCGCCGCGCCGAGGGCGCGCGCGGCCGGTTCGTCGAGCTGCTCGCCGACGACACCGCGGATGTCGTAGGCCTTCACGATCGCCGAGAGGTCGGGCACGACGACTGACCCTATCTCAGGCCGTTCACCCGTCCGCGCTGTCCTCGTCGGGGGTCGGCAGCACCCGCAGGTGCCCCCGCCTGCCGGTCCCGCCGGGCCGGGCCACCACCTCGACCGGCCGGTCCACCCGGCCCGCCTCGCGGACGGCGTCGGCGAGCGCGGTGAGGTCCTCGCCGGTGTGCTGGGGCGGGGCGAACTCGCCCTCGAACCGGACGACCTCCCAGCCGCGCGGCGCGGTCAGGTTGTGCGCGTGCCCGGTGCACAGGTCGTAGGAGTGCGGTTCGGCCTGGGTCGCCAGCGGCCCGACGACGGCGGTGGAGTCGGCGTAGACGTAGGTGAGCGTGGCGACGGCGAGCTCGGTGCAGCCCGTCCGTGAACATCTCCGCACACTCAACACACGGGGGACGATAGCCCGTACGCCCGCGTCCGCCGCACTGCGACGCGCACCCGGCTCGGTGTACGGCGCTCCACCGACGGGCCGTCACCGCTCCGCGACCGCCGCGGCGGGGCCTAGACTGCACCGGTGTCCACCGCCCACCGCCTGCTCCGCCGCACCCCACGCCGCCGGGACCGTCGCGGCCGGGGACTGCGCGGACTGATGTATCCGGTGTCGACGCCCGCCTTCCGCACCCGGGCCGAACGGTTCGACGCGAAGGTGCTGGAGGCCCTGGAGCCGATCGAGGCCCGCTGGGGGCCGGAGCTGGCCGATCTCGACCTGGCCGTCGACGACGTGCCGAGCGTGGACCGGACCTCACCCGACGAGGTGGTCTGGGGCACCGGGGTGCTCGCCGACGTCGGCGTCCCGCTGGCACACCTGGTGCCGGCCGGGGTGGACCCGGCCGGGATCCCGACCCGGGCCCGGATCGTGCTCTACCGCCGCCCGCTGGAGGCCCGCGCGCGCAACGGCGAGGACCTGGCCGACCTGGTGCACGAGGTGCTGGTCGAGCAGGTCGCGGAGTACCTCAACATCGAGCCGGACGCGGTCGACGGCAACTGACCGGGCCCCCGGTGCACGACGGCCCGGGCACCTCGCGGTGACCCGGGCCAGTACGGCTCAGACGGCTGCTCGGCGCAGCCGCCGTCGTTCCCGCTCGGACAGGCCGCCCCAGATCCCGAAGCGCTCGTCCTGCGCCAGCGCGTACTCCAGGCACTCGGCCCGGACCTCGCAGCCGGAGCAGATCCGCTTCGCCTCCCGGGTGGATCCGCCCTTCTCCGGGAAGAACGCCTCCGGATCGGTCTGGGCGCAGAGCGCACGCTCCTGCCAGTCGGGCACCTCGTCCCCGGGTACCTCGTCCAGCAGCCCCTTCAGGTCCAGAACCTGCGCGACCCGGTCGTGATCCTCCACGACCGGCTGCTCGGCCCCCGGCCCGGCTTCCGCCGGCCGCAGCATCCGCATGAACCCCTCGACGTCGTCCACTCGCCCACCTCCCCGCAACGCACCGGCGAATGACACCGCTGTAAGTACAGCGCCGACATTCGCTCTGTGCAAGCCGGCTCTGCCGAACGAGTGAAGCCCCACGCGCGTCCGTTTGATCGGTTCGGGAGGATGGGTACGTGCCTTCCCTGACCCGCCGTATCAGCCCGTGGTTCCTCCTTCTCGTCGGCATCACCCTGTTCGGGGTGGCGCTGGCGGCCGCCGCGGTCCCGGCCGGGTCCGAGGCGCTCGCGATCACCGGCGTCTTCGTGATCGTGCTGGCCGGCTGGGTCGTGTCGCTGTGCCTGCACGAGTTCGGGCACGCCATCACCGCCTACAAGGGCGGCGACACCTCGGTCGCGATGAAGGGCTATCTCACCCTCGACATCCGCCGCTACACCGATCCCGGGCTGTCCCTGGTGCTGCCGCTGATCATCCTGCTGATCGGCGGCCTGCCGCTGCCCGGCGGCGCGGTCTGGATCAACCAGTGGGCGCTGCGCTCGCGGGCCTGGCGGACCGGGGTCTCGCTGGCCGGGCCGGCCGCGAACCTGGTCGTCGGCTTCCTGCTGATCGTCGTCGTCGCACTGTTCCCGGGGATGCCGCGCCCGGTCGCCGCCGGGCTCTCCGCGCTGGCGCTGTTCCAGGTCGTCGCGTTCGTGCTGAACATGCTGCCGGTCCCCGGCCTGGACGGGTGGGGCGCGCTCGAGCCCTACCTGTCGGCCCCCGCGCAGCGGTTCGGCGAGAAGGTGCGGCCGTGGGCGCCGCTGGCGCTGCTCGGGGTGCTGCTGTTCGTGCCGGGGGTGAGCGCGCTGTTCTTCACCGGCACCCAGATCCTCTACGCGCTGGCCGGTGGCGACGCCCAGCTCGCCGGGCAGGGGTTCAGCGCGCTGTTCTTCTGGCGGAACCTGTGACCGCCGCTCCCCCGGCGGCGGCGACCATCGCCGGCACCGTGTCGCTGTCCGGGGGCAGCGCGTCCACCGGCCACCAGCGCAGATCCAGCGACTCGTCGCTGATCCGCGGCCGGGCCCCGGCCGGGGCGCGCACCAGGTAGCGCACGTCCAGATGCCGGGTGGGCACACCACCCGAACAGGTGACCGGATGGACGTCGATGTGCAGCGGCTGCTCGCCGATCGCCAGCCCGTCCATCCCGGACTCCTCGGTCGCCTCGCGCAGCGCCGCCGCGCGCAGCGAGTCGTCCCCCGGCTCGCAGTGCCCGCCGAGCTGGATCCAGCGCCCCACCCGCGGGTGCAGGGTCAGCAGCGTGTGCTCGCCCGTCGCGTCCAGCAGCAGGGCGGACGCCGTCAGGTGCCCGGGGGCACAGGACCGGTCGCAGGCGTCGTCCGGGCGGGCGTCCAGGAACGCCAGCAGCGCGTACCGCAGCGCCCGCTGCGCCTCGTCCGGCGGCTCCCAGCCGGTCAGCTCACGGGCCGCCGTCGCCGCTGTCACCATCGCTACATCTCCAGCAGGTGCTCGGCGGTGTCCCGCGGGGCGCGCGGGCCGAGCGGCTGCGCCGGGACCCCGATCGCGACCGCGCCGAGCGCCGCCCAGTCCGCGGGCAGCCCCAGCGCCGAGCGGGCCACCTCGGGCGCGAAGATCGTCGACCCGACCCAGCAGGACGCCAGCCCCTCGGCCGCCAGCGCCACCAGCAGCGCCTGCACCGCGGCGCCGCCGGCGACGGTGAACATGTCCCGCTCGGCGGCGGCGCGGGCCGGGTCCGGGTAGTCGTGCATGCCCTCGCCGCTGCGGAAGGCGAGCACCAGCTCGGGTGCCCGGCGCAGCAGGTCGCCGCGGGCCAGCCGGCGCTCGATCTCGTCGGCCGGGCGCCCGTCGGCGGCCAGATCGGCCCGCCAGCGGTCGCGCATCGCGTCCAGCACCGCGGACCGGCGCCCGGGGTCGCGCAGCCACACGAACCGGAACGGGGTGCTGTGGTGCGGGGCGGGCGCGGTCAGCGCGACGCCGACGGCGCGGCGCAGCGCGGCGGCGTCCACCGGCTCGTCGGCGAACTCGCGGGTGCTGCGGCGCAGCAGGACCGCCTCGCGGCGGCCGAGGGCGAGCGCCTCCTCGGTGCCCAGCGAGAACAGGTCGTCCTCGAGCGGGCGGATGAGATCGCGGGCGACCGAGCCGTCGTCGGTCACCGTCATGCCGCGCACGACGGCCACCGGCACCGCGCCGAGCTTGCCCTTGACCAGGTCGGCGGCCGCGGCGAGCTCGTCGGCCAGCGCGATCTCGGTGACCAGCAGGTCGTTGCCCTGGGCGTCGACGGCGCCGCCGTAGCGGTGCAGCACCGGGACGCCGGCCGAGCCGATCGCGACGTCGGTCTGCCCGATCCGCCAGGTCCGGCCCAGGGTGTCGGTGACGACGACGCCGACGTCCACGCCGAGCCGCTCGCGCAGCCCGGCGCGCAGCGCGGCGGCCGAGGCGTCCGGATCGGCGGGCAGCAGCGCCAGCTCGTCGCGGCGCACGTTCGACCCGTCGATCCCGGCCGCGGCCTGCACGATGCCGAGCTTCCCGGCGACGATCAGCGTCCTCCCGCGCCGGGCCAGCACCCGCTCGGTCTCCTGATCGACCAGCCTGCGGCGCAGCGCGTCGCGCTCCTCCTCGTCGGCCGGGGCCGGGACCAGCCTGCCCTCCACCTTGGAGAAGACCTTGCTGGTGACGACGACGACGTCGCCGTCGCGCAGCCAGCCCAGCGCGTCGGCGAGCACCGCGGTGAGGTCGTCGCCGGGACGGAACTCGGGCAGGCCGGGCACCGGGCGGATCTCCAGCCCGGCCGAGGCGTGATCGGGGAACGGCTCAGACGGCACGACCGGCCACCTCGAACGCGGCGCGGGCCATCTCCGCGGTCGCCTCGACGTCGGTCATCAGCAGCGGGACCTCGCGGACGGTCGCGCCGGGCACGGTCGCGGTGTCGCCGGTGTGCACCAGGTAGCCGTCGAGCAGGCCGCCCTCGCCGCGCCCGCCGTAGTGCCGCCCGACGCCCTCGGCGCTGGTCTCGACGCCGATCGCGGTCAGGCAGGCGTCGGCCATCCCGCGCACCGGGCGGCCGCCGACGATCGGCGACAGCCCGACGATCGGCGCCGGGGTCGTCGCGAGCGCCTGCGGGACACCCGGGACCGACACGATCGTCCCGATGCTCACCACCGGGTTCGACGGCGCCACCAGCACGACGTCCGCCCCGGCGATCGCGGCCCGCGCGTCCGGCTGGATCGCGGCCTGGTCGGCGCCCACCGAGGCGAACCGGTACGCCTTCGGCGCGGCCCGGTGCCGGATCCACCACTCCTGGAAGTGCACGGCGACCTGCGGCGGTGCGTCGTCGGTGTCGCCCGGCTCCGGGTTGTCGATGACGACGTGGGTCTCGACCCGGTCGTCGGAGGCCGGGATCAGCCGCACGCCGGGCTGCCAGCGGTGGCAGAGCGCCTCGGTGACCTGGGACAGCGGGTAGCCGGCGCGCAGCATCCGGGTGCGGACCAGGTGGGTGGCGACGTCCCGGTCGCCCAGCCCGAACCAGGTCGGGTCGGCCCCGTACGCGGCGAGCTCCTCGGCGACCGACCAGGTCTCCTCCGAACGGCCCCAGCCCTTGCCGGTGTCGATGCCGCCGCCGAGGGTGTACATGCAGGTGTCCAGGTCCGGACAGACCCGCAGGCCGTGCAGCCAGATGTCGTCGCCGACGTTGACGACCGCGTCGATCTCGTGCGGGTGGCCCTCGGGCGCGGGCCCGGTCGCGGGCAGGCCGAGCGCCGCCTTCACGCCTTGCAGGAAGCGGGCCCCGCCGACCCCTCCGACCAGAACGGTGACCTTCACGGGAACGACCCTACGGCGGTCACAGGGTGCGGTAGTCGCGCGGGGAGAACCTGGGGCCGAACCGCGGCCGCCGGAACCCCGACGACTCGATGTAGCGGACCGCCCGCTGGCGCTGCCCGGCGTAGGGCGCCAGGACCTCCAGCAGGCCCGCGTCGTCGAGGTCGTGGCCGAGCAGCGCGTGGCCGACCGTGTTCGGGATGTGGAAGTCGCCGAAGCTCACCGCGTCCGGATCGCCCCACACCCGCTGGGCGATCTCCGCGGCTGTCCAGACACCGATCCCGCGGACCCGGCGCAGCAGCACCCGGCCGGGCTCCCCGCCCAGCCCGGCGGCCGCCTCCAGCCGGTGCGCGACGACCGCGGCGTGCAGGATCGCCGAGCGCCGCGCGTGATCGACCCCGGCGCGGTGCCACTCCCAGTCCGGGATCGCCCGGACCTGCTCCGGGGTCGGCGGCACCCGCATCCCGTCCGGCACCACCCCGGCCGGGCCCGGTGCCGGGTCGCCGAACCGCCGGGCCAGCTCGCGGAACGACCGCCGGGCCTCGGTGCCGGTCACCTTCTGCTCCAGCACCGCGGGCAGCAGCGCGTCCCACACCCGGCCGGACGAGCCCAGGCGCAGGCCGGGCATCCGCCGGACCGCGTCGGCGACCAGCGGATGGTGCGCGACGAACACCGACGGGTCGTCGTCGCCGCCGAGCAGCGACGGCAGCCGGTCGATCTCCCAGTCCGCGCCGGGCCCCCAGGCGGTGGCCCGCACCGGCCCGCCGGCCCGGCGCCGGTAGGCCACCGTGGCCGGGCCGTCCGGCGTGGTGCTCACCCGCCAGACGACGGCGCCGTCGCTCGCCGTCCGCCACGTCGGGTCACCGCGGCCGCGGCGCAGCGGGGACAGCACCCCGTACAGGTCGAGCGGGTACGGCGGGTGCCACTCGCGGTCTCGCATCGTCACCCCGGGGCTCGGCCGGGGCTCACACGTCGGGGGAGAACCGGATCCCGTGCGGCGGGAGCGTCACGTCCGGCCAGATCCGCAGGTTGTGCCGCAGCTCGCAGTGCGCGCCGATCACCGCCCGGTCGCCCACCACGGTGTCCCGCACGCTGGCGCCCTCCTCGACGACGGCGCCGGCGCCGATCACCGAGTTCTCCACGACCGCCCCGGCGGCGACCACGGCGCCGTCGAACAGCATCGAGCCCTCGATCTTCGCGCCGGACCCGATCCGGGCGCCGCGGCCGATCGTCGATCCGCCGAACACCAGCGCGTCGGACGCCACCTCGGCGCCGTCGAGGATCATCGCCTCGCCGGTCGGGCCGGGCAGCGCCGCCGACGGCGCCACGCCGCGGACCAGGTCCGCCGAGCCGTGCACCAGATCGCCGGGGGTGCCCATGTCCCGCCAGTAGGCGACGTCGACGTGCCCCTGCACGTGCGCGCCGGAGGCCAGCAGGTCCGGGAACGTCTCGCGCTCCACCGACACCGGGCGCCCCTCGGGGATGGTGTCGATGACCTCGCGCCGGAACACGTAGCAACCGGCGTTGATCTGGTCGGTGGGCGGGTCCTCGGTCTTCTCCAGGAACTTCAGGACCCGGCCGCTCGGGTCGGTCGGCACGCAGCCGAACGCCCGCGGGTTCTGCACCCGGACCAGGTGCAGCGTGACGTCGGCGCCCGAGGAGCGGTGCGTGTCCGCCACCGCCCGCAGGTCGGTGCCGGCCAGCACGTCCCCGTTGAAGATCATGACGTGCTCGGCGGAGAGCTTCTGCGCGACATTGCGGATCCCGCCGCCGGTGCCCAGCGGCTCGGTCTCGGTCACGTAGGTCAGGTCGAGCCCCAGCGCGGTGCCGTCCCCGAAGTGTTCCTCGAAGGTCTCGGCCAGGTAGCTCGTGCCCAGCACCGCCCGCCGGATGCCCGCCTCGCGGATCCGGGACAGCAGGTGCGCCAGGAACGGCACCCCCGCGGTGGGCAGCATCGGCTTGGGCGCCGACAGGGTCAGTGGCCGTAGCCGGGTGCCCTTGCCCCCGACCAGAACGACCGCCTCGACGTCCTGCAACGCGGTTCCCCCTCAGGTGTTCTCTCGTCAGCTCTCGGTCGGCTCCGGTGAGCCGGTCTCAGCCCGCGCGGGCCGCGAGTCGCGAGCGGACGGCGAGCCCGGCCCGGACGGCGGCCCGCAGCGGTGCCCGGGCCGGGCCCGGGTGCCGGTCCGCCAGGAACCGGTAGGCGCTGCGGTGGTGCTCGGCGAGCATCCGCGCCGACACCTCCGGCTTGCCGGTGGAGACGCCGCCGACGTGCGTCACCTCGGCCGAGGGTACGTAGACGTTCTGCCAGCCGGCGAGCGTGAGCCGGCGGCCGAGGTCCACGTCCTCGAAGTACATGAAGTAGCGCGGGTCGAAGCCGTCGACCGAGTCGAACGCGGTCCGCCGCAGCAGCAGGCAGGACCCGGACAGCCAGCCGGCCGGCCGCTCGGTGAGGTCCTCGCGGGACCGCCGGTAGGCCGTGGTCCACGGGTTCCCCGGCCACACCGGCCCGAGCGCGGCGTGCCCGGCACCGGCGAGCAGCGACGGGACCTCGCGCGCCGACGGGTAGACCTCGCCGGAGGGCTCGCGGATCAGCGGGCCGAGCGCGCCGGCGCGCGGATGCCGCGCACCGGCGTCGAGCAGCGCGTCCAGCGAGCCGGGGGCCCACTCCAGGTCCGGGTTGGCGACGACCACCCAGCCGTAGGAGTCGTCCAGCCCGGCGACCCCGCGGTTGGCCGCGGCCCCGTAGCCGACGTTCTCGCCGATCGGCAGGAACCGCACCCCGTCCCGCTCCCGGGCGGCCCGCTCCGGGGCGCCGTCGACCGAGCCGTTGTCGGCCAGGACCACCGGCACGCCGGACCGGCCGGTCGCCCCGGCCAGCGAGTCCAGGAAGGCGTCCAGGGTGCGTCCCGGGGAGTAGGTCACGGTGACGACGGCGACCCGGTCGCCGTAGGTCCGCACGGATGGCTGCACACCGGGCACGCTAGCGAGGCCGGGCCACCGCCGCCCGGGCGGCGTCACGATCGCGCCGCGAACGTCACACCCGGTGACGACCGCAGCACTGGGGATATCCCCTCCCGAACCGTCCCCGGCCGTCCGATCAGCGACGACGCGGTGCGCCGCAACGTCACCCTCAAGTCCGTGCCGGATCAAGCATCCGGGCGACCGGGCCGACACGCATGCCGGTACGGCCCCCGGGAAGGGCCCCGATGCTGCACCCTGAACCCGATCGGCAGCCCGGACCGACGTGAGGGGAGGCGGGCATGAGCGACCCCCGCCGGCCCCGTGTCCGTCCGTACCCGCCGTCGTCCGCCCGTCCGGCCGATCGCCGCCCGCCCGCCCGGCCGTCCACCGGCCGGCGCTGGTTGTACCGGTTCCAGGTGGGCGTCGCCGCGATGTCGGTGCTCACCCTGCTGCTGACCGGCGCGGTGTGGACGCTCTACCGGGACGTCACCGGCGGCATCACCACCACCAACGTGATCTTCGGCGGCTCGGCCGGCGGCGAGCGGAACATCCTGCTGGTCGGGGTCGACAGCCGCACCGACGCGCAGGGCGATCCGCTGCCCGCCGAGGTGCTGGCCGAGCTGCGCAGCGGCGCCGAGGACGGCGTGCTCAACTCGGACACGATCATCGTCGTGCACGTCCCGGCGGACGGCGGCGGGGCCACCGCGTTCTCGGTGCCGCGCGACTCCGAGGTGCGGATCCCGGGCCTCGGCCGCAACAAGATCAACGCGGCCTACCCGCAGACCAAGGCGCAGGCCGCGGCCCGCCTGGTCGAGGAGGGCATGGCCGACCCGAAGCAGGTCGACGAGGAGTCCTCCCAGGCCGGGCGGCAGGCCCTGATCGGCGCCGTGCAGGACCTGACCGGGCTCGGCATCGACCACTACGCCGAGGTCAACCTGCTCGGCTTCTACAACCTCACCCAGGCCATCGGCGGTGTCGAGGTCTGCCTCAAGGCCCCGGCCCGGGACGCGTTCTCCGGGATCGACCTGCCGGCCGGGCCGCAGACCATCTCCGGCGCCGACGCGCTGGCCTTCGTCCGGCAGCGGCACGGCCTGGCCGGCGGCGACCTGTCCCGGATCACCCGGCAGCAGGTGTTCCTGGCCGCGGTGGCGAACAAGGTGCTGTCCTCGGGCACGCTCGCCGACCCGACGAAGCTGGGCGCGCTGATCGACGTCGTGCACAGGTCCGTGGTCATCGACAGCGGCTGGGACATCCTCGGGTTCGCCGAGGAGGCCTCCCAGATCGCGGCCGGGCAGATGGACTTCCTGACCATCCCGACCGGCGGCCCGCGCAACACCGGCAGCGGCGACGTGCTGGTCGTCGACCCGCAGGACGTGCAGGAGTTCGTCGCCCGGCACACCGAGCCCGCGCCGGAACCCGAGCCGGAGGCCGAGCCCGCACCGGCACCCGCACCGGTCGTCGCCGACGTCGCGAACGGCTCCGGCACCACCGGTCTCGCCGCCCGGGTCGCCGGCGTGCTCGGGCAGAACGGGATCACCCCCGGCGAGATCGGCAACGCGCCGGAACGGACCACCTCGGTCGTCCGCTACAGCCAGGCCGACGGCGACGCCGGGGCGCGGCGGGTCGCCGGCGCGCTCGGCGGGATCGGGGTCGAGCAGTCCGACGCCGTCGGCCAGGGCCGGGTACAGGTGCTGATCGGCGCCGACTACTCCGGCGCGGGCACCTCGTCGTCCGCGGGCGCCGCGCAGACCGGCGGCTCCGGCTCCGGCCCCTCCCCCGCACCCGCGCCCGCCACCCCGCCGATCTCGGCCGGCGGGGTGCCCTGCATCGACTGACGACCGGCGCTGGGTAGCGTCGGCGGACGATGACCACCGTCTTCGGCTCCGGCCTGTACCTCACCGACGCCCTGCTCGGCCCGGCGCTCGGCACCGCCGCCGCGCGCCCGCTGTTCACCCACTACGACGACGCCACCGGCGAGCGGATGGAGCTGTCCGGCACCACCGCCGCGAACTGGACGGCGAAGGCGGCGAACCTGCTGCGCGACGAGTGCGACGTCGAACCCGGCAGCCGGGTGTCGGTGCTGCTCCCCGCGCACTGGCAGACGGCGGCCGCGCTGCTGGCGGTGTGGTCCTGCGGCGCCGAGCTGGTCGGCGACCCGGCCACGGCGGACCTGGTGCTGGCCGACGCCGCGCGGCTGGACACCGCGCTGGCGGCCGGTGCGGACGCGATCGTGGCGTTCTCGCTGGACGCGTTCGGGCGCGGCCTGACCGGACTGCCCACCGGGGTGCTGGACTTCGCGAGCGAGGTGCGCGTGCACGGCGACGACTTCGTGCCCTGGGACCCGGTGCCCGGCGACGCCGTCGCCTGGGACGGGGCAACCGGCGCCGAGGTGCTCGACGCCGCCCTCGCCCGGGCCGCCGCGCTGGAGCTGACCGAGGGCGCGCGGGTGCTGTCCACCCTCGCCTGGGACTCGCCGGATGGCCTGCGCGACGGGCTGCTCGCGGTGCTCGCGGCAGGCGCCTCGCTGGTCCAGGTGGTGAACGCCGACGGATCGCTGGAGCGGCGGGCGGAGACCGAGCGCGCCACCGTACGGCTGGGCTGACCACTCCCTGGTGCGGGCCGGCCGGTGCGGCCGTGAGACGCTGGTCGATCGTGAACCCCAGCACCTCCCCTGCCCCCGGCACCCGGGTGAGCGCCGCGGACGTCGACGACGCGGCGGCCCGGCTCCGCGCCGTGATCGGACCGACCCCGCTGCAGCTCAACCCGCGGCTGTCCGACGCGCTCGGCGGCGAGGTCTGGGTGAAGCGCGAGGACCTGCAGCCGGTCCGCTCGTACAAGATCCGCGGCGCGTACAACCTGATCGCCCAGCTGCCCGAGACCGACCGGGCGGCCGGCGTGGTCTGCGCGAGCGCGGGCAACCACGCCCAGGGCGTCGCGTTCGCCTGCCAGCGGCTCGGCGTGCGCGGGCGGGTGTACCTGCCGGGCACGACACCGCGCCAGAAGCGCGACCGGGTCGCCCGCCTCGGCCGGGACGCGGTCGAGATCCGGGTGGTCGGCAACACCTACGACGACGCCGCGGCGGCCGCCCGTGCCGACGCCGAGTCCACCGGGGCGACCCAGGTCCCCGCGTTCGACGATCCGCGCACCGTCGCCGGGCAGGGCACCATCGTCCGGGAGATCCTGTCCCAGCTGGCGGACCCGCCGGACGTGCTCGTGGTGCCGGTCGGCGGCGGCGGGCTGCTCGCCGGGGCCGTCACCTACCTGCGGGAACACTCGCCGTCGACCCGGATCGTCGGCGTCGAGCCGGCCGGCGCGGCCAGCATGGCGGCGGCGATGACCGCCGGCGAGCCGGTGGAGCTGGCCGCGCTGGACCCGTTCGTCGACGGCGCCGCGGTGCGCCGGGTCGGCGCGGCGACCTTCGACGTCGTGCGCGAGTCCGGCGTCGAGCTGGTCGCGGTGCCGGAGGGCCGGATCTGCGTGGAGATGCTGGCGCTCTACCAGTCCGACGGGATCATCGCCGAGCCGGCGGGCGCGCTGTCCCCGGCGGCGCTGGACCTGCTCGACATCCCGCGCGACGCGAGCACGGTGTGCCTGCTCTCCGGCGGCAACAACGACGTCAGCCGCTACGCCGACATCGTCGAGCGCGCGCTGGTGTTCGAGGGCCGCAAGCACTACTTCCTGGTCGAGTTCCCGCAGGAGCCGGGCGCGCTGCGCCGGTTCCTCGACGACGTGCTCGGCCCGGACGACGACATCACCCTGTTCGAGTACACCAAGCGCTCCAACCGGGAGACCGGGCCCGCGCTGGTCGGGGTCGAGCTGGGCTCGCCGGACGACCTGCCCGCGCTGCTCAAGCGGATGGACGAGGCCCCGCCGCACATCGAGCAGATCCCGCCGGACAGCCCGCTGTTCGGGTTCATCCTGTAAGTGCCCGCGGGCAACACCGGGGTAACCGCGGGCACCTAGCGTCGCGGGCGTGCCCGAGATGATGTTCGACGTCCGGTGGCCGGACGGCACCGAGGTCAGCTACTACTCGCCGTCGCTGGTCGTGGAGGAGCACCTGGCGGCCGGGGTGTCGTACCCGGTCGCGGACTTCGTGGACCGCAGCCGGACGTGCATGGAGATCGCCGACGCCCGGGTCCGCGCGAAGTACGGCTTCGGCTGCAGCCAGTCGGCGCGCACCATCGCGCTGATCACGGCGGCGGCCGGGCGGTTCGCGCCGACCGACGAGGTGCGGGTGGAGTCGTTCAGGCGCTGACCCGGCGCCCCCGCAGCACCAGGTGCAGCACGATCCCCACCACCAGCCCCCAGAACGCCGAGCCGATCCCGCCGATCGTGAACCCGGCGGCGGCGAACAGGAACGCCATCGCCGCGGGCACCCGGGCCACCGGATCGGCCCCGGCGCCGGCCGGCACGGCCATCGCGCCGGTCACCGCGGCCGCGAACGTCCCGAGCAGTGCCAGCCCGGCGACGGACTCGACCACCCCGGGCGGTGCGGCCGCGACCAGTGCCGCCAGGGTCGTGGCGAGCGGCGCCAGCAGCAGGCAGGTGACGCCGTTGGCCTGGGAGGCGATCCAGCGCCGGGCCGGGTCCGGATGGGCCTCGGGCGAGGCGGGCAGTGCGGCGGTGATCGCGGCCAGGTTGATCGCGTGCGCGCCGGCGGTGGCGCCGATCATCGTCCCGGCGCCGGTGACCACCATCGCCTGCCGCCACGGGACCTGGTAATCGGCGGCGCCGAGCACGGCGACGCCGGGCAGGTTCTGCGAGGCCATCGTGACCACGTAGAGCGGCAGCGCGACGCCGACGACGGCCGCGACCGAGAACGACGGCGCGGTCACCGTCAGCGTGGGCGGCTGCAGCCAGGACCAGCCGTCGGCGAGCACGATGACGATCGCCAGCGCCAGCACGAACGCCGCGGGCGCCGCCCAGCGCGGCGCGAACCGCTGCAACACCACCCAGACGACGACGATCGGCGCCACCAGCAGCGGCTGCTCGGCCAGCGCCCGGACCGGCGCCAGGCAGAGCGGCAGCAGCACACCGGCGAGCATCGCCTGGGCCAGCGGCGCCGGGATCGCACCGACGATCCGGCCGAGCCGCCCCCACAGCCCGGTCAGGACGATCAGTGCCCCGGTGACCAGGAACGCGCCGACCACCGCGGGCCAGCCCCCGGCGACCGCTCCGGTCGAGGCGAGCAGCGCGGCACCGGGGGTCGACCAGGCGACGGTGATCGGGCGGCGGGAGCGCCGGCTCAGCCAGAACGTGGCCAGACCCATCAGCGCGGTGAGCACCACCAGCCCGGACGACGCCTGCGCCGGATCGGCCCCGGCGGCGGTGAGCCCGGCCAGGACGACCGCGAACGAGCTGGTGACCCCGACGACGGCGGACACGATCCCGACCGACACCGGCTGCAGCAACGATCGTTCCACGGGAGAACCCTAGATCCGCGGCACCCGTCTCCGGCGGACACGGCCCGTGCGTCGTCGGGCACTTCCCGGTGACCCGCGGCGCCGCGCGGGCGGGGCGGGCAGGCGACGAGGTCGGCCCGGTAGCCGACGGAGCCGCGACATGGACCAGCGACGGCGAGCACAGCCACCGAGCACTCGGGGACCGGCCCGCCGCCGTGATCCTGGTGATCCGGTCCGGCGCGCCCGGCTGAGGTAGGTGTGCCCGGTCGGCGTGGTGGTCCGCACCGTGTGCGGCGTGTCGCCCAGGCCGTCCGCCAGCACCTCGACCGACCAGCCCGGCAGCTCCCGGACGAGGTTGCCGCGGACGCAGACCGTCCGCCCGTTCGCCGGGGTCGTCGGGCCACCCCGGCGGGCGGGGACGATGTGGTCGATGTGCCGGCCCGGGGCGTCGCAGTAGGGATCGCGGCAGCGGTCGTCGTCGCGGATCCGGACCAGGGCGGCCGGCACCCCGCCGAAGTACCGCCGCCGCGGATCGGCGCCGACCAGCAGCCCACCGGCCGGGCGGGCGAACAACCGCCGCCACCAGCGCCGCCCCTGGGTGCCGGCGAGGATGTCGCGGGCGATGCCGACCGGGACCGGGCCGTGGCCGACGATCTCGGCGGTGCCACCGGCGGCGGGGTCGACCAGCTGGTCGACCCCGATCACGATGCCGAGCTCGACGTTCACGTCGGCCGCCCGGGCCTGCCCGGTCAGGCGTTCGACCAGGGTGTCGGCCATGATCTGGTCGCGGTTGCGATCGGATCCGGCGCCGACCACCGCATCGGCGTGCCGGCGCAGCGCGGCCAGGCAGGCGACGCCCTGCTCGACCGGGAGGTAGGCGGACAGCACCGCCATCGTGTCCGGCGCGGGCCGCAACCCGACCCGGCGGCCCGTGCGGGCGGTGCGGCCCCGGGCGACGTACGCCGCCGGGTCGCACTCGTAGGCCAGCCGCCGCGCGAGCGCCGCCGCGGCCCGGCGGCCGAGCTCGTCGATGCCGGCACCGGCCAGCTGCTCGTCGACCGAGCGCCGGGCCTCCCGGTCGAGATGGCGGGTCTCCGACACGACGTGCTCGGCGACCTCCTCGCTGATCCGCCCCGCCCGCAGCAGCGCGCAGACCCGGGGCAGGTCGAGGTGCAGCGCGCGGGCGCTGCCCAGCCGTCGCGAGCCGGCCGACGGGGAGATCCGGCAGGCCAGCGCGACCTGGTCGGCGATCCCGCGCTCGGCGGTGCGTGGATCGAGATCGCCGGCGGCGATCCGCTCCTCGACGGCGGCGCGGGCGAAGCCGACGATCTCGGCGCCGTGCCCGGCGGCGACCACGGCACGGAGGCGCTCGAACAGCGCGATCCGGTCGATCCGGACCGCCGGCCCGGCGCCGGTGGCTCCACCGGGATCCGAGGGGAGCCCGGCCAGCGCCTCGAGCACCGACCCGAGGACGGCGACGACCGGATCGGCACCCCCGGGATCGGCACCCCCGGGAGCGGGATCCGATCCGCCCTCACTCGACCACATGTTCGAACAGTAGCGCATCACCAGGCGTTCTATCGAGTCCTTTCCACATCGGATTCCCACCAGGCCAGCACCCGGAGCGCGTACAGGGTCAGCCAGCGCGACGGCTCCCCGGCCGGCACGTCCACCTCGAACCACACCGCACCGGGATCGCGCTCGCCCTGGACCCACCGGCCGTCCGGACGCTGCGCCGCCCGGACCACCGCGACCGCCTCGGCCAGCCGCGGATCCGGCCGTCCCCCGTCGAGCGCGGCGGCGCGGCGGAAGTGGTCGGTCGCCCGGAGCACGTCGTAGCGCCAGCGGAACGGACGGGCGAACCGGTCCACCCACGGCCCGACCCGCTCGCCGGTCGAACGCCGGTACAGCAGGCGGCGGCTCAGCAGGTACTCCTCGCCCGCCCTGCGGGCCGCGCGGGTCGCGACGGTGCCGCCGGTCGCAGTTCCAGCCGCCGTCGTCGAGCCGCTGCTCGACGAACCACCGCGCCAGCGGGTCCACGTCGCGACCGAGCCACACCCCGTTGGCGAGGGTGAACGCGTTGACACAGCAGTCCACCTCGCCGTCCCAGTAGGGCAGGTCGTCGTACTCCCACCGGCAGTGCCGCTCCAGCAGCTCCGCCGTCCGGCGGGCCCGCAGGACCTGCGGGTTCAGGCCCCACTCACGCAGCGCGTTCAGCGACCAGGTGGTGGCGGTCCAGGGCTGGCCGTCCACCCCGGTCGGCTGTGCGGGGAAGTAGGCGCCGCCCGCCCACCGGCCGTCCGGGTCCTGACGGGCGAGCAGCCGCGCGCCGAACCCCTCGGTCGCGACCCGCGCCCGGGTCCGCTCCCACACCTGCGGGGACGCGCCGGCCAGATCGCGCTCGACCTGCCAGCGCAGCGCCGGATCGGCGTCGAGCAACCAGTCGAGCAGCCGGTCGAGCAGCCGGTCGGGCCGCCGGTCGGGCCGCCGGTCGGACGTCGTCCCGGAACCGTCCCCCACGGTCGTGACGGTAGTGCGTCACCCCGGTCCGTGCCGCTCGATCAGCGCGCGTTGGTCGGCGTGCAGGGTGGTCGCCCACGGCAACGGCAGGCGCGCGTCCGGGTCCCGTTCACGCCGGTCCTGGAGGTCGGAGACGAACAGCCACTGCGCCGGGTCGAAGCCGTACCGCGCCGGCTTTCGCACGGTCTCCAACTGGACCGCCGCAGGTTCCAGGCCGACGCCGACCAGCTTGATCCCGGCCGTTCCGGCGTCGACGACGAAGCCTGCCCACCCCCAGGCGTAGCGCTGGTACGACAGCGCGTGCCCGGCGCCGTCGACCGTGCAGGACACGGTCGCCCAGTCCTGCCACTCCTGCGAGCGCGCCTGTACCCAGTCGATCTGCGCGGTGTTGAAGCCGGCCGGCAGCGTCACCGCCGACCGGTCCGGCCGCATGCGCTCGGTCAGCGTGAACAGGCACCCGAAGGCGAGATCAGCGCCGAGCGGGTAGGAGCCGGGGCGCTGGTTGTGGGTCCCGACCGACAGGTGGGCCCGGCCGTCGGGCACCCGGTGCCCCCGGTCCCTCCCGCGACGAGGCCCGTTCATCTCACTTGAGCAGGTTGCGCGCCATGACCATGCGCTGGATCTGGTTGGTGCCCTCGTAGATCTGGGTGATCTTGGCGTCGCGCATCATCCGCTCGACCGGGAAGTCCCGGGTGTACCCGGCGCCGCCGAGCAGCTGCACGGCGTCGGTGGTCACCTGCATCGCGGTGTCGGAGGCGAAGCACTTCGCGGCCGAGGAGATGAAGCCGAGATCGGCCTCGCCGCGCTCGGCGCGGGACGCGGCGACGTACACCAGCTGCCGGGCCGCCTCGACCTTCATGGCCATGTCGGCGAGCATGAACTGCAGCCCCTGGAACTCGGCGAGCGCCTTCCCGAACTGCTTGCGCTCCTTGACGTAGGCGGTGGCGACGTCGAGCGCGCCCTGGGCGATGCCGACGGCCTGGGCGCCGATGGTGGGCCGGGTGTGGTCGAGGGTGCGCAGCGCCGTCTTGAACCCGGTGCCCTCGGCGCCGATGATCCGGTCGGCCGGGATGCGGGCGTCGGTGAAGTAGATCTCGCGGGTGGGCGAGCCGTTGATGCCGAGCTTGCGCTCCTTCGGCCCGACCTCGAAGCCGGGGTCGTCCTTGTGCACGACGAACGCGGAGATCCCGTTCGCCTTCTTCTCCGGGTCGGTCACCGCCATCACGGTGTACCAGGTGGACTCGCCGGCGTTGGTGATCCAGCACTTGGTGCCGTTGAGCACCCACTCGTCGCCGTCGCGGCGCGCGCGGGTGCGCATCGAGGCGGCGTCGGAGCCCGCCTCGCGCTCGGACAGCGCGTAGCTGAACATCGCCTCGCCCGCGGCGACCGAGGGGAGCACCTGCTTCTTCAGGTCGTCGGAGGCGGACAGCAGCACCGGGGTGAGGCCGAGGCCGTTCACCCCGGGGATCAGCGACGACGAGCCGCAGACCCGGGCGACCTCCTCGATGACGATGCACCCGGCGAGCTCGTCGGCACCCTCGCCGCCGTACTCCTCGGGGATGATCACGGCGTGGAAACCGGCCTTGACCAGCGCGTCCCGCGCCTCGACCGGGTACCGGGCCTGCTCGTCGACCTCGGCGGCGTGCGGAGCGATCTCCTTCTCCGCCAGGTCCCGCACCGCCTCGCGCAGGGCCTGGTGCTCGTCGCTGAGCCGGTAGCTGTCGAAGTCGCTGTTCATGGCGCGAATCTTAACGGCACTCCGTGCCACGGGGCAACGCGTCTTGCTACCCTCCGTGCCATGACGAGCAGCACTCGCCGCGGGCGTTCCCCCGAGGGGCGTGCGGAGGTCCGGCGGGAGCTGGTCGCCGCGGCCGCCCGGCTGTTCACCGAGCGGGGCTACGACGACACCACGGTCGACGACATCGCGGCCGCGGCCGGCGTCGGCCGCCGGACCTTCTTCCGCTACTTCCGCGGCAAGGAGGACGCGCTGTCGCCCGACCACGAGCGCGGCCTCTCCCGGATCGCCGAGGTGTTCGCCGACGCGCACCCGGACGAGCCGCTGCTGTCGCTGGCACTGCGTGCCGCGGAGACCGTCTTCGATCTCTACACCGTCGACCCGGAGGTCGCCCGGCAGCGGTTCGCGCTGGTCGGCACGGTGCCCGCACTGCGGGACCGGGAGGCCGCCTCGGTGCACCACTACCGGCGGCTGTTCACCCGCGAGCTCGCGGCCCGGCTGACCGGCCGGCCGGACGGCGAGCTGCGCGCCGCGGTGACGGCGGCGGCGCTGGTCGCCGCGCACAACCAGGCGCTGCACCGCTGGCTCGCCGACGGCGCCCGCGACGCGGACCTGCCCGCCTGCGTCGATCACTTCCGCCGGGTCGCGCCGATGCTGCCGCTGGAGGTCGACGCCGAGCCGGACCTGGCCGAGGTCACCCGGCGGCTGGAGCGGGCCGCGCTGGCCCTCGAACGGCGCAGCGGCTCCCGCTGAACGACCCCGGACGTGCGTGATCCCCGGATCCACAGGATCCGGGGATCACGGGTGACCGTCTGGTATTGCCGGCACCACACCGGCTTCCACGACCGTCTCCGGGCCGGGGTCGCCCCCCGCCCGGCAGAACGTGGTGCTAGCTGAGGGCCACCTCACGTGTCCAGTAGCTCATCTGCTCGGACCACCTCCTCTCCCGTGTACCGACACCGTAACCACGTGCTCGGGCCCGGCGCCAGGAGAATTCAGCCCTGCCCGCGCGCGGTCGCCCGCAGCGCCGCGTCCTTGTCCAGCACGGTCCGCTCCAGGTCGGCCTGGAACTCCACCATCGCCTGGCGCAGCGCCTCGTCCCCGGCGCCGAGGATGCGCACGGCGAGCAGCCCGGCGTTGCGGGCGTTCCCGACCGCGACGGTCGCGACCGGCACCCCGGCGGGCATCTGCACGATGGAGAGCAGCGAGTCCATCCCGTCGAGGTACTTCAGCGGCACCGGCACGCCGATCACCGGCAGCGGGGTCGCGGCGGCGACCATCCCGGGCAGGTGCGCGGCGCCGCCCGCCCCGGCGACGATCACCTGCAGCCCGCGGTCGGCGGCGGAGGCGGCGTAGTCGAGCATCCGCTGCGGGGTCCGGTGCGCCGAGTAGACGCCGACCTCCCACGGCACGCCGAACTCGTCCAGCGCCGCACCGGTCGCACTCATCACGGGCCAGTCGGAGTCGCTGCCCATGACCACCCCCACCCGGGGGGTGCTCGCCTCGGCCATCAGGAGTCCTCTCGGGGGTCGTCCGCGTGCGCCGACCAGCCGTCGGCCCACCTCGCCGTGGCCAGCCAGCCGGCGGCCAGCTCGGCGCGCTCCCGCACGGCGTCGCCGTCGGAGCCCAGCACGGTCACGTGGCCGATCTTGCGGGCCGGCCGGCCGTCCTTGGCGTAGAGGTGCACCCGCGCGTCCGGGAAGCGGGCGAAGCAGTGGTGCAGCCGCTCGTCCATCGACATCGCGGGCTCCTCGGGCGCGCCGAGCACGTTCGCCATCACCGCGACCGGCGCGACCGGTGTGGTGGCACCGAGCGGGTAGTCCAGCACCGCGCGCAGGTGCTGCTCGAACTGCGAGGTGACGGAGCCCTCGATCGTCCAGTGCCCGGAGTTGTGCGGGCGCATCGCCAGCTCGTTGATCACGATCTCGCCGGGTGCGGTCTCGAACAGCTCGACCGTCAGCAGCCCGATCACGCCCAGCTCGGCCGCGATCCGCAGGGCGGTCTCCTGGATCCGCGCGGCCGCGTCGTCGCCGAGCCCGGGTGCGGGCGCGGTGACCCGGGCGCACTGGCCGTCGACCTGCAGGGTCTCCACCACCGGCCAGGCGGCCGCCTGGCCGAACGGCGACCGGGCCACGCTCGCCGCCAGCTCCCGGACCATCGGCACCGCGGTCTCGACCATCAGCGGGGTGCCGCGCTCGAGCAGGTCGGTGACCAGCGCGGCGTCCGGGCCGCGCAGGAACCAGACGCCGCGGCCGTCGTACCCGCCGCGGGTGGCCTTGAGCACCACCGGCCAGCCGTGCGCCGCGCCGAACGCCTCGACGTCGGCGGCGCCGTCCACCTCCGCGAAGTCGGGCACCGGCAGGCCCATCGCGGCCAGCCGCCTGCGCATGACGAGCTTGTCCTGGGCGTGCACCAGCGCCGACGGCGGCGGCCGCAGCGGGATCCCCGCCTCGGCGAGTGGCCGCAGCACCTCCTGCGGGACGCCCTCGTGGTCGAAGGTGACCGCCGAGCAGCCGACGGCGAGCTCGCGCAGCGCGCCGGCGTCGTCCGGGTCGCCGACCACCACGTCCGGGGTGACCCGGGCCGCCGGGTCGTCCGGCGAGGCCGCCAGCACCCGCAGTGTCTGCCCGAGCGCGACGGCCGCCTGGGCGGTCATCCGGGCCAGCTGCCCGCCGCCGACCATGCCGACCGTGGGCAGCCCGCTCTTCCCTGCGCTGTCAACCCTCTCCACAGGACGTGAAGCGTAATCTGGCACGATCGCCCACGTGACGGTGGTGGAGGCGACGCTCGCGCGGATCCCCCAGCCGTACCGTGACAAGGCCATCAAGCACCGCGAACTCATCAAGTTCCTGATGGTCGGCGGCACCACCTGGGTCATCGACACCGCGGTGTTCCTGCTGCTCAAGACGACCGTGCTGGACACCAAGCCGGTCACCGCGAAGGTGTTCGCGGTGCTGGTGGCGACGATCGTGTCGTACGTGCTCAACCGGGAGTGGTCGTTCCGCACCAGGGGCGGCCGCGAGCGGCATCACGAGGCGGCGCTGTTCTTCCTGATCAGCGGGGCCGGGGTGGCCGTGTACTCGGCGCCGCTGGCCATCTCGCGGTACGTGCTCGAGCTGCAGGTGCCGGGCGTCTCGCTGGTCACCCAGGAGATCGCCGACTTCGTGTCCGGGCAGATCGTCGGGACGCTGGCCGGGATGGCGTTCCGCTGGTGGGCGTTCCGCCGGTTCGTCTGGCCGGAGCAGTTCGTGCGACGCCAGCCGGTGCCGCCGCCCGCCGACTAGACCCGGGCGGCCGCGCGGACCAGCAGCGGCATGACGTCGTGCACCTCGTCGCGCAGCGTGTCCAGCGCCGCCCCGTCGCCGGACAGGTGGCCGAGCAGCGCCTGCTGGAAGATGCCGTCGAGCATGCCGTAGGCGGTGTGCGGGGGCAGTGCGGGCTCGGACCCGGCGAGCTCGGCGTAGCGGACGACGACCCGCCACACCATCTCCTCCAGCGTCCGGTCGATCTGCTCGACGGGCTCGCGCAGGCTCTCCTCGAACATGCTCTGCGCGCGCAGGTCGTACCAGAGGCGGTGCATCGGGGCCTCCTCGACGATCGTCTCGCGCAGCTTGCCGGCGAACGCCGCGACCAGGCCGTCCGCGGTCGTCGCGCCGGCCACCGCGCCGTCGTAGCGGGTGACGCAGACCGCCTTGTACCGCCGCACGCAGTAGACGATGAGATCGAGCTTGTCGGCGAAGTAGTAGTGCACCACCCCGTGGCTGAACGGCGAGTTGTTCGCGATCTCGCGCAGCGACGACCGCGCGTAGCCGAGCTCGCCGAGCGTCCGCAGCGCGGAGTCGGCGAGCGCACGACGCCGCGCGTCGTGCTTGTCGACCGGATTCGCCCGCGCCATGACCGGGACTCTAACCGATCACCGGACGACCGGTCACAGAAAACTTGACACCTGGCCGGAGAATTCTTGACAGTCGGATGGATCATCGCCCATGGTGTGGTCCCCATCACCTGCACACAGGAGTGCCAGTGACCCAGATCGATCTGACCGGCCGTACCGCACTCGTCACCGGAGGAGCCCAGGGTCTGGGCGAGGGCATGGCCCGGGCGCTGGCCGCCGCGGGGGCCCGGGTGGTGATCGCCGACGTCCAGGAGGAGCTCGGCGGCAAGCTCGCCGAGGCGCTCGGCGACCAGCACGGGGCCGTCCGGCTCGACGTGACCGACGACGCGTCCTGGTCGGCCGCCGTCGCCACCACCGTCGAGCGGTTCGGCGGCCTCGACGTCGTCGTGAACAACGCCGGGATCGAGGTCACCCAGCTCCTCGTCGACACCGAGCCGGACGACGTCCGCCGGATGCTCGAGGTCAACGTCGTCGGCACCATGCTGGGGATCAAGCACGCCTTCCGGGCGATGCGCCCGGGCGGCCCGGCCGGCCGCGGCGGCACCGTCGTCAACGTCGCCTCGGTCGCCGCGACCATCGCGTTCCCGGCGATCGGCGGGTACTCCGCGACCAAGTCCGCCGTCGACCGGCTGACCCGGGTCGCCGCGATGGAGTCCGGCAAGCTCGGCTACGGGGTACGGGTCAACTGCGTGTACCCCGGGCTGGTCCCGACCGCGATGGGCCAGAAGCTGGCAGTCGAGACGTCCGGGCTGGGGCTGTTCGAGAGCCCCGAGGCCGCGGTCGGCGCGGTGATCGAGCTGACCCCGTCCGGCCGGCTCGGCGAGGTCACCGACATCGCCGACGCGGTCGTCTTCCTCGCCTCCGACGCCGCCCGCTTCGTCAACGGCGCCGGGCTGCCCGTCGACGGCGGGATGGGCATGTGAGATGCGCCTGATCGACCACCTGGACAAGGGTGCGTCGCTGGGCCCCGACGCACCGTGCCTGGTCTGCGACGGCGAGATCCGCAGCTACGGCGAGGTGCGGGAGCTCGGCGACCGGATCGCCGCCGCCCTCGCCGCCGCGGGGGTCGAGCCGGGCGACCGGGTGGCGGTGCTGTCCGCGAACGATCCCACCGCGTTCACCTGCGTGTTCGGCATCAGCCGGGCCGGCGCCGTGTGGTGCCCGGTCAACCCGCGCAACGAGGCCGCCGAGAACCGCGAGCTGCTCGACCTGTTCGGCTGCTCGGTGCTGGTGTTCCAGGCGGCGTTCGCGCCGCTGGTGGACGCGATCCGGCACGACCTGCCCGGGCTGCGGACGCTGGTCTGCCTGGACGGCGATCCCGGCTGGGCGCTGGGCTGGGAGACCTTCCTGGCCGGCGGCACCGGGCCGGTCGACCGGCCCTGCCCGGACGACGTGGCGATGATCGTCGGCACCGGGGGCACCACCGGGCGCCCCAAGGGTGTCGTGCTGACCGGCACGAACATCGAGACGATGACGGCGATCACGCTGATGAGCTACCCGTGGCCGGCCCGCGGCGGGCGGCCGGTCTACCTGGCGCTCGCCCCGCTCACGCACGCCGCCGGGGTGCTCTGCTTCCCGGTGCTGTGCCGGGGCGGCTCGGTCGTCGTGATGCGCAGCCCGGACGTCGGCGGCTTCCTCGACCACGTCGAGCGGCACCGGGTCACGCACACCTTCCTGCCGCCGACACTGATCTACATGGTGCTCGACCATCCCTCGCTCGACCGGCGGGACCTGTCGTCGCTGCAGTGCTTCTGGTACGGCGCCGCACCGATGTCGGTGACCCGCCTGGAGGAGGCGCTGACCCGGATCGGGCCGGTGATGGCCCAGCTCTTCGGCCAGACCGAGGCGCCGATGATGATCTCGACGATGCCCCCGGAGGACCACTTCGGCCCGGACGGGGAGCCCGCGCGGGCCCGGCTGTCCTCCGCCGGGCGGCCGTCCCCGCTGGTCACCGTCGCCGTGATGGACGACGGCGGGCGGCTGCTCGGCCGGGGCGAGCGCGGCGAGATCGTCGTCCGCGGCTCGCTGGTGATGCGCGGCTACCACCGCGATCCCGATGCCACCGCCCAGGCGTCGGCACACGGCTGGCACCACACCGGCGACATCGGCTACCTCGACGACGACGGGTTCCTGTTCATCGTCGACCGGGCCAAGGACATGGTCATCACCGGCGGCTTCAACGTGTACTCCGCCGAGGTGGAGCAGGCCCTGATGGCCCATCCCGGGATCGCCGACTGCGCCGTGGTGGGGCTGCCGGACGACAAGTGGGGCGAGCGGGTCACCGCCGTCCTAAAGCTGCGCCCCGGCGCCGAGCTGGACACCGCGGAGCTGACGTCGTTCGTCAAGGGCCGGATCGGCGCCGTCAAGACACCGAAGCAGATCGAGATCTGGCCGGACCTGCCGCGCTCCAAGATCGGCAAGGTGCTGAAGACCGAGATCAAGAAGCAGCTCGCCGCGCCCTAGCGGGGGCCGGTCCGCTCCGCCGCCGGCGCACCGGCCGCGACGTCGTCGGTGCGGGCCGCGGGCAGGTAGATCCGGAAGACCGGCGGCCGGGCCCGGTAGAGCTCCAGCCGCCCGCCGTCGGCCTCCACCAGGGTGCGGGCCAGCGCCAGCCCCAGGCCGGTCGACGACTGCGCGGACACCCCGCGGTCGAACACGTGCGGGACGAGTTCCTCCGGCACCCCGGGGCCGGTGTCGGAGACCTCCACCTGCAACGCGTTGTCCGCGGCCCGCGCGCTGATCGTCACCTGGCCGTCGCCGTGCTGCACCGAGTTGTCCACCAGCGCGCCGACGGCCTCCCGCAGCCGGGCCGCGGTGACCCGGGCGAGCATCCCGTCCGGCACCCGCAACCGCAGCGACCGCCCGGCCCGCGACAGCGGCACCCGCCACTCCTGCGCGACCTCCTCCAGCGCCTCGGCCAGGTCGACCGGCTCGGCGCCCACCGCGCGGGCGGCGCGGGCGGACTCCAGCAGGTCGTCGAGCACCCCGGTCAGCCGCTCGGTCTGTTCCAGCGCGGCCAGCGCCTCCCGGCGGGCGTCCGGATCGGGATGGGTGGACAGCTCGTCGAGCCGCAGCTGCAGCGCGGTGATCCGGCTGCGCAGCTGGTGCGACACGTCCCCGACCAGCGCCCGCTCGCGCTGCAGCAGCTGTGCCAGCGCCGTCGCCGAGGAGTCGAGCACCTCCGAGACCCGGTCCAGCTCGGCGATGTCGTAGCGGGCCGGGGAGCGGCGGAAGTCCCCGGCGCCCAGCCGGGCCGCCCGGGCCGCGAGATCGCGCAGCGGATCGGACAGCCGGCGCGCGGTGTAGATCGCGACCCCGGTGCCGACCGTCACCGAGAAGCCGACCAGCAGCATCACCACCAGGACGACCTGGGTCTGCTGGGCCCGCATGATCGCGGTCGGCTGGGCCAGGGTGATCGTCCCGCCCGGCCCGAACGGCAGCGACTCGGCGACCGGGTCGACCACCTCGCGGACGCCGTACTCCATCGTCGGCGTGTCCGGGATCTCGATGGTGAGCCTGCTGTTCGCCGGGATCGCCAGCTCGATCGCGCCCGGCGGCGGCGCGGCGGTGCCGCTGTTCTCCAGGGTCCCGGTCAGCTGCTCGAGCCGCTGGGTCAGCTCCGCGCGGGTGAAGTCCTCGACGAGCTGCCAGGTCGCGAGCGCCAGCGGACCGCCCAGGAACAGCGCCGTCACCGCGACGGTGAGCAGCGTCGAGACCAGGATCCGGCGGCGCATCGGTCAGTCCGCGTTGTTGCGAAATGCCACGCTGCGGGCCGCGTGATCACAATGAGTCACAGGACGTTCACCGCAATTCGCCTAATCGTCGCAGCATTCTCGCCGCGCGCCTGTTTGCAATCTCCGCCTAGCGTGATCAATCCCACTGACACTGTCCCACAATGGAGGGTCCAGCGATGAGTGTTGATCACCCGATCGTGCCGCGTTCGCTTCCCGGCGGCTCTTACCGTACCGAGCAGATCTCCCACATCGAGCAACACCTCGACTGGATGCGCCGCTGCGGACTCGCCGACTCCACGCTGAAGGCCCGCCGGATGGTGCTCACCTACGTCGCCGAGTTCCTCGGCCACGACCCGGCCCACGCGACCGCCCATGACCTCGACCGGTGGCAGTCCAACCTCGACACCATCGCCAAGGTTCGCTGGCAGACCGCGATGATCACGCCCTACTACCGCTGGCTGCAGGCTCACGGGATCCGGCAGGACAACCCGGCCGCGCTGCTCCCCCGGCCCCGCCGGCGCGCCCGCGTCCGCCGGCCGATCCCCGAGGACCGGCTGTTCACCGCCGTGGTCGAGGCCCCGATGCCGGTCCGCGCCTACCTGCTGCTCGCCGGCTGGTCCGGACTGCGCGCCACCGAGATCGCCGCACTGCGCCGCGAGGACATCACCCCGAACCTGGATGGCACCAGCTGGGTCGCGCTGGTGCGCGGCAAGGGCGACCACGAACGCGTCGTCCCGATCCCGGACTGGGTCTACGAGGACATGCTCCCCCACCTGCCCGACAGCGGCCCCTGCTTCACCCGGCTCTACGGCGACCGCACCCAACAGATCACCCGCAAACAGGTCTCCCAGAACGTCGGCTACTACCTGCGCAAGAAGCGCAAGATCCCCGACACCCTGCACTCGCTGCGCCGCCGGGTCGCCACCGCGCTGCTGCACGACACCCGCGACGTCCGGATGGTGCAGGAGCTGCTCGGCCATGCCAGCCTGAGCACGCTGCACTTCTACGGCGACGTCACCCTGCAGGACATGACCTCGGCCGTCGCCCGGCTGCCGCGGCCCGAGTTCCCCTCAGCCGAGGGCGACGACGATCTGGCGGAATCGGCATGAGTCGCTCAGTTCCGACGCGGGCGGGGTCGAGGCCGTCCGGCCGAGAGCAACGCCAAGACCCGGTTCAGGTCGTAGCGGGCGTGCCCACCGGCCGTCCGATGGTCGGCGTCGATCAGCCCGTCGCGGGTCCAGTTCTGCACCGACCGCACGGTGACGCCGAGCTCGCGGGCGAGTTCTCCGCTGGAGACGTACCGGCGCGCCACACGCTGCAAGGTGTCTCGCGCTTCACCGCGGTCTTCCGCGTTTTTCGCGTTTTTCCTGGATTTCACACCATTGATCAACACCGATGGAGCAGCCCCGATGACCACCGACACCTCCGCCCCGCCGGCGCTGAGCACAGCCGCCGCGGTGCTCGCGGCCCTGGACAAGGTCCGCGACGAGACAGCTGCGCTGCGAGTCCCGGGCCCCGGGCTCGCGCTGGACGGAGACGAGTGGCAGGCCTGGTATACCCGCCGCGCCGAGCTGCTCGATCGGGAAGCGGCCTGCTGGGACACGGCACACCAGCTCCCCACGTCGGAGCTGACCACGTCCTTCGAGTTGGTCCTCGCGGCGACCAGCCGTGCGCATTGGGCAACGCGCGACGCGGCCAAGGATCTGCGTCGCGAGGCGCGCCGCGACGCGCGGAAGTGAGCGAGCCCGGTTCCCCGTCGTGGAGCCGACAGGTCGCGGCGTTCGCCGTGCACCCCGGGTTCGTCGAGCAGTTGCTCGCCGAGCACGTCGACGACGGCGCCGGCCGCTGCTCGAGCCCGACGTGCACGACCTCAGGTGGCTACAGCCGGGCCCGGTGGCCGTGCGGGATGTCGCAGCTCGCCGACGCCGCGGTCGACCTGATCCGGTCCCGGCGCCGGACCTGACCTGCGGGAGAGAGGACTACCACGATGACCGGTCGCGAGCACACCAGCGGGATCCGCTGCGGCGCCGACCAGTGCACCCGGCGTGCCGAGGTCGCCGTGCACTACGACGACGCGCTGATCCGGCTGGCGTGCCTGACCGACGCGATCGAGTTCGTCACCCGGGCCCTCGACGCCGACGACCCGGTCCGGGTGACGCTCCTGTACGACGAGCAGAACCGGCAGCTCACCATCGGGCCGCGGGGTGCTTAGCGTGGCCGCGGTGACCAGGAAGCGATCGATCGACTAGCAGTCCTCGTACAGGTTGCACGCCTTGAGGCACTCGACGAGAGGGCTGTTGGGGCCGGCGGTAGGACCGTGCAGGTCTGGGATGTGTGGTCGGGTGCCCGGTGAGGTCCCGGCGTGACGACGGGCCCCGCCCGGACCACGTGACAGCGGTCCGGGCGGGGCTCGTTTCGTGCGTTATGGGGTCAAGCTCCGCAGAGGAACCTGGCCGCGACCTTCTCGATGACGATGGTGTGCGCCGTCTGCAGGTACTCGAAGAACATCTCGACGGTGCTCTCCTCGTGGACCATGGTGATCGTGTCGTCTTCCTCGGCGACGACGACACGCTCCGCGGTCGCTGGCCAGAACAACCCGAACTCGTACCCGTCTTCGTTGTCGCACGGCATGGCAACTACTGCACGATTCTCGAACGTCCGTAGCCGCCCGAACACGTAGCTCATCCGATCTTCAGGCAGGGCAGGGATGACGGTCAGGGAGTTCCCCACGCCAGCCGCCTGCAGCGTCGATCGGTAGTCACGGCTCCGGGTCAGCCGAGCCAACGCGGGAACCATGTCAGCGCGCCGTTGCTCCGCCGTTTCCACGTCGTGACCTCCGCTCGTTCTCTTCCCAGTCCTTCGAGACGCGCTCGATGGCGTAGTCCATGCCGCTTTCCAGTTCCTCATACGAGGTGACGGGCCGCAGCGGATGTTGTTCGATCTCACGCTCGTCGCGGTCGTAGTAGTGCACGTGCACACCCTTGCCGTGACATGAGTCATACAGTGCCACACGGCGGACGTCGCCGTCTTCGTGTGTGCGCTGGATGACCGCGAACTCGACGATCCGGTTGTACTGGTCCGTCTCGTACCGCAGGAGGTACGACACCGTCTCGCTGATCGGGATGATGTCGATCCACTCGTCCTCGGCGGGCAGCTCGGGCGCCCACGCGCCCCGGGTCTGCGACGGGACCGCGCTCATATCGACGAGGCGGCGGTCGCTCGCGCGACTCTTTCGGGGGCACACGGGAGGAATCGTACGGGGCACCACCGACGACCCTGTGACACCCCTCGCACTTGATCACCCGAACGGTCGTTGCGGAGTGGTCACCTGCAGGTTAGGCCACTCGACGCTCTGTCAACGGTTCGCGACACGCTCCCACACCGCGTCGGGGACGGTGAACCACAGCTCGTCTGCGCGAACCTCCGGGCCTCCCTGGAACCCCGGGGTCGCTGTCGAGATGCCGATCGCGTTGAGACCAGCGGCCGCCTTCGGGGACAACGTCCGGGTGGATCGGATCTCGTCGCGCTCGGCCTCGGTCAGCCCGTCGATCCAGCCGTCGATCGCCGCAGTGTCGGTCATGGTCTGGATATCGCGCGCGAGCCCTCGTTGTTACCCGCCCACCTGGCGGTCCGGCGGCGTGTCGGGGAACTTCGCCGACGTAGTTCCTGGGCCCACGAATGAAACCCCCCGGCGCACACCCTGAAGGGAGGGTGCACACCGGGGGTTCGCTGCTGCCGCGAGCACTCTCTTACATGTCGGCACGCCGCAGTCGGTTCGGTGCCCGCCCGTCGGCCGGCCGACGCTGGGCGGGGATCGGGATCGTGGGCGCGGTGAACGTCCAGGCACGCAGGACCCTCACCGCGACGTCGACCCGTAGGTCGGACAGCAGCCGTGCTGCCCGGTGGCCGGCGGTGACCCGCTTGCCGTTCTCATTGTGCTGCACGTAGGACACGCACAGAGCCGGGCCGCAGCGTGGGCAGGTGCGCCGCTGGTGGTAGCGCGGCGGGAGATGGACGGCCTCGGGGCAGCCGCACCAGCAGCGCGGGCGGAGCGCCTCGGTCGCCGCACGGAGCCGCTGCTGGGCGGTCGGCTGATCAGGCACGGTGGACCCTCCACTCGCTCGACTCGAATGACGACCGGTCATCACTTCTGACTAGACCGTCCGGCGGGAGGTAACGACGACCGTATGGCTGCGACACACTAGGCGACAGTTCCACCCAATCCGTCGTGGGGAGACAGCGCGATGTCCGTTCAGCAGCCCGGGAACCAGCTCAGCGGCGCTGCGGGGCGCCTGTCCGGGCGGCAGCACCGCGCTGTGGACCACCGGATGTCGGAGGTGCTGGGCAACTACGACAAGCCGCCAGCCGTCTCCGGGTGGACGCGGTTCCGGCACGACATGAACGTGATGGCGCAGGTCCAGCACGGCCGGCCCGCGTTCCCACACTTCATCCACTTCGTGTTGACGGTGTTCACGTCGGGGCTGTGGGGGATGGTGTGGTGGGCGCACTGGATGGGTTCGGCGCGGCGCCGATACCAGCGTGAGCGGCTGACGCAGCTGGACGCGGCGGGGATGCTGCACGCCGAAGACCTGTTCGTGCCGGGGGTGAAGGGAACCGAGCCGCCATGGCGGTGAACGCCCTCAGGATCGGCAGGTCATCGCAGCGCGCGCACGGAAGAGTGGTTGAGATCCTCCGATGTGAGTCCTGACCGCGCGGCGGGCAGGCCGCTCAGCAGGTAATGCAGCATGGGAAGTAGACGTGCGCGGCTGCGTCCGACCCCGGTGCGGGAGCGCCCCGGGTCGGTCGTCGGGCGGCCGGCGTTGATCGACTGCTACTGGTGGGTCGTGCCCGCGCTGTTCCTACTGGTCGCTGTAATCGCGCTCGTCACGGTGTAGATCGGCGTCGAGGTGCTCTTCCGCACGCTGCTGTCCGTAGGCGACGACGCCGAGGAGCACAAGAACGACGACCGCGGCACCAGCTCCTATCGAAGCGAGGATGGTCCACAAGCGCAGCGTCGATTGACGGTTCATGCCGAACTCCCCCAAGATGCGAGCGCTGTCTTCCCGGTCCACTTCGTCGCTGGCACCCCATTAGGTCAGGGAGCGGAATAGCTGCCGGAGAGGAAGTAGGTGAAGGTGTCCGTGCCGGTCATGTAGTACATCGACAGCACCCCGGCGGGGTCGACTCCGATCATGGCGTTGCCGGCGCCGGCGTTCGAGCCCTTGGCGTAGCCGATGAACTGCAGGATGGAGGGCCACGCCGCCGCGTTCGGGATCGTGCCGATCTTCGTGCGGACGCTGCTGGACTTCGGGATGACACCGCCGCGCAGGTGCACAACTCCGTTGTCGACACGGTACTGCGGTGGGTAGGTGCCGTTGGCGTTGTAGTCGCCGTCGAGGGTGATGTTGGTCCACGGCACGTGCGCGATGTTGTTGCTGCCGATCCGGGAGATGCCCCGGTCCCAGAAGTCGAGCATGATCGGCGTCGAGTAGTTGTCGATCGTGTTCCCGACGATCACGACGTCGGTCGGCTTGCCGGACATCCCGGCGGCAATGATGCCCTCGCGCAACGTCTGGCGGGCGCCGCTGCCGTCGATCCGGTTACCGATGGCCTGGCAGCGGATCGACTGTGCGACGCGTGAGGCGTTCCCTCCGATGAGCGCGATCCCGCGGGGGCAGCCCGTGATGATGTTGCCGGTGACCAGGATCGAGTCGCCGCCGTGGGTGTCGATGCCCTCCCAGTCCACCTGGTGCACGGTGTTCCCGATCGCGATGCAGTCCGTGGAGCGGGCGGCCAGGGTGTTGTCTGTGTCGGTGAACGCGATCCCGTAGACGTTGACCACGCCCGAGGTCAGGGGTCCGTCGCTGATCTCGTTGTCCGAGACCCGGCAGCGCAGCCCGGAGATCACCATGACGCCCGAGTAGAGGAAGCGGCGGACCGTGTTGCTCGCGACGCGGGCGCCTTCGCACCACTCGAGCCACACGCAGTCGCCGCGGCACTGGAGGATCGCGTTGTCGTGGATGTCGATGCCGGTCAGCCGGGCAGTGCTCGTCCCCACGGCGCGGATCAGCTTCTGGGTGGAGTCGTAGCTGTTCGCGGTGCCGGCGCCGCCGGTGATGGTGGCACCGGTGATCTCGACGCTCGAGCTGGTGATGCGGAACGCCTCGCCCGAAGTCCGGGTGAACGTGCCGCCGATCAGCCGGGTCGGCTTGCTGATCGTCATCGTGCTGCTCAGGGCGATCGTCACCGAGCTGTCGACGTAGACGTCGCCGCCGGCCGCGAGGGCTGCTACGAGCTCGGCCTGGGTGCGCACGGGCCGGGTCGCGGCGCCGATCGCGTCCGGTGTGAGGGGATCCGAGCCGCCCGGACCGTGCGAGCCGGCGTGCGAAGTCGGGGCCCGTGGGTTGGAGTTCCGCGGGTCGTCGTTGCGGACCGGGTGCGCCGGCGCGGACGGGTTCGGGATGACTGGCGAGGACCCGAACGTCTTCGTGCCGTTGACCGTCTCGTTGCCGGTGCGGTGCACCACCGTCGAGTCGTCGGCCTTGCCCTCGCGTAGCGCCTTGACGCCCTGGCCGATCGCCGTGAGGACGGCCTCCAGCCGCGTCTCCTGCGGCATAGTTCACCCTCTTCCGGGTCGCGCGGCGGGGAGGGGCTACTGCAGGGCGGCGGTGTAGATCGCGACCAGGTCCCGGTCGGGGTTGCCGATGTCAGCGGCGGCGACGGCGCCGATGTTGCTGCGTGCGGTGTTCTGCTGGGTGCCGGTCAGGGACTGGGCCTGGTCGAACCGGACCCGGGCGGCCAGCGCCGCGTTGATCGCACCCAGCGCGGTGTCGTTGCCCTGCAGCAGGTTCTGGATCTCGACCAGGGTGTCGTACTCGGCGCCGGCCCCACCGATCAGCTCGGACTTCGCCTCGGCCTTCGCCGCGGCGACGGCGGCGAGGATCGTGGCAGCGGACAGGGTGCTGTCGGTGGCCGTGGTGGCACCGTCGTCGATCACCCCGGACACAGCGGTGTCGATCTCGGCCGCCGTCTTGGACGACGACCAGGCCGTGCTGGACGACGGGGCGCCGTCGTCGATCGCGTCGGCCACCGCGCCGGCCCGGGCGGTGTCGATCTCGGAGCGGGTCTTCGTCGACGACCACGTGGTGGAGGTGCTGGTCGAGGCGTCGTCGATCCCCGCCGCGGTGGCGATGAGCGCGTAGATCTCGTTGAGCGCGTTGACCAGGCTCGTCTTGTCGGTCGTCGCCAGCGCCGCCAGGTCCGCGGCGTTGCCGTTGAGCAGGACCCTGAGCGCCTTGTCGCCGGTGCCCATCGTCTGGGCCAGCTCCTGGAGGCGAGTCTCCAGCGTTGCCATGGTGATCTCCTTGTCAGAGCAGGGCGTTCCGGTACCACAAGGTCAGGTCCGGGATGTTGTCGTAGGCCGGGTGCGGGGCCGGGTCGGCCGTGTGCGCGGCGAGCTTGGTCTCGACCTCGTCCTTGGTGGCCATCGGCTCGGCGAACTGCGGGTTCGGGTAGCTGCCGGCGAGCACTCCCCCGGCGGGTCCGGTGGGTGTGGAGGCCGCCGGGGTGTTCACCCGGGCGCCGCCGGCGGCCCGGACCGGGGCTGCCGGGACGCGGGCCCTGCCGACGACGACCGGTGCGTCGTCCTCGACGATGGCTTCGCCCGCGGCGCGGATCTCGTTCATCGGGACGCCACCCAGGGCGCGGTCACCGTGGTGGTGGGGAAGATGAGCTGGTCGTCGACGAGGATGTCGTAGACGCCGCGGTCGAAGCCCAGGGCGGCGGTCTGCTCGGCGGTCATCGGGTTGAGCTGCGCGGCCAGGACCGGCTGGTCGTCGTACTCGTCGGGCAGGACCAGCTGCACGATCGCTGTGCCGAAGGTGTGCAGGACCTGGGTCGAGTTCGCCGCCCGGCGGACCTTCGACACGACCGTCAGGCTCCGACCGTCCGGCCGCAGCGGGGCGCCGTCGTCGTCGACGAGGACCCACTGGTGGGCGCGGAACACCGCGCCGCGGCGGATCTCGAGTTCGTGCATCAGTCCCCTCCGCGGTGATGGCGGGGCGCACCGCGCCAGCGCTGGCCGACGTCGATCCGGTCCCGGCGGTCGGCGATCGCGCGGCCCTCCCGGATGTCGGGTGCCGACGAGCGGATCTCCCAGTCCCGCTCGTAGTCGCGTCGCGGGCGCTCGGTGTCGGTGACGGGCGGCGGGTCGGGGGCGCGCATCGGGCGGGCCCGGTCGACGGCCGGGAAGCTGCGGGTCCCGGTCGGGGCCGCCGGCGCCTGCTCGGCGGCGCGGCGCTCGGCGAGCTCGTCGAGGGCCTGCTCCAGCAGGTCCTGGTCCCGGGTGCGCAGGACCCGCCCGGCGGCGTCGCGGGGCGAGCCGATCGGAGTCACCACCTGCTCGGCGCGAGCGACGGTGCGCCGCCGCGCGGTCTCGGCGCCGGCCAGCGGCAGCAGGATCGCGAGCATCGCCGCGCCGAGGTCGACCAAGGTCGGGACCCGGCCGGCGGCCAGCACGGTCGCGATCACCAAGGCGCCGGGCAGCAGGGCGCCGCCGATCGCCCACCACTGCTGCTGGTTGGAGATGTCGTTGACCGGGCGCGGGCGGGCCGGTGGGACGTCGCTGCTGCGCGGCCACGGCTGCTGCGGCGCGGTCACGGCCGGAATCCGTGCTGGCGCATGGCCGCGAGGGTGCGGGGGCCGACGTTCGTGCCGTCGGCGTCCGGGCCGGTGACGCCGGCGCGGCGCTGGAACTCGCGGACCACGGCGACGGTCTGGGGGCCGTACCGCTTCGGCGCGAGGTCGATGCGTGCGTAGGCGGGGAAGGTGGTGTTGAACCAGCGCTGCACGTGCTGCACGTAGTCGCCGGTGTCGCCCTCGGCGAGGTAGCCGCCCTGCGGGCTCGACCCGGCCGGTGGGGTCGCCGGGGACGGGGTCGCGCCGCGCAGCAACGCCTCCCAGGTCCGGACCCGGTCCTCGAGCCAGCGCCCGTACTCCTGCGCGGCCTCGGGTGCCCTGGCGTAGGGCTTGCCGGAGTTGTAGATCGCGCCGGCCTCGCGCAGGCTGCCGCCGCCGGCCTTGATGCAGCGGGCCATCTCGGCGGCGCCGACCTGCAGGTTCCAGCGCGGGATCCAGCAGCCGCCCAGCGCGTCTGCCTGGTCCTGGAAGGTGTGCCAGGTCAGCTGGCTCGGTCCCACACCCTGGTTCCCGGCCCGGCCGGCGCGCCGCTCGGTCCGATACCGCAGGTAGGCCTGCTCGGTGACGACCGCGCCGGGGGTGTAGAGCACGCCGCGGCCGCGGACGTTGTCGCCGCCCCATACGTTCTGGCCGGAGGCGAGTACCCCGCCGACCTTGACGCGGGATTCGCGGTTGAGCTTCGCGCACATCACGGCGAGCGGGAGCCCGGCCGCGGAGGCGGCGGCGATGGTGTCTTCGGGATTGAGGATGGCCTGCTTACGCAGGACGTCGACCGCGCTCGGCACGGGCGATCACCTCCATGTCGTCGACGTGAGGGGGCTGGTCACAGGCCGGCGAACACGACGACCTGATCGCGGTAGCTGCGGGCGGCCGGGTCGAACATCCCGCCGCAGGTGATCAGGCGCAGCTGCGGGCCGGTGGTGTTGCCGTAGACCTCGCGGGCGGCCGGGCCGCTGGGGTCGTCGAACGCGGACTTCGGGTAGCTGCGGACCGCGACCACGACGAAACCGACCGTGGTGCCGTCGGCGAGGTCGACGAAGATCCGGTTGCCGGGTGTGAGCTCGTCGATGTCGGCGAAGATCCCGGGCTGGCCGCGGCGGCCGTCGATGATGCCGTCGACGTGGCCGTAGAGCACCGCCGGTCCGGGCTGGCCGGGTTCCGGGGACCAGGTCGCCCACGACGCTTGCATCGGCTGCTCGACCGAGGGGACCTCGGGAGAGCCGTCGGGCAGCATCCCGGTCCGGATCAGCGTGGAGCGGGCCGGGAGCTGCGGGATCCGGACGCTGGTCGGCGCCGGCGCCGCAGCCGGGGCGGCCGGGGTCGGGGCGGGCGCCGGTGGTGGGGTGCACCCGGTCAGGGCGAGGACCAGCGCCAGCGCGGTCAGCAGGGACCGCGTCACGCAGGTCCGCCACCGGTCTCGGCCGCGCCGACCGGGAACTGGTCGAGCTGATCGAAGCCCGACGGCGGCGGCGCGCTGGTCGTGGCGCCGCCCGGGGCGGTGCTGGTGATCGGCGCCGGCGCGGTGGGTGCCGGGGTCTCGGTCGCCGGCAGCGGGACGGGCGTCGGGGTGGCCTGGGTGGTGCAGTCCAGGGCGGTGCGGACCTGGTCGAGGTCGACGCCGGCGGCGAGGGTGACCCCGTCGGGCTCGCGCGGCACCGTCAGCGAGGCCAGCGGCTGCAGGTCCTGCACGAGCTGGGTGTCGGCGACGCGGGCGAGCAGGGCATCGACCTGGTCGATGTCGGTGGCGGCGCACAGCTGCACCGCGGACACCGGCGGCGGGTCGTCCTGGGCACCGGCGACGCCGGAGGTGCACGCGGCGGCGGTGACGATCAGAGCGGCGAGCGGGACAGCGGTCAGAGATCGCATAGCGGGGCTCCTTCTCGGGGTCAGGCGGAGAGCAGCGGTTCGAGCAGTCGTGGCCCGGGGATCAGGCGCGGGAGTAGGCCGTCGTCCCGGGGCGGCGCGGGAGGCGGCGGCACGGGCGGACCGACCGACCGCGGCGGCGCCGGTGGTGGCTGCTGTCGGGACGACGGACCGGTGGTGGGGCCCGGCCGCGCCGGCGGGGAGCCGGGTCGAGCCGTCTCAGGTGCGGTGCCGCCGGGGCGTTCCGGGGCGGTGCTCCCGCCCGAGGCAGGCGGGATGATCGTCCCGTCCGGTTGCGGTAGGACTAGGACGTCCCCGCCGGTCTGGTCGCGTAGCTGCTCGGCGATCTCGCGGGGCAGCACCGACAGGACCTGCGCCGAACTGGCGGCCGCGGCGACCTGCTCGGCGTTCGCGTCCGGACCGGGATCGGCGACCCGCGGCAGGCCCCGCTCGGCCAGGGCGGCGTTCGCGGCGTCGAGCACGGCGCGGGAGTTCTGCAGCCGCTGCGCGCGGGAGTCCGCGGCCAGCTGCGCGAACACCTGCGGGGCGACCTGCTCGGCGACCCGCTCGGCGCTGGTGTTCGCCGACACCAGCGCGACGGTGATCGCCCCCACGGAGATGAGGAGGCTGGCGGCCACCGCGACGATCAGGACACGGATCGCGATGGTCAGCCGGCGGCGGGCGTCCAGGTCGACGTCGACGACGTCCTGGCGGAGCTCGTCGAGCAGCCCTACTGCGAAGGACCCGGTGTCGGTGGCCGCGGCGGGCCCATCCGCCAGAACTGGTCGCGCTCCCACCGGAGCCGGTCGATCTCCCGGCGGGCCTGGTCGAGCAGCTCCTGGTAGGTCTCCAGCTGCGCCTTCAGCGCCGCCTCGCGGCGCTCCGCCTCGGCCAGCGCCGACCGGAGCCCCGCCGCTTCCTTCTCGGCCTCGTCGTGGCTGATCTGCAGGTTGGTCACCATCCGGTCGAGCAGCGCCACCGTCGCGTCCACCCGGGCCACGGCCGGCGCCGAACTCGTCATCGACGATTCCGCCGGGCCCGCCGAAGAGGCGATGGCGGCCGGAGTCGGGTTCGGTGTCGTCGAGCTGGCGCGGCGGCTGTAGACGACCAGGAACACCGGGGTCAGGATCCCGGCCAGGCTCGTCACCAGGGCGATCGCTTGCAGCCATGGTGGTGCGTCAGCCAGCCAGGCCGGGAGCAGCGGTGTAGCGCTGGCCTGCGTGGTCATCATCGGTGCCACCACCGCGGATCGGCTGCATGATCCACCCGCTCTCCGATCGAGTCATGGGGCCACGACCTTGCCCAGCACGGTCCATCCGGCC
Organism: Pseudonocardia kongjuensis; assembly: GCF_039526905.1. Taxonomy (NCBI): domain Bacteria; kingdom Bacillati; phylum Actinomycetota; class Actinomycetes; order Pseudonocardiales; family Pseudonocardiaceae; genus Pseudonocardia; species Pseudonocardia kongjuensis. The sequence continues at coordinate 221,716 of NZ_BAAAJK010000053.1, read as the reverse complement.
CGGTCGGTGGTCAGGATCAGCACGACGTCCCCGACCGCCGGGGCGCTGTAGGAGGCCAGCCGCGGGAGTTGCATCGCGGTGCCGGCGACGTCGACGGTCAGCGGGCCGGTCGCGGTGACCGTGCCTGCGCGCACGTCGGCGGTGCCGGTGTCGGAAACCCGGTCGAGGAGGGTGTCGGCGAGCTCGCGGGCGGCGTCCATCTACTGCTCCGCGGGCAGTTCGAGTGACCGGGTGGTCAGCGCCTGCGCGGCCGGGGTGAGCGGCACCCCGAAGCTGTCGAGGATGTGCAGCTGCAGCCGGCCGTCCCCGAGGTCGACCTCGACGACGTCGCCTTCCTCCAGGGCGCCGTTCGGGACCGCGGTGAGGGTGACGGTGCAGGAGATCCCGCGGGCCTTCGCCAGCAGCCCCCGTCCGGCGCGGATGGCCTGGTCGCGGGTGGTGATCGCCGGGTTGGCGTAGAAGCGGGTCTTGCGGCCGAACCGGCCACCCCAGAACGTTGGGCTGGCGGGGTCGTCGTCGACGACGAGCTCACTGACGGTCGGGGTGCCGTCGGTGCGGCCGTTGGTGACCTGCACGGCGTTGTACACCCCGGCGCGGGTGCGCTCCAGGTCGGCGGAGACCAGCACGCCGCCGGCGTCGATCCGCCACACCGGCGGGTCGTCGAGGGTGGGGATCTTCCGGATCCGGTAGACGCCGGAGGGCGCGTTGTCGACGGTCAGGCCGGCCGAGGCGGCGAGCTTGAGGATGCCCTCGCCCCACAGGTCCTTGTCGATCTCGATCGACGCCGCGGTGCTCGCATCCCCGCCGGTCGTGTCGAGCACCTCGGCGCCCGGGTCGCCGAGCTGGATCAGCCGGATGATCTCGTTCACGACCGGGCCGGGAATCGTCTTGATCGGCGACGGGAGCCGGTAGTCCACGACGCGCTGAGCACGAGCCGACGCCGTGACGGCGAGCCCGGACACCTGGTAGCGGGAGTAGCCGCCCAGCAGCGGGTCCGGGGCTCGGACGTCGAGGACACCGGCCTTCACGGTCTGGATGGGCCCGCGGAACACCGTCAGCCACTCCGTGCCGGCCCGCGGGACGACGATGCCGTACTCGATGCCGATCTCCGAGGACACCTCGGAGAGCACGTCGTTCGGGTTCGCCGGCCACAGGTTCGGGTTCGCGATCGCCGCGGTTGCGGTGCGGCGGATCGCGGACTTCAGGTCGCAGGCCACGGTGGCGTCGGCGACGTCGTCGAGGACCAGGGCGCCCTGGGTGTCGGTGTAGGCGGTGACCCGCCGGTTGATCTGGTGGCTGGTGCGGATCACCTCGGCCGCCGCCGCGGAGAGGGGCAGCATCTACGCGGCCGGGAGCGCGGGCGCGCGGACGACGGTGAACGGCAGCTCGAAGCGGTAGGTGCCGTCAGAGGCCCGGTGCGTGGTGCGGCCGCGGGTGACGTCCTTGATCGCGATCCACTCGCCGGGGCCGTGCCCGTGGTCGGCGGGCATCCGCAGCAGCAGCGGGGATCCGTCGTCGAGCATGTCCTGCAGCAGGCCGCGGTCGTCGAAGTTCCGGGTCGCGATCTTGTGGGTGCCGCGGGCCGTGGAGCGCTTCGCGCCGGACACCGCGACCGGTGTCCCGCCGAGGACCTCGAGCACCTCCTGCTGGATCGGGTAGGTGACCGTCGGCTCCTCGGTGACGGTCACCTGCAGCGGCAGGTCCCACGCCGGGTGCGAGAGCCATACCCGACGCCGGGAGGTCAGCACGATCGGTTCGGAGAGCACCTGCACGCCGGGGGCGTCCGGGGCGGTCATCACGTAGCGGACCGGGACGTCGAGCGGCGCCTCGCGGTCCATCACCCGGTGGGTGCCCGGCAGCGTCGACACCGACGCGTGCGCAGCGATGTCCCAGGCGCCGGTGAGGACGTCGCCGTCGAAGTACTCCCCCGCCTGCTCTCCGGCGGTGGCGGCGTCCTCGACCAGGACGGCGTCGACGTCGATCGTGGCGCCGGCCGCCATCCCGGTGGCCTGCAGGTACAGGTTCGCCGACCCGGCGCCCGACGGCGGGACCAGCGTGACGACATCGATGCGGCGCATCGGCGTGCCGGCCGCCCCAACGAACGAGGCCAGCGACCCGATCGCCGGGGTGGAGTTCCCCAGCGCGGCCCCGGTCTCGTCGAGCCACTCGGCGCGCACCGCCAGTCCGGACGGTGCGGCGGAGAGCCGTAGCGCGAAGCTGACCTGGGTCTGGTCGGTGACGCTGATCCCGGCCGGGACGATCGCCTGCACGGCGCCGGCCGCGGTCGCGCGGATCCGCCCGACCCGGGTGCCGGCGGCGGCCGCGGTGTCGTCGACTCCGGTGACGGTGGTGTTCGTGCCGGCCTGCCACAGCGTGGTGGCGCGCTCGAACGACGGGTCAGCGCACCGGTTTCGGCGGGTCCGCGACAGCACCGACAGCGGGTAACCGTCCCGGACCGGGGCCGGAGCCTGCCCGGCGGCCAGCCTCAGGATCCGTAGGAACTGCGCGCCCGACCACCAGGCTTCCAGCCGGATCGACGCGACGTCGGGCTCGGCGATGGCCAGCAGACCGCCCTGGGCCGGGCGCTCGATGACACCGCCCCCGCCCCACGCGGAACCGGCCCACGGCCGGAGACCGCCGCCGCGGGCCAGCCACCGCCACCCGACGAGATCCGGGCGGGTGGGGTCGTTGATGACGGCGCCGCCGGCACCGGTGACGCCCGGGGACCCGGCCCAGGCTTCCCCGGACCACGGGTTGCGTGTGCTCATCGAGTCACAACCGAGCGTGCGCCGCCAGCGCACCCCATCGGCGGGAGAGCCCGGCTGGTGATCATGCCGGTCCCTGGTAGAGCGCCTCCACGTACGACCCGTTGTAGCCGGTCGTGCCGTAGGTGGAGTCGCCGGAGGGGAAGCTGGCCGTGGGGATCAGGACATCGCCGGCGGCGAGCGTCATCGTGGTCGCGCCGAACCCGGAGGTGTCGGCGTTGTCGCCCTTCCACGACGACACCACCGGGGACTCGGCCGGGATGGTGCCGCTGACCTGTACCGCGCCGGTGAACCGGCCGGGGTTCGGCCCGGTGCATGCCACCCGCAGCGAGACCAGGTAGGCGCCCGCGATCGGGGCGACCAGGCCGCCACCGGCGAAGGTCATACCTCCCAGGAGGCGCTGCGCCGCGGTCATCACGACGACCCCGGTGGCGGACTGGATGCCGGCTGTCCGACCGGCGTGCCCGAAGATCGTTTCGGTGGCGCGCCAACCGGCGGACGTCTTCTCCACGACGCGGTTCTCCGCGCGGATCATGACCTTCATGCCGAGGTGCGCGTCGCCGGGGAGCCCGGCACGGTTCGCGACGGACAGCAGCCCGTCGCGGGCGGTCGCGGCGACTCGCCACGCAGTGCCGGCACCCCACTGCCGAGCCGCGGAGCCTTCCCGGCCGCGGATGACGGTCAGGTTCTGTGAGCCCTCGACGTGCGCGGTGGCCCAGGCGATCTCGTAGACCTTCGCCGAGTCGTCGGCGAGCACCAGCGGCAGGTACCGCTCGAGGCTCAGGTCGGAGGGCAGGGTGGTGAAGTCGGCGCTCGACAGCACGGTCGCGGCGGCCACGACGGCTCCGGAGAGCTGCCCGAACCGGTTGTCGAGGTTGAGCCTCTGGTCGTAGTTCGGCACGGTCAGGCGTCCCTTCCGGTACGGACGTGCTGGGTGACCGCGCGCAGGCGGCCGTCGACGATGCGGGCGATCCCGTCGCCGGTGAGCTCCAGCTCGCCGCCGACGAGCTCGAACTCGGTGGGGAACCGAGGGTGGGTGGTGGCCATGTCGGCGATCTGCTGCGGGCTGAGCCCGGCGGGGGCCTGGAACCGGTCGGCCTCGAGCTGCCGGGCCAGGGAGGCGAGGGGCCGGTAGCCGTACTCGGTCTCGACGGGGTCGAGCATCACCTCGGGGGCGATGACGTCCTTGAACATCAGGCCCTTGCCGAGGGCGTAGCCGCCGGCGTCGAAGGTGCCGCCGTGGAGCCGGACGAGGTCGCGGGCGCGGCCCATGACCTTGCCGTACTTGTCGGGGAACGCGGAGCGCTGCACCTTCTGTGCGGCCATGCCGGGGTCCATGGCGCGCCAGTTGAAGCCCATCAGCCCGTTGAAGAACTTGTCCGCGGCGTAGCGCACGTTCATGATCTGCGCCGGGCTGCCCCAGCCCATCGACGGCCGCTGCTGGAACACGCCCAGGCTGTCGCGGTCGCCGTAGTTGAGGTTCCGCAGCCCGGACTCGACGATGCCGGTCGCGACGCCGATCGACGCGCCCTCGAATCCGAGGCCGCGGGCGCGGGCGGAGTCGGCGATCTGCTGGATCACGAAGATTTCGCCGTCGCCGACGGGGCCCATCATCGCGTCGCCGCCCGAGGATGCCTGTGCGTCCTTCTCCTTGGCCTTGCCGAACACGAAGTCCCGAGCGGTGTCGCGGATCTTCGTGGCCATCTTCGGGATCACGTCGCGCCACACCGGCGGCGGCTCACCGACCAGGCCCTTGAGCGCCCCGAGTGCCGGGTTGGTGAGCGTGTCGAACGCCTCCCGGGCCGCGTCCATGAAGTAGGTGGAGACCTGTTCCCACCCGTTGCGGGCGCCGTTGCCGCCTCCGCGGGGCTGTGCGGGGTCCTGGGCCCAGTGCACGTGGTTCTGGTGTTCGAACTGAGTCTTCAGGCCGTAGTTGTGCGGGCCGCCGTTGAGCAGGTTGATGCCGCCGCCGGTCAGCGGGTAGTGGATCAGCTGGGTCGAGCCGGGGAAGGTGTTCCCGATCCAGTGGTTGATCTCCTTCATCTGTCCGACGGCCATCGGGAAGGAGCCGGCGACGTCGATCGCCTGGCCCTTGCCGTGATAGCCCGGCCGCGGCGAGTTCGCGTCCGTCAGGCGCGCGCGGGGGAACTGGCGGCGCACGGTGTCCCACAGCCCCTGCCAGACGGCGCCGCCGCCGGCGAACGAGGCGACGGGGACGAACCCGGCGCGGCGTTCGTTGCTGCGGTCGCCGATCCGGCCGCCGCCGTTCATGGCGGCGAGCACCGGGTAGTTCTCCCGGGTCGCCCGCGCATTCATGATCATTTCGCGGGCGCTGACCTTGATCGGAGCATCGTTCTCGATCACTCGGCCCCAGATCGAGTCCGAGGTCCCGGTACCAGGCCCGTGGATCCTGCCGGTCGAGTCGACCCGGCCACCCGTGCGGGCCTCGGGGATCAGCGGCAGCGGGTCGATCTTCCCGATCCCGACCAGCTCGGCGACCTTGTTCCACGCCGGGACGACACCCTTGTTCCAGACGACATCGATCATGAAGTTGATGGGCTTGGCCAGGTGGCCCTTCATCCGAGCCCAGATGTCCTTGATCCACTCGACGGTGTCGGTGAACTTCTCCCCCAGGAAGTCGAGCCCACCCTTCACCGCGTCGAAGGCCGGTCGGATGACGTTGTCCCAGACCCAGCGGATGGTCGCGCCGACCGCGTCCCAGAGCGGCTTGATGATCGTGTTGTAGAGCCACGACAGCGCCGGGGCGAGCACGTTCTGCCAGAACCACACCAGGGCCTGCAGCACCGGGCGGATGACCCACTCCCAGACGAAGCGGATCGCCGCCCCGATCAGCGTGAAGATCGGCAGGACGATGGTGTTGTAGAGCCACGACAGGGCCGGGGCGAGCACGAACTGCCAGAACCACACCAGAGCGGCGAGCGCAGGCCGGATCAGCGCCGTCCAGACCCAGCCGATGAAGGTGCCGATGGCCTGGAAGGCAGGGCGGATCGCGTTGTTCCACAACCACATCGCTGCCGCGGAGATGAGGTTCCAGGCGATCAGCAGCGGCGCCACGAGGACCGTGAACACGATCGCCGCGACGAGCTTGAAGATCGTCACGATGGCGTCGAAAGCGGGCTTGATCGCGTTCGTCCAGAGCCACGCCGCGGCAGCGGAGATCGCGTCCCAGGCGGGCTTGATGGCGTTCGTCCAGAGCCACAGCGCCGCCCGCCCGATCGCCTGGAAGATCGGGATCAGGAAGTTCAGCGCCGGGACGACGACGTTGGTGACGACCCAGCCGATGGCCTGCGACAGCACCCCGGCCAGCCCGACCAGGATCGGGATCAGGAACCGGATGGCCGGGACGAGCACGTTCGAGATCGCCCACGACAGGACGCCGGCGAACAGCCTCGCCAGGAAGCTGATCACCGGAACGACGACGTTCTGGAGCAGGAACACCAGCGGGGGCAGCACCGCACCGACCAGCGCCATCACCGCGCCGATCAGCGGCCCGACGACTGCGGAGACGATCTCCCCGAACGCCGCCCCCAGCAGCATGATCACCGGGACCAGGGCGCCGACGACCTGCATCAGCGGCGGCAGGATCGCCCCGGCCAGCGACGACAGGGTCCCGGCGAGCACGTTGATCACCGGGACGAGGGCGGCGGCGAGCTGACCGACGAGCTGCCCGGCCATCCCGGCGAGCATCCCGAACACCTGACCCAGCGCGTCGAAGATCGGCATGACCGCACCGGCCAGCTGACCGACCAAGGTCATCAGGACGTCGAGCAGGCCGTTGACCGCGTTGCGGAACGGCTCCGAGCTGGCGTAGAGGAACCCGAACGCGGCGATCAGGATCCCGACCGGGCCCAGCGCGACGAGGATGGCCCGCCCGATCCACATGATCGCCTGCCGGAGCAGCGCGAACAGGCCACCGGCCTGCGCGGCCATCCCACCGAGCGTGGCCATCGCCGCTCTGAGCGCAGCGAACGGGCTCACCACGGCCAGCAGCGCCCGGCCGACGAAGGTCCCGGCCAGCCCGACCTTGGTCAGCAGGATCGCGACGGTCCCGAAGATCACGGACCGGGCCATCCAGGCGATCAAGATCCCGAACAGGAACCCGAGCGGCTTGAGCGCCGCCCCGAGCCCGACGATCGCGGTCAGGACGCCGATCACCAGCCCGGGGTGCTCGGACATCCACGTCGCCACCGCCAGCAGCGTCGGGAGCAGCGCCTCCAGCGTGGCGATGAACTGGCCGGCCAGGACCTGCGCGAACTGCACGAACAGCGGGGTCAGCGCCACCAGGATCGGGGTCAGCGCCTGCAGGGTGGCACCGAGGATCTGCGCCAGCGCGACACCGAGCGCGTTCACGATCGGCGAGAGCGCGACCAGGAACGGACCCAGGAACCCCAGGGCGTCGATGAACGCGTGCACCGCGGGGAACATCCCGGACAAGGCCGCCACCAGCGGCCCCGCGAGCTGGGAGATCCACCCCGACAGGGCGTCGAGGATCGCGAGGCTGGCCGGGACGATCGGCATCAGCGCGGTGATCAGGGTGGCCGCCGCCCCGGCGAGGGTCATCAGGCTGCCGAACAGCATCGGGATGACCGTCCCGGCGGCGTCGCCGAGCATCGTGAAGAAGCTGACCCAGAACGGTGAGGCGAGCTGTGTCAGCACCAGCTGCAGGCCGGCGCCCATCCCACCGGCGAGCTGCCCAACCACAGTGTTGATCACCGGGAGGCGGGTCAGCAGGGTGTCGATCCCGGCGATCAGTGGCGGGAACAGCGCGGTCGCCGCGGTCGCGGAGAGGCCCTCCAGGATCGGCTTGAGCCCGAACAGGTAGCGGGCGAACGCAGCCGCGGCCGGGGACAACCCGGCGAAGGCCTGCGCGACCTTGTCACCGCTGGCGGCGCCGGCGTCACCGGTCTGGTTCAGGGCATCGGTCAGCGCGCGCTGGCTGTCGATCAGGGCCTCGTTCGCGGCCTCGACCTGCTGGGCGCCCTGTTCACGGGCGTCGTCGATGCGCTGCTGCGCGGCGAGCTCGGCCTCCTGCACCGAGCGGGTACCGTCGATCCGGGCGGTGCTCTCCGCCGCAGCGGCTGCGCTCGCGGCGCGGGATGCCTCGGCCTGCTGCTCGGTCGCCGCGGCGACCCGGTCGAGCGCGGACCGGTACTGGTCGGTGCCGGCGACACCGGCCTTCTGCGCGGCGGTGTTGTCGACCTGCAGCCGCTGGGTGCGCTTGGACAGCTGGTCGATCGACTCGACCTGCCGGTCGTAGGCGATCTGCGCGCGCTCGATCGCGTCGGCGTCACCGGAGGCGCGGGCCTCGTCGAGGGCCTTGCGGGCGTCCTTGAGGTCGACGGCGGCCTGGCGCTGGTCGAGTAGGGAGCTGTCGAGCTGGTCCTGCAGGTCCTCCAGCGACCTCTTCCCGGCGTCCCACGCGGCGGTGAGCTCGGACTGGGCCTGCCGCAGGTCCCGCGTGGAGCGCGCCGCGCGCCGGTCCGCGGACTCCCGCGCGGCGACCGCCGACGCGATCGATGCGCTGGCCTGCCGCCGGGCGGCGGCCACGGACTTCTCCCCGTCGGCCTCGGCGCGTTGCACGGACTTCGACGCGGCCGCGCGGGCCTGCGAGACCCGCTTGCTGGCGTCACCGACCCGCTCGTAGGCCGCCTCCACCTGGCGGGCGTGCTGTTCCTGCTGCTTGGCCGACGCCCGCGACGTCGAGGTCGCCGACTCCTGCTGCGCCGAGAGTGCACCGACGGCCTTCCCGACCCCGAGGAACCCGAGGACCGTCGCGCCGATCCCGGCGCCGGCGACGACACCGGCCGCGCCGAGCCCGCCGATCGCCCCGGCCAGGCCACCGGCGATCCCGACCAGCCCGCCGATCGCCGTCGACAGCGCCCCGACGATCGCCAGCACCTTCGCCAGCCCCGTGATCGCCGAGCCGACGTTGGCCCGCACGTTGATCCAGAACTCGCGGTCGGCCAGGCGGGTGAGCACGGACTGGAACGCCAGGATGTGCGCCATCGCCAGCGCGGTGTGCACCGCGATCTGGATCGCGATCTTGCGTCCGTCCAGCCGCGACAACGCCATGTCGAGCAGCACGAAGCTCCGCTGAGCCTGGGCGGTGTCGGCCTGGGCCTTGACCTTCGCGGTGCGCCCGTCGAGGCGGGTCGTCTCGGTGGTGATCTCCTGCAGCGCCGCGGACGCGGCGCCGGTGTCGACCCGCACGGCGATGTCCGGGGACTCGCGCGAGAGCCGATCCAGGTCCGCGCGCACCGAGTCGACTTCGCGCTTCGCGTCGGCCGCGGAGATGTCGATGCCGACCGTCTTGTCCGCGATCGCCTCCAGGCGGGCCCGCAGCGCGGCGATCTCCCGGTCCGCGGGTGAGGCGTCCGCGTCGAGCACGACCGCGGGTAGCGCCTTGAGCGCGGCGTGCAGCCCCGACAGCTGCCGGCGGTCGAGCTCGGGCCGGACGAGGACCTGCAGGTCCCCGGGCCGCACACCGGCCATCTCCCGCTTGAGCCGCTGCGCGAACCCTCGGGTGCTGGGCAGGATCGCCACGAACGCGGATCCGGCGTCGTACTCGGACACGGAGGACGCTCACCCCCATCCCGCGGTCGGTGTTCAGTTGTCGGGGATCAGCAGCCCGGAGCCGCTCTCGCGGTACCCGGCCGGCGGTTTCTCGTCGTCATCACGCCAACCGGGGGTGACCTGGTCGAAGATGTCGAATACCTCGGCAGTGCCGAGCTCGTCGAGCAGCCGGTCCTTCGCCGTGAGCGGCCCCTTCAACGGTCGCGGCGGGTTCCCCCGCTTGCTCTTGGGCGCCGGCGCCGCGTAGATGGCGTGCTCGACGCGCATCAGCGCCGAGACGGCCGCCCGCAGCAGCGACAGGCCCTGGGTCTCACCGACCAGCGGCGGCCGCCTCGACGACCCGTCCTCGTCGTCGCCCTGCTCTGCCTCGATCTGCTCACGGGCCAGTTCCTCATCGCCGAGCAGCGCCGCGTGGTAGCGCGAGCCCTCCGGCAGGCGGGTGAGGAACCGGGCCAGCTGCGGCCACGGCCGCCGGCCGCGGAACCAGTCGAGCAGGTCCGCGCCGCGGTGCTCGGCCAGGTCGGACTCGATGTCGGCGCCGTAGAGGTCGAGCTGCTCGACCAGGTGCGCCCACATGCCCGGCGGGAGGTCGGCGAGCGCGAAGTGCTCCCGGATCTGCGCCGCGACGGTGCGGGTCACCGACCAGGGCAGCTCTTCGAGTTCGTCGATGATCTCGTCGGCCAGGTCCTCGCCGACCAGGGCCTCGACGACGTCGAGCGGGTTGTGCAGCTCGTCGAGCTCGCAGACCCCGTCCGAGTCGACGGCGGCGAGGGTCCACACCGGCGGGTCGTCGCCGTCGCCGAGCCGCAGGTGCAGCGGGCCGACCGCTTCGGCCTGGAGCTGCTCGAACAGCGAGTCGGCGCCGGCGTCGGGGTCCGGCACCGGGCGGGGCTACTTGCGGCGGCGGAGCTTGCGCCGCTCGGCCCGGTTCGGTGCGGCGTGGACCTGCGCGGAGCGCTCGTCGAGCTCGAAGTGCCGCGACCACTGCCGGACCAGGGTGGCGAGCTGGTCGGGGTGCAGCCCGTCCAGCTTGCCCGCGACGGCGGTCCACTGGTCGTCGAAGATCAGCGACAGCTTGCCGCGGGTGGTCGCTGCCTCCTCGATCTCCATGACCAGCCCACCGTCGGGCTGCTCGAGCGTCCACGTCTTCCCTCCGAGCCGGACGGTGAACGGCTCGATCACCTCCGGTGCGGCGGCGGCGTCGAGGTCGAGATCGACGTAACCGGTGTCGAGCTGCTCGTCGGGGTCGGTCAGGTCCTGCTGCTTGCTGGTGGGCACGGAGTTCTCCCGAGGGGGCGTCGATCGAGGGGGCGGTCACGGCACGGGTGAGTGGGAGCCCGAAGGCCCCCGGGGGCATGGCCGCTCGACGCCCCCTCGGTGAAGAGACGGCCGCGCCCCCGGAGGTCAGGTGCTCGCGGTGCCCTCGGCCCCGGAGCCGCTCGACTTGCTCTCGCCGCGGGCGGGCGCGGAGCGCGCACCCTTCCCCGCCTGCTTGTCGTCGACGCGCTGGTAGCCGCGGGTCGACAGCGTCATCGCCTCGGCCTCGTCGACGGCGTAGTACACGCCGCCGTCGGCGCGGGTCTCGTGGTCGGGGTGGAGCATCTTGATACCGGCTGGCTGCTGGGCCATGAGGGTCCTCCTGGGAACGAGTCGGGCGCGCCGGCGGAGCCGGGTGCCGCAGGGTGGGTGAGGTCGGTCAGCCGGCGAGGGCGGGGAAGCCCATGGACTCGGCGGCGGCCTTCCAGCCGGGGCCGCCGAAGTAGTGGTGCACGCTGTAGCCGGCGTCCGGGTCGGTCTGCGAGGAGATCGTCATCGGCCACTGCCAGCCGTCCTCGCCGCCCATGTTCTGGTCGTCGGTCTCGGACACGACCCCGGCGGTGTAGAGGCGGGCCCACCAGAACCGGTCCAGCCCCAGACCGTCCTGCGCGATGAAGAACCACCGGTTCTGCACGATCGCGCCGTCGGTGGGCTGCGGGAACGACAGCTCCCCGGTGTCCGCGTCCAGGGTGACCCCGGACAGGTCGACCTGCAGGTAGGACTCGATGTTCGCGCGGTGGGTCTCCAGGCCGACGATCTGCGCGGAGAACGTGTCGGCGTCGAAGTCCGACCGGACCGGGTCCTGGAACCCGACGGCCATGATGTCGGACTTCTCCTGGTCCCGGGTGTGGGAGATGCCGTCGTCCTTGCGCATCAGGCCCATCCCGAGGAACCCGGGCAGCGGGCGCAGCGTGATCGGCGCACCGGACGCGCCGCCCTGCGTGAGCCACTCGGGGATGGCGACGGACATGGGGGCGCGCAGGACCGCGACCTTCTTGCCCTTGCGGATGTGGCGGCGGTTCAGCTTGTTGACCGCCAGGGCCTCGAGCGACTGCACGGGCGTCGGGGACGTCATGGTGGTGCCTCCTCACGGAGCAGGTGATCGGGTGGTGTGCGGGCCGGCGGAGGGGGCCGCGCCGGCGGGCTACTGCTGGTTGCGGGCCTTGACGACCCAGCGGGTCGGGACGGTGCGCAGGTCCTCGACGGGGTCCGGGATCCGGCCGGGGCCGGAGTCCTCCCGGATCCGGTCGAGCTCCACCCCGGCCCACCCTTCGTCGGAGAGCTCCCGCATCAGGCCGCGGATCTGCGCGGTCATCGCGTCGGAGTCGGAGCGGGTCAGCCCGAACGCGGTGACCTGGATGCGGGCGGTGTCCTCGTAGCCGTCGGTGTTGATCCCGCCGCCCGGGAGCCGCTCGACCGCGATCGCCGGCCACTCGACGCGCTCTTCACGCGGCAGCGGGACGTGCTCGTCGTCGACGTCGTGGAACAGCGGTTCCGGGTCGTCGGGATGGGGTGCCATCCGGCCGCCACGCAGGTCGGTGTCGGCATACACCGGCACCCCGCCGATCTTCACCGTCGCCCACAGCGCGTTCGCGATCAGCTTGTCGATGATCGGCCAGCCGTCCTCGTCGAGGAACGCCTCCCGCGTCTCGGTTTCCGGTCCGGTCGGGGCGCTCACCGGGCGCCCGCCCGGCCGAACTGGTTGGCCGCGCGGGTGCGGGAGTTCCCGAACTCGGTCTGTGGTGCGGCGGTGCCGGGACGGCCGCCCTGCACGACCCGGACGGCGCGGGAGCGGCCGTCGATCGACCGGTGCCCGCCCTCGACGCGGGTGCTGGCCGCGGTAGCTCCGGACTCCACCGGGGTCTCGCCGCGCAGCCGACCGGCGAAGCGGTGCGCGGCCGGGGTGAGGGCCCGCTCCTCGACGTGCCGGGACCGGTGGATCTGGTCCATCAGCTGCGGGTTCATCCGGAAGTCCATGCCCGGGGTCCTTCCTCGTTGGTGCTGTGTCAGCCGGTGACGCGCTGCAGGGACACGACCGTCTCCCCCGGCCCCCAGTACGAGGGCTCGCCGACGACCTGCCATGACGGCTGCAGCGCGCGGCCGTGGCGGTCGCGGCGCCGGTCCACGGCGAGGTGGACCCGGTCGTCGGGTCGAATGTCGGGGCGCCGCTCGGGGCCGCCGTAGGCCTGCAGCCGGGTCGTGGTGATGTCGCGGACGGTGCCGTCGGTCTCGGTCGGCGCCTCCGGGGCGATCTCCCAGCCGTCGTAGACGGTCTCGTCGGCCTCGGTGGCTCGGTCTCCGTGGCGGAGCCGGCGCTGGCGGACGACGACCAGGACGGTGCCGTAGCCGTGTTCTCCCGGTTCGTGCATCAGGGCCGCCGGTAGCGCGGGAGGTGGAGCCCGATGGTTCCGGCCGGGGCGCGCTTCTTCGCCGCGCGTAACTTCTTCAGGTCGGCCTCGTCGAACACGACCTTGGTGCGGACCGCGCCTGCCGCGCGGGTCCCGCTGGTCGAGAACGGGCCTCGTGCCGAGGCCTCGGTGACGTAGCCGTCCGGGTTGCGCAGCACGGCGATGACGGCCTCGCACACGATCCGGACCGCGCGAGTGCGCGGCACCTTCCCGGCCGGTAGCGGCTCGTCCTCGGCGAGGTCGACGATCCGGCCCGGCAGGTCCGGGACCTGGACGAGCAGTTCGTCCTCGGCGTCGCTGAGCAGCGTCCCCACGTAGGTGCTGCGGCTGGCCGGGATCGTGCGGTGGTAGCGATCCCGCACGTCCTGGACCTCGATGTTCAGCCAGCCCACGGCGACCACCTCCCGGGGTTCACTCGGTGCGGATGCCGTGGTGCTCGAGCGCCTCGATGATGTCGCCGCGCTCCCACTCAGCGCCGACCTCGATGTCGTGCCAGGCGGCGTAGGCGGCCCACGCCGCGCGGCTGGAGCCCTTCCCGCTGCGCGGGGGCACCGGGATGGCCGTGTCGGCCGGTTCGACCGCGGGCTGCTCGACCGACACCACTGGGGGTTCCGGGCTGGGCTCGGGTTCGGGCGGGCCGGTCGGGGCCGTGTCGGCCCACGCGGCCGGGTTCCGGATACGTGCGGCCGCCCAGTCGGGCAGCTCGTCGTGGGGTCCGAACACGTGCCGGACGCCCCGGTCGTCGCGCAGGTGCACGACGCGGCGCAGCCGGCGCGGCATCAGCGGACGCCGGTGTCGCCGCAGAACGACAGGTCGGCGTCGCCCAGGATGGGGATGCCGATGCCCGACGCGATCGTGACGACCTGCACGGGGGTCGTCTTCTGCTTGAAGGCAGCGACGACGATCCCGGGCAGCTCGGAGTCCTCGATGCCGTACTCGGGTTCCTGCGCCTCCAGCGTGGTGCCGTAGAGCGTCTTCCCCAGCCCCGACGCGCCGTCGAGGCCAGTGCCGGGGGTCGGGAGCATCAGGAACGCGCCCTCGTCGAGGATCCGCTGCACCTGCCCCTCCGGGTTGATGACCTTCGCGTCGTACACCGTCGGCGCCGGCCAGCCCTCGTCGGCGAACAGCTCCTGGATGTCGCGCAGCTGCAGCCGCATCCCCGACAGCGCGGCGTCGGCGACGGTCGGGTACTTCAGGCGCAGCAGCGCGCGGTTGCGCTTCATCGCCTGCACGACCTTCGTCGTGGTCCGGATCCGACCGGGCAGCCCCCCGTTGGTGGCGACGTACTGCTCCATCCAGTTGTCGACGTCGGCGAGCAGGTCGGCGTCCGGGTCGGACCAGGCGTCCTCGGCGTCCGGGGAGTGTGCGGGGTTGCGGTCGAAGTCGACCTCGGCCTCGACGCCGTCCTCGGCGAGGGTGACCTTGGCGTGCACGAGTGCCTGGCCGCGGGCGAGCTCCATCCGGGCGTCGATCTCGCGCACGAGGTCGACGGCGTCGCCGAGCAGCGCGTCCTCCAGGGCGGCGTCGTTCGCGCCGCGGGTCCGGAGGTTGGTGTACTCGTCGAGCAGCCGCTGCCGGGCGATGGGCGGCAGCTCGCCGGTGACCCGCTTGACGCCCTTGCGGCGTCCGAAGCCGGGCTCGGCGTCGTAGGTGCGGAAGCTGGCGGCCTGGGTGAGCCCGCCGCCGCCCTTCTTCATCCGGTACACCAGGTCGTCGACGGTGTCGTCGGGCAGGTCCTGGGAGAGCTGGAACTGGTTCTCGGGCCGGTCGGCGAGCGCGGTGCGCGCGTAGCCGGTCAGCTCGGCCGGGTCGATCAGGTCGAAGATGTCCATCTGGTCCGCCCCCTCAGGTGAAGATCAGCCGACCGGCGACGTCGGCCTGGCCGGCCGCGTCGACCTCGATCGGGAGGTTGGACGCCTTCACGAACCCGTGCAGCAGCACGGGGCCGACGACGTCGGTGGACGGGTCGGCGGGCGCCTTCACCGTGGTGAGCAGGAACCCGTAGAGCGTGCCGCGGCCGTCGGTCGCGGCACCGTCGTAGGGGCCTACCTTCCCGGTGGCGGTGATCTTCGCGAGCGGGATGCCGCTCTTGAAGAACCCCTCGGGGTAGTGCTCGGACTTCGTGAACAGCGAGACGTCCAGTGTGGCCGCCTTGCCGTTGTTGAGGCCGTGGCGCGATGCGATCCACGACTGGTCATCCGACCCGAAGTCCTCGCGCTTCTGCGTGAGGTCCATCTGTCAGCCCTTCGTCATGAGGAGGTGGATTCCTTGCGTGCGTCGCGGCGCTCCTGGTACCGCGAGCGCCCAGCCGAGACCCCGCCGCCGCCCGACCTGTCGTCGCGGCGGCCAGTTCGGCCTCCTTGCCCCATGGCGGAGCCACCGCGGGCGGTGCCGCGTCGGCGCGGCCCACGGTCGTCGTCCCGGTCGCGGTCCCGGTCCTCGCCGACGCGGCGGCGGCGAGTCTTCGGGGCGATCCGGTCGACGTAGTCCTCGACGGCGTCCATGTCGAGTTCGCCGTCGTCGTCGAGGAACGAGGTGCGGTCGAGGCCGTCGAGGATCGCCTCGAGCTGGGCGGCCGGGAGCCGGTCGCCGGCCTGGGCGCGGATCTCGGAGTCGACGAGCTTTCCGGCGTACTCGCGCACGACCTCGGTGCGCGCGGACTCGCGGGCGTCCTGCACGGCGGCTTCGATGTCGAGATCGTCATCGTCGTCGCCGGACCGGCGCCGCCCGCCGCCGTTGCGGAGCTGCTGCAGCTCGCGGAAGCTCTTCTTCGCACGGTTCTCGTGCTTGCGGCTGATCTTCTTGTGTCGAGCGGCCTCGGCCTTCGCGTCCCGGTAGAGCTGCCGGTAGTCGACGTCCTCGTCGTCCTCGTCGAGGTCATCGTCGTCCGCGTCGTCGTCGTCGCGCTGATCACGATCGTCGCGGTCGCGGTCGTCGTCGCGGTCCCGGCCCCGCCCGCGGTCGCGGCTGCGGTCCTCGCGCCGGTCGTCGCGGTCGTCGCGGTCGTCATCGCGGTCGTCATCGCCGCGGCGGCTGTCTCGTGCCATGGGTCAGCTACTCCCGTGTCGGGATCGGAGGGGTGCGGCCGCCCGTGCCGGGCGGACGAAGGGGTGGGTGGTCAGGCCGCGACGTCGTCGGGGCCGCGGAACCGGTGCCGGGCGTCGACCAAGCGGGGTCCGAGCTCGTCGTGCTCGCGGGTCGCGATCCGGACCCGCTGCAACGCCTGGCGGTCGGTGCGCCCGTCGGCGGCGTCGTACACGGCCTGCAGGTCCTCGGCGTTGAGCTGCTGGCCGGGGTCGTGGCTGCGGGTGACCGGCATCGGCAGGCAGTAGCAGCCGTCGTGCAGGTCGAGTAGGTCCCCGCGGTGGTAGAGCCGGTCCGAGGCGACGATGCACAGCCCGCACGGCCCACGCCGCGACATCTCCGGGCGCAGCACCCGCCGCCAGCCGATGATCCGCTCGGTGCGCGAGAGCACGCTGTGTGCGGCATCGCGGGCGGCCAGGGCCACGTCGGTGTCGAGCATCGTGTCCAACCGTCGGCCGCCGCTGGCGCGCGCGTCGAGCAGCGCGACCCCGGTGGAGCGCTCGTAGCGGACGGTCTCGGCGGGCCGGCCGTACACCTTGAGCGGGTCGGTGCGGCGCCGCCCGGTCGGGCGCGCCGGTGTGCGGTCCGCGGGCGCGGCCCCCATCAGCGACAGCGTGCCGCGCAGGTAGGCCTCGGTGAGCCCGGCCGAGCGGAGCTGCGCGGCCTGGGACAGCTGCGCGACCAGGCGCGCGAACTCGTCCACCGCCGCGCTGTCGTAGACGTCGAGCGCGGCCCAGCGGGGGCGTGCGGCGGCGACGGTGCTCGCGGCCAGCGCGGCCCGGGCCGCGGCGTAGCTGGCGGCCAGCTGAGCCGCCCCGGGCGCCGGCGCGGTCACTGCCCGCCGTCGGCCGGGTCGTCGTCCGGATCGCCCTGGCCGGGCTCGCGGTCCTGCTCGGCCGCGACCCCGCCGAGCAGCTGCTCCTGCAGCCGCTCGACCTCCATGCGCGCGACCTCGGCCGGGCTGAACTGCAGGATGCTCAGCATCCGGGTCCGCCACGGCACACCGGCCTGGCGGCCCTTCTCCGCCGCGTCGTAGCGCTGCGCCAGGGAGAACCGTTCGGCCGGCGCCCACAGCGGGAGCACCTTCTTCGCCAGGTCGTCGCGGTCGTGGTAGCGCAGCGCGAGCCGCGCGGTCCGGGTGTGCCCGGCGCCGGCGTAGAGGAACGTGTTCTCGACCTTGAAGGTCAGGCCCTCGCGCGTCAGGCTCGCGCCCTCGGCCGAGCCGTTCGCTGCGTCCGGGGTGTAGTACGTCATCGGGGTGCGGGTGTTGCCCATGAACTCCCGCACGTCGTCCTTCACCGCCGACAGGATCGGAGTGAGGTCGACCTGCCCGGACTCCCACATCTCCGCGGCCTCGGGGAGCTGCCAGATCGCGGCCGGGTCGGCGGAGAAGATGCCCTCGTAGTCGATGACGTTGCCGTCGTCGTCCTTCTCCGGGAGCCCTTTGACCGCGCGCTGCCGGAACGCCTGCATCACGGCGATGCTCATGCGCTGCAGGATCTGGTGGTTGACCCGGTCCATGACATCGATGTGCTGCTCGAACGCCGCCTTGTCCCGCGGGTTGCGATACCAGGTGACCGGCACGTCCGCGGTGGGCAGCGTGTCCGGGTCGTCGAAGTTCTCCCATTCCCAGCCCTTCGGGCTGAACCGCCACTTCGGCCCGAACTGGGTACTGCCCGTCTTCCTCCCGCTCCGTCGGGCCCGGTAGATGAGCCCGCCGCGCATGAGTACGAAGATCCGGTCGACGTCGTCCTGCGGGTCGTACTTGTACTTGATCGCCGCCAGTGTCCGGCCCGAGCGGGCCGGGTCCTGTGCGGTGATCACGTCGCGCGGGTCCTCGACCGTGATCAGCGGCATCGGCTCGTCGGAGTCGAGCTCGCCGTCCGGCTCGTCGACGTCGAGGTCCGGGTCCCAGAACGGGCTACGCGGGTCCTCCTCGTCGTCGGGCGCCGGCCCGACGATCGTGTAGCCGCAGCCCATCGCGCCCATGTACTCGTGCACGTCCTGGACCTGCATGGCCATCTGGTTGTACTCCCAGATCGCCCCGATGACCTCGTCGGTGACCTCCGCGGCGGCCTGCTCGGCCGAGGTGCGGAACCCGATCAGCGAGCACCGCTCCGCGACGGCCTGCACAGCGAGGTCGGCCAGGTTCGACCGGGCGAGGCGCTGGAAGTCCTGGAACGCCTCCCGGGCGTTCTCCGCGCCCACCGGGAGCGGCGGCCGGCCCTCGTAGCGCTCCCACAGCGAGTCCAGGCGCTTGCGGCGCTGGCGCTGCTCCTCGGAGAGCTTCCAGAGCCACCAGCCCGGAGAGCCGGGCCGATCGACGTCGATCGCCACCAGGACACCGCCTCCCCTTCACCGCAGCCGCTTCGGGACGTAGGTCTCGCGCTGCTTCAACGCGCCCTTCTTCAGCGCGTCGAGCCGTGCCCGCCACGACAGGCACCCGGCCATCGCGACGTCGAACTTCCTGGTGGGGTGCAGCTTCTTGAGGATGTAGAGCTGCTTGCCGTCGTCGTCCCACAGGTTGATCAGGTCCTTGCCGGCGTTGCCGATGTGCCGGTTGAACGTCGGGTCGTCGGTGTGGGTGACCTGCCGCGAGTCCATGGCCTCGGTGTAGGCCCGGATCGCCTCGGCCATCGGGCGGCGCCGGTTGGTCCACCACTCCTCGAACTGGTCGGGCCAGCGGGCCTCCCATGCTCCGACGGTCTCCGTCCAGTGCGGCGGGTCGCAGTAGGCCTTCCACAGCCGGAACCGGCGCCGGATCTCCGCCCAGGCGTCGGTGACCTCGTCCTCCGGGACCTCCCACTCGGCGTTCGGGTCGAGATCCGCGGGCCGCTCCCAGCACGCCCACTGCTGCTGCAGCCCGGTCCGGATGTCGGTGAGCACGATCGCGGTGGAGTCCCGGAACCGGGCGCCGTCGAAGCCGGCGGCGACCAGCGCGCCGGGCCGCAGCTCGGCGCCGGCGCGGGCCAGCCCGCCCTGCTCGTGCGGCTTCGCCCACCGGGCCAGGTCGAACGCCTGCGCCTCGCCGGTCTCCCACCGGTTCAGCCACACCCGCTCGAGGTACTTCTTGTCGGCCTTGGGCCGGTTCCACTGCCGGGCGATGCCCCGGAACTGGCCGGGCCCGTACTCACCCAGTGGGCCCGTGGCCTCCCGGATCGCCTCGATCCGGCCCTCGACACTGGTCAGGTCGTGCCCGGGGCCGGCGAACCGGTGCAGGTAGAACAGCTCCGGGTCCTCGATCAGGCCGGCCGCGATCTGCTCGGCCTCGATGTGGGTGTTCTCCGCGACCGAGCCCTGGCCCAGCTGGCCGGCGGTGGTGTGCTCCAGCGACCACGGGTCGTCCAGCGGCCGCTTGTCGAGGTTGGCCATCATCGTCTCGTACGAGTCGACCTGACGCGGCAGGTGCATCCGGTGGGTCTCGTCGAAGTCCTGGAACGTCGTGCGGGCGCCGTCCCGGGCCGCCGGGCTGTTCGCCAGCGCCTCGGCCTTGCCGTCGGCGCGGCCGCGCTCGTCGAGCCGGATGATCCGGTCCAGGCCGGCGTCGAACAGGTCGGCGTCGGGGCCCTCGGTGACCACCGTGTAGAGCGCGCCGTAGGCGAGCTCCTCCACCTGCTCCTCGGTGTAGGCCATCATCGGGATGTAGGGGTTGCGCACCGGCCGCCCGACCGGCCGGCCCCACTGGTCGAACCCGTCGCACCTCACGGGGCTCTCGGGGTGCAGCTCGAGGTAGGCGACCCACGCGCCGAGCTCGGTCTTCGCGGTGCCCTTGCGCAGCGACACCGCGACCCGGCGGAACCGGCGGCGCCCGGCGAACTCGTGGCCGCGGGGATAGACCTCGTAGGCCCGGTAGATGATCGACCGCTTCTCGTCGTCGATCACCGCGGGCTGGCCCTTGAGCGACCCGGGCCCGAACACCGCGCGCTCCTCGAGGAAGTCGCACAGCGCCGGCCCCAGGGTGGGCCACGGTCGGTCGTCCAGCGGCGGGACGACGAGCGTCGTCACATCGCAGGAGCCGGTGCGGGCACCGCGTGCAGCGTGCGGCGCGGGTCAGCCGCACCGGTCGGCTGCTTGACCCCGCCGCTCGCGCGGCGGGCCCGGCCGCGGGCAGTCGCCGCGTCGGCCTCCTCGATGGTCCACTCGAGCCGACGCCGGTCGTAGGGCGTGAGGCCGAAGTCCTTGCGCTGCAGCCGGATCTCAGTGGCCGCCTTGTTCCGCTCGGCCGCAGTGCCGGCCGTCCAGAAGTCCTGGTGCAGCACCACGAGCACGCCGAGCGCGCGCTTGTCGACGTCGATGAACTCCGACGCCATCGGCGAGCGCCACACGTCCGACCACCACGCCTTGACCTCGGGGTGCCAGGTCTCCCCGCGGGGCAGCTTCGGCATGGCCGGCACCCGCGCCTTGCGGGCAGGCCGGGCCAGCGTCGTCGCGGTGGACGCGGTGTTGCGCCGGGCGCGGACCGACGGGTCCTTCTTCTGAGCAGGCATCGGTGAACTCCCGTGTCGGGAAGGGCGTCGGCCCGTGCCGGGCCAGCCTCGGATCGAGGACGAGGTGCGGCGGTGCTGTGACCGGCCAGGCCGCTCTCTAGACGGTCCGGCCGGCGGCCGGGCGCCGCCGCTCGCCCGGCCAATCGGGTAGCTCAGAGTGAGCATCTACAGCGGACGGCCCGAAGTCCTGGGAACCGTACGCGTCGGAATCTGCCGTGCCTCCCGGAATCCGGCGATGCCGGGGGGAGGGGTGGCCCCCCACCCGTCACAGTCGGTGACGATCTTCGGCGAGCTGGGCCAGGTTGCACGCGGTGCACTGGCCCTTGAGGTTCGCGCGGTCGTCGGTGCCGCCGCGGGCGCGGGCGACGATGTGGCCGGCCTCGGTCGAGGGTGCGAGTTCGCAGTCACGGCAGGTCGGTTCTTCGTCGAGGACCTGGTCTCGGACTCGGTACCAGGCTCGGGTGGACTGGCTGATCGACCCGGCCCATGCCTCGGGCTCGTGGTCGTCGCAGTAGGTGCGGCCCCTGACCCGCTCGTCGCAGCCGCGATGTCCGCAGGCCTTCGGTGCGCGCGGCATCTACTCGTGCTGCTCGCGTCCGTCGAGGCTGTGGTGCGTGACCAGCCAGCCGTCGGGTCCGTGGTCGTTGGGCACCAGCTCGGTGCTGGGCGTGCAGGCGCAGGACTGGTCGGGCTCGTGGTCGTGGATCCGCACGATGAGCCACTGCCCGGGCGGGGCGTGCTGCTCCCAGTCGGTGAGGTCCAGGTCGGCGACCGTGTGCTGGACCAGGTCGTGCATCGGGACGACGTGCACGGTGCCCACCGGGTTCTACTATCTGCTACTAACTCTTGGCTCTGACCTGCGGTTACTTCGGCTTAGGACCAGGTTTCCGGCCGCCGTTGCCCTTGAGCCGCTTGTCCTTCGACGTGCCGCGGCTCGGGGTGTTCTTCGACTTCTGCTTGCCGCGGCCGTCCGGCATGGAGTGTCTCCCTCTCGGGTTAGAGCTGGTCGTCGGTCTGGTTGAGGAGGGCGCGCATCTCCTCGACCAGGCCGCGGACCTGCCAGCGAGGCATGGCCTCGTCGGAGCCCGCGTAGATGATGACGCCGCCGCCGTCGTGGCTACGGGTCGCGGCGATGGTCATCCAGGCGACGATGACCTCACCGTCGGCGTCGAGCTCGCCGGCCATGTGGTCGCGCACGGCCTGGTCGAGGGCGTCGCGGGTGCGCTTGTCGTCGCTCATCGACTACTTCTTCTTCCGTCCGGGCAGCCGGCCGAACACCTCGCGGTACCAGGCCGAAGTGATCGAGTCGATGACGGCCGGGGACTTGTCCTTGATGTGCTTGCCGAGCTGGCGGCGCAGGGTCGTCCACGGCTTCGGGCTGCCCGCCCAGCGCTTCAGGCCGGGGCCCTTGGTCCACCACCACTTCAGGTAGCCGCGGGTCCCAGGCTTCGGGTTGGCGACGGCGTCGGCGCGGGCGGTGGCCATCGGCTCGTCACCTCCCGGAGTCGTCGCAGGGTGTCCACTGCTCGCCGGGCCAGCACCAGCCGAGCCACTGCACGAACACCGGGACGGCGGCCGGGTCCGGAGCGAACGAGCTGACGACCCAGCCGTGCGAGGTCGTGTCCGCCCAGTTGCTGCGGTCCTCGGCGTAGGCGTGGCAGCCACCCGGTGTCGTGGCGTGGCCGCACAGCAGGATCAGGTTCGCTGCGGTGTGCGCGCCGAGCCGGCCGCCCTGGCCGCGGGCCTGGCGGTGCTGGATCGAGCGCGCGATCCCGGCGGTGTGCCGGCCGCAGCGCACGCACCGCTCAAGGTCGCGGTCCAGGACCAGGCGGCGCAGCCCGGTCGGGATGTCGCGGGCCGGGACAGCCTTCCCGCGGCCGGACGCCGGGCGGGTCGCGCGCGGCACGGTCCGCCGGAACTCCGACCTCGCGATCGGTGTCGCCCTCGGCGGCATCGGCGTGGTGCGGCGGATCTCGGTGCGGCGGGGAAGCGACATCGGCCACCCCCGAACCGGCGTGAGCCGTGGTGCGTGAGGGTGGCCGAATCGGCCGGATGGTCACCCGTGTGCGGACATACGGGTGCGGCCAGAAGTGTTGCAGCACTCTGACCTGCGGGTCAAGACCGGGGTGAGGCACCAGAGCGCCCGGCGCCAGGTGCTGTCACCAGTTCGCGTTACCGGCCGCGGCGTCGGCCTGGCACTCCGCCATCGTCATCCCGGCCTGCTCCCGGCATGCCTGCAGCGCAGCCTCACCGGGGGTTCATCCAGTACTCGTACTGCACCTGCCCCGACGAGCACGGCCGCGCGGCGGCTAGTTGTCCGGATGCCCCGGGTCGAGGTAGCGGGCCCGGTCGCGGAGCTTCTCGGCCATCGTGCTGTGCGACGGGCACCGGTCGTCGATCATGTCCGCGGCACGGCGATAGCTTGCCGCTGTGCCGGCATCACCCGAACCGGCGGCCGGAGGGATCGAGCTGGTCACGATGGTCACGTACTTGTCGGGATAGGTCGAGATGGCGCTGCACATCGTGCCAACGTCGACGTAGTTGGCCTGCGCCGTGGTGTTGTCGTCTCCGCCGGAGAGGGTCGTGACGGTGGACACGACGATGGCGACCGCGACGAGCACGAGACCGCTCAGAGCGGCCGCGATCACCGCGATCGTGATCCCCTTGGACAGCGATACCTGCTCCACCGTGAGCCTCCTCCGTCGGGACCAGCTCGATCTGGCCCGTTCGACGCATAGGATCGCCACGGTTTGCGAGAGCGTTTCCCAGAGTCACCAGAACTGATGAGGCTGAACGCCCTGGACCCGAGGCGGAGTCCAGGAGGATATGAGAGCGCCGACCCTGGGTCGCGATCCCTGGGTCGGCGCTCCTCCAGGTCAGCTCACCGCACGCGCGGGACGCCCGGGCTTGCGGGTCCAGCGCTTGTCGAACGCCTCGATCGCCGGGCGCGTCCAGATCGGGCCGGACCCGAGGCGGGCGTACGGGGCCGGGAAGTCGGCCCGTTCGGAGTGCAGCTGGTGTACGCGCTGCCGAGAGACCCCGAGGAGCTCGGCGACGTCGGTCGCGGCGAGCAGCTCCGGGGTGTCGGGGCGCGTCGCCTCGGCCTCGTAGACCGCGGCGGTGCAGATCCGCAGATCGACGAGCGCGACCTGCATCGCGATGCCGTAGCCACAGGTCTCCTGGGCGATGGCGAGCGCCCGGGCGGGCACCTGACCGATCTCGTCGGCCGGGACCTCGGCAGTGAACACCATGCCAGCGTCGTCGCGGGCGTCGTCGACGATCGGACCGCGGGCAGCCACGGTCATGTCGTGTGCGTCGGCGGCGTCGGCCATGGCCTCGAGCTGTCGCTCGTTCGGGGGGAACATCGTGGCGAGCGTGACCCGGACGACCCAGTGGTCACGGCCGCCGAGGATGTCGTCGCCGAGCTGCATCGTGCTCACTTCCGGCCGTCCTTCCTGCGCTGGGCGCGCTGCTCCTTCTTGCTGGGCGGCGGCCAGGGCAGGCCGCGCGCTCGGGTGGCGGTGACGACGTCGAGGAGGCGTCGGCGGGGGTTGCTCGGGGTCGCCGGGTAGCGGACGACGTAGGAGCCGTCCGGGGCGTAGAAGCGCCGGTAGCCGTTGGCGTCGACCTCGATGCTCCAGCCTTGCGAGCGGGCCCAGTCGATGAGCTTGTCGATGTCGTCGGCCATGGTCACCCTTTCCCTTGCGATGTGTCAAGTGTATCGGCGCTACGATACATCGTCAAGGTTTTTGACCAGCATTGATCGGCTCAACCGCCCGGTCAGCCCGGCCACCATCCACGTACCGCAGCACCGTCCGAGCGTCGATCCGGCCATCCGGCCCCCGCCTCACATGCCCCCGCCGCACCCACGACCGCACCGTCGCCGGCCGCACCTCGCACAGCTGCGCGACCTGCCCCGTCGTCAACCATCGGGTCCCCTCCGTCACGACGCCTGGCCGGCCAGCTCGCTCCCGATCTCCATCCGCAGCAGGTCCATGTGCCGGTACGGCTTGTCGCACGCCCGGCAGCGCAGCACCGGCTCCCCCGCCGGGACAACGTGCCCCGGACGCGGCGGCGGTAGGTACAGCGGCTCGTCGCACAGCCGGCGCTGCTCACCGCGGCCCACGACCGCGTTGCACCCGCCGATCGAACGCTCCGCCGGATCCCCGGCCGGGCCCCGGAGGTCGTCGAGCACGACGGTCAGGTCGTGGTGGACCTCCGCGGCGTGCGGGAGCGCGGTGATCTCCTCGACCCGGTCCAGCATCCACACGCAGTGCTCGAGCAGACCGCCGGGCAGGAACCGCTCGTCCCCCAGCACCGTGCAGCCCACGTCGAGGACCTCGAACACCGACTCGGCCAGGCTGACGATCGCCCACTCCGTCGGACGCGGCTCACCGTCCAGCTCGCGCAAGGGACGCGACCAGTCGTCCCGGCCATCTCGCGGGTGCGGCGGATACCAGACCGGGACGACCGGGTCCGGGCGGGACCGCGGATCGCGCAGCACCACGGCCTGCAGGTCCAGCGGCGGCATCGAGCAGAACCCCGGCGCCCGCCGGCCCGACGGGTCCCCCGCCGCCGGGAACGGGTCCAGGCGCTCCCACAGCACGGGGATCGACGCCGGCAACTGCTGGTCCCGGTCCCCCGCCCAGGCCGGGTCGAGCATCCGGGCGACGTCGCGGCAGCAGTCCAGGCACAACGTGCGGGCCGCGGCCCGGGCCTGCCCGCACACCGGGCACGCACCCGCGCGGCGAAGCGAAACCTGCAGCGGACCACGACGCACCGACATCCTGGTCGGCATGCGGCGGGTCATCGTTCGGTGAGACAAGAGACACCTCCGTCGGGGAGCAGGGCGGGGACGTCGTCAGGAGCGAACGCGCGCGACCGTTCGGGCGGCCAGCACCGCGACGCTGACTACCAGCACGAACAGCGCAACATCGGCGAGCAGCCCGACCCACTGGCCGACCTGCTCGAACAGCGTCGGCGGTGCCGGCGGCGGGTAGTTGATGCACACCGTCACCGGTGAGCCGCTGCTCTTGCACTCGTAGGGGGTCATGGCCGGAACTCCACTCCCGGGCCGGCGGCGTGCTCGGCGTCCTCACACCACTGCACGACCCGGCCCTGCTCGTCCGTCGCCGCGCCGTCCGGGCGGCGACTCGTCATCGTCGTGCGCCACCAGCCCACCCGGTGATGCGCCAGCGGACGCTCGTCACCGGTCTCGGCCCAACGGGCGGCGGCGAGCTCACGCGCCGTCTCCACGTCGTGGGTGCGGCGGACCAGCACGGTCGGCCAGCCGTTCGCGTAGGTCAGGATGTCCGCGCGGGGCGGTTTCGTCTGGACCGCCACCGAGCCGTCGGAGCGGGGCACACGCTCGCGGCGGCGCCGTGTCGAGGCCGTCATGCCGTGTCGTCCTTCGGCCAGTGTCTGCTCAGGTCCTCGACGAAGGCCCTGGCCTGGTGCTCCTCCACCCCGACGGTCCCGCGCAGCGTGCGCACCAGGGCGGCGTCGAGGTCCGCGGCAGCGACGACGTCGAGGACGCCGAGGGCGTGCTCCCGCAGCGCCGACGGGTCGAGCTGCCCGATCGACTTGTCGTGCAGGTGGACGTGCACGAACGGGCGGCCGGTGAACGCAGAGACCCCCGGCACGAACCGCAGCGGGGCGGTGCGGTCGTCACGCACCCGATCGGGGCGCAGCTCGAACACGACGAACTTCGCGGCCTCGGCAGAGGACAGCATGTCGCGGGACACGAACGCCGCGATCACCGCGGCGTCGTGACGGGCCTCCGTCGCGGCGGCCACGCACCCGGCAGCGTAGGAGACCGCCCTGTCCGGGGCCATCGTCCAGGCCTCGTCCTCGCCGACCGCGACCGCCACCCCGTACGTCCCGGACGGGAGGACTTCGGACTGAACCAGCAGCTCCGGCGGCGTCACCGGGTGCCTCGCTCCTGCAGGAGAGCACCGACGATCCCGAGCGTGAGGAACGCGAGGAACCCATACGCGATCCACTTCCAGTCCCCCAGGAACAGCGCGAGCCCGGCCCCGGCGATCCACACCAGCAGCCCGGCCGCGGACAGCGGATGCAGCCGCGGCTGCCGCGGTCCGGTGTCCTTCACGACCTCACCCCCTCGACCGCCCGGCGCGGCTTCGGCTCGGCCGGCTGAACGCCCGGGATCCCCGTCCGGGCCGCGACCGTCGGTGTCACCGCCGCCGGCGTTGCGACCAGCGACAGCGGTGGCGCGACGTTCTGCTCGTGCCGGGTCGCCGGGCAGTCCCCGCAGTACCAGGTGATCGAGCAGAGCATCGGAGCGGACTCCGCCGCCCTCCGCACGTTCGTCACATCACGGCGAGCCCACCGGTGCACGCCGACCAGGCACGGTGCCGGGACCTCTCCGAGTGCAGGAGCGGCATGCCGGACCGGGCCGGGGAGGTGCACGAAGGTGGCGGCGCACCGCTGCAGCTCGGCCAGACCGTCCGCCGCCAGCGCCCGAGCCTCGGCCAGGACCCGCTCGGCGCGCACCCGCCAGCGGCGGGCGACCAGCACCCCCGACCAGACCAGCGCGACACCGAGGAGCACGACGGCCGGGGCTACCCAGTCGGCCCACACGTTCACGATCCCTCCCCCCGCACTGTGGCCACGGCCTCGACGAAGGCCTGACGGTCGCCCGGTGGCACCGCTGGCTCCGGCGAGACGTACCCAGCCGGCGCGCCGAGCGTGTTCGGCTCGACGTGCATCCGGACCGCGGTGACAACGTCGGTGAGGGTGATCTTGCTGTCGTCCTTGCCGATTTCCCGCAGGCTCTGCAACCCGGCCGACCCGGAGTGGAACAGGGCGACGAGGTCACGGACGGCGTCGCGGTAGGACCGGTCGACGGCCTGGCTCAGCTCGGCTTGGAGGTGTCGGATCCGGGCCTGGAGGTGTCCGACGCCGATGGTCGCCGCGGTCGCGTCTACCGAGACGGGCTCCAGGCGGGTCAACGGACCATGGTCGAGCAGCAGCTGGTCCCACCGGCGTACTGCGTCCCCCGTACCGATCAGCGGAGCGATGGCGCCGGCACGCCACCAGCGGGATCGGGTCGTCGTGTCGATCACGATGCGGTGCCAGACGGCGCCGTCGCGGTCGCGGACCGCCGTCCCGGGCGGCGGCTCATCGGGGATGTCGCCGACCGCCCACACGGTGGGCATCTCGTGCGTTGCTTCGTCGGTCATGGTGCCTCCAGGGGTGTCATGCGGGCGGCGGTGTCGCATCCGGCGACGAACGCGTCGCGCTGCTCGATCAGGTCGGCGCCCTCGCCGTCGGCCCACCAGCGGCACTCCGCCTGGGCCAGCTCGTCCGGGCGTGGATCGCGGTGCTGCGAGGCGACCATCCACGCCCAGCCGCGGTCGTAGTCGGTGCGCCAAGCGCTACCCGGCGCCTCGACCGGGACGTCATGGGTGACCGCAGTGATCGCCGCGCCGGCCAGGACACCGAGAAGTGCCGCGGCGGCCACCCAGCGCAGGACCACGCGGTCCACGAACGGCTCCGGGGTACGCAGGTCCGGTTCCAGGTACGGCCCGGTCACGCCGGTGCCCCCAGCAGCTTCTGCAGCAGCCGGCGGCCGTGCTGCACATCGCCCGGCTTCACCGGCTGGTGGTCCGGGATCGCCAGCACGACCCGCGCCAGACGGGTCGCATCGTCGTCGGAGCGGGCGTCGAGCTGCACCAGCGGTAGCTCGTCCAGGGCGAGGAAGCAACGGCCCGTCGCGGTCACGTCGCCGTCGGCGGTGTGGTCACCCGGGTCGACGCCGAGCAGCTCACACACCCGGGCCAGGCCCGGGAGGGTGCGGCGCCCCAGCCGGCCGCGGGCGTAGCCCTCCAGGGCGTCGACCCGGTGGTGCCAGGGCTCCGGAGCGAGGCCGGCGGCCGCGAACAGCGGGCGGATCATGTCGATGTCGAAGTGCGGGTTCGACCCGGCGAACGTCCGGTCCTGCAGCGCCGTGTGCAGGCGGTGCAGCTCGGTGCCGTCGTCCCAGCGGTTCGGGTTGTCCAGGCCCCGCGCCCAGTAGCCGTTGATCTGCAGGGCTTCCGGGCTGGCCTGCTCCATGTCGAAGTCGCCGTGCGGAGGGATGAACGACGCCCGGTCCCCGGTGACCAGGTCCCACCAGGCGATCTCGACCGGGACGTCGAAACCGCGCCGTAGCCCGGTGGTTTCGGTGTCGACCACGACCCGGTGCAGCGGGCCGTGGCTCTCGATGGTGGTCACCACAGGTTCGATCCCTTCAACATCAACCGGGCCGCGTCCAGACGGGCCCACGCGGACTGCTCGCCCTGCATGTCCGGGTGCATCCGACGCGCCAACGTGCGGAACAAGGCCTCCCCGAACAGGTCCCGGGCACGCAGCCCGATGTCGGCGTGCGCCTGGTCGCGCATCCAGCGCAGCGCCTCGTCCGGGGAGTCGAACGGGCCCGGCGCGGGGCGGGGGCCGCTCTCGATCTGGCGCCAGCCGACGTACTGCTCACCCCGCGACGTCGCGCCGTGCCGGTCCACCGCGCGCAGCGCCTCCAACGACAGCGCGATCGCGCGGACGTTCGCCTGCCAGCCCGGGAGGTCGTTGTAGTAGCGCTGCTCGTACATGTCAGTGGAGAACGACAGCGGGCCCTTCGAGGCACTGGTGAACGACACCACCACCCCCGGGAAGTCGACCCGGGCGCGGGCCCGCAACATGCCGTCCAGGCGGATGTCGTCAGGTGGGGCATCCACCCGGAGCGCGACTGCGCCGACCGGGTCCAGGTGCTCGATCTCCTTGAGCAGCAGATCCAGCGTCGCCGACCAGCCCGCCCGGAACGTGCCCGACGAGCGGCGCTCGGGTGTCACCGGGCGCCCCCACTGCCCCAACGGTTCGACCTGCCAGCGGGTCACAGACCTGCCTCCTTCGACAGCTCGGTCACCTGCGCGATCAACTTGAACGCCTCCGGATCGGTGAGCTCCCGGTCCGGGACGCAGCCGTGCTCGCAGCGCAACCCCCGGGCCGCGCCGAACAGGCGGCAGATCAGCGGTCGCACCTCGTACACCGAGCAGGTGTTCAGCACCGTCAGGGCGGCGCAGCGCGGGACTCGGTCGAACCGGTCCAGGGTGGTGAGCTCGTGCACGGGCAAGCGCGGCGCGATCTCGACGCCGCGGTCCCGGATCCGCTGCCGCTCCAACCCGGACATGTCGATCGAGGTGCAGGCGTCCGCGCAGCGGCCCTTGCACGCCACCGCCGGCAGGTCGTCGTAGATGCGCTGCAGCTCGGCCACCGCGGCGGCCCGGTCAGTCCTCATCGTCACCCCAGCCGTCGTCGTCCTCGCCGTCGTTCCACTCCTGGTAGATCGCCTGGTCGGCCTCCCACATCAGGGCCTCGTCAGTGCGTGGGATCAGCATCGGCGGGAACTCCTCGAACGCGGCGACGTCCCGCAGCGACGACACCGGGAACGGGCCCTTCGGTGGCTCCACCGGATGCCGGCCCGTCACCTTCACCGCCAGCCGGAACCCGGTCCCCGGGCTGACCGCGATGAAGTAGCGACTCGACTCCGGCGGCAACCCGCCGGTGGCCGGCAGGCGCGGTGCCTCGTCGGCCAGCACCGGGCCCGTCGGGACGCCGTCGTCGTCCGGGAAGCCGATCGCCCGGCGCAGCGACTCCAGGCGCTGATCCTCCGACTGCTCCACCACCACTGAGCCAGTGACGTCGTGCTGCTCCGGGTCCAGCGCGTCCAGCGACAACCGGCCATCGCCCATCCGCCACACCACCAGAGCCAGAGCCGGGTACACCGGGTGCGGCACCGACCACGAGATCAGCGTCGCCGACTCCCCCGTCGGGCTGCCCTCCAGCCGGTCCCCCGGCCGCAGATCCGCGATCCTCACCGTGCATCTCCCCTCGGCAGAGCCAGCGAACGGTGCAGCCACCGCCAGTACGGGTGCAGCCGGCCCGGCAGCACCGCGTCACACGCCCACTCGGTCTGCTCGGCGGGGCGCAGCTGCAGGAACTCAGCGAGCGACACATCTCCGATGTCGGAGCGGGCAAGCTGGTGCCAGGCGTCGACCAGGTCGTCGACGACCTCGCAGATGCTGCGCGGCACCGAGCTGTCCTCCGGGCCGCCGCCCACGACCCGCAACGCGCGCTGCCGGAACGGGTCACGCTCCAGGTAGCCCTTCAGCTCCAGCTGCTTGATCTGATGCGACACCGACGACGTCGACGTCACCCCGGCCCGGGCACCGATCTGACGGATCGTCGGCGGATAGCCGTGATCGCGGACGTGCTCCCGGATGAAGTCCAGGACCAGGCGCTGCACCCGGGACAGGAGCGGACGAGCCTCGGCGAGCTCAGCCACTGTGCTCACCGCCGTCCGTGCTCGTCGGGGGCTCCGAGTTCGCGATCCGCAGCAGCACATCGGCGTGGCACGGCATGTCCAGCGGGCACCAGCACGCCAGGTCTCGGCCGCCGAGCTGCTCGCGGATCTCCGCGAGAGGCGGGTACGTCCACGCCACCGGGCCTCGGCGGCCCCCGAGGTGCCGCCAGTTCGGGAAGGACAGGCGACCGCGCTCGGCCAGCACCTCGAAGTCCCGAACAACGAGCGTCGCGACCTGCCGGTCGTCCAGGCTCGGGTACTGGGCGGCGACGTCGGAGAGGCTTATCGGGTTGCCCCAGCGGGTCGGGCGCGCCACCACGATGGCGTTCTCCGGCTTCCGGTACCCGCGGGCTCGAGACAGGCGCACTCGCTCAGCCACGGTGCTCACCGCCGGGGCCGGGGGGCGTGCGATGCGACTGCGTAACCACCTTTACGGGATCTTGATGGTCATCTCGGTCGCCACAGAGAAACTCCGGATCTAGGCTCCAGCGCGGTGTGCCGGGAAGTCTGGTCGGCGAGCGATGAACCGTGCCGTCGAGAGGACAACCGTGAACGTCTATCGCTCGGAAGCCGGCCGCCGGGCTCTGCAGGACTGGTGCCGCGCCGAGCTGGACCGTGCTCTTCCCACCGCGCGTCGACGAACCCTCCCGACCTGCCTCGGACCCACTCACCTCACCACCGTCGGGTCCGGACCGGGCGTCGTCCTTCTGCCGGGGACCAACTTCGGGGCAGCGACCTCGACACCGTTGATCTCGGCATTGTCGAGGTCGTTCCAGGTCACCGCGGTGGACACACCCGGACAGCCAGGTCTGAGTTCCGGTCAGCGGCCGATCGACGACCTGGTCACGCAGCACCAGCACTGGTTCACCCAGGTACTTCGAGGCATCAGCGCGAACTCCGGGCCGCTGTTGCTGGTCGGCGAGTCTCTCGGTGCGGTAGCGGCGCTCTGCGGTGACCCCACCCCAGAGGTCCGCGGGCTGGTGCTGGTAGCTCCGGCCGGGCTGATCGAAGCGCGCGTGGACCTGGTCACGCTCCGCGCGACCCTGCCGTGGCTGCTGCGACCGACCCCACGCCGCGCTGCCCGTTTGCTCGCCACGATGGCAGCCGGGGCACCGATCGCTGATCACGACCGGCTGGTGGAGTGGATGGCGATGGTGCCCAACCACGCACGGAGCAGCCTCGCGCCGGCCCCGCTGCCGAACGTGACGATCGCCGCCTGGCAGCACACCCCGTGCCGGGTCGTCGTCGGTGAGCACGATCGCTTCTTCCCGCCGCCCCGGCTCGCCGGCGTCGCGCGATCGACACTGCACGCCACCACACGCGTTGTCCCTGACGCCGGCCACCTGGTGGCTCACACCGCGCCCGAGGCGGTTGTGGAAGCGGCCGCCGAACTGCATGGAGTCAGCAAGGACTCCAGTTGAGACAATCCGCCTCACGGCGCCTACCCGCGGGTTCCGCTCAGCCTCCGTCACGGCCGTGAACTCGGCGCCGGACACCCGCACCGTTCCGCGGTCACCCATCGCTGGCCACCTCCTCCGCCCGGCCGACCTCGAAGAAGTGAAAGGCGAACGCGTCCCCGTCCCCGAAGAACACCGACCCCACGAACCGGCCGACGTCGTCCGGGACCGGGTGCCCAGTCCCGACAGCCACCAGCACCCGAGGCTCCGGCGGGTCCTCCGGATTCAGCCGTACCCACACCTCGATGTCCCGCCGTCGGCGGCGGTGGGTGCGGATGCCCAGCACCTCCGCCGACGGCGGGATCGTCAGCGTGACGTGCTCGGCCAGTCGGTCCTCGAACCGCCAGATCGTCTGCTCAGCCACGGTCCGCGCTCCGTCCGTTCCGGCCCTTCACCGTCAGCACGCGGGTGCCAGCCCGGGGGAAGTCGTTGAGGTGGTGGAGGTAGCAGGTCCCCGCGGTGATCAGGACGTAGTCGTCCTTCACCACGGTCGTCTGCGTCTCACCCGTCTTCAGGTCCTTGGCGGTGACCTCGATGCCCGGGTCCTGGTCGCTGATCTGCTCAGCCACGATCGCCTCCCCAGGGCTCGACGCGGGCCCGGCCCCGCTCGTAGTGCGGCACCGGGTCCGGCGCGGGGAGCACGACCCGATGGTTCCGGTCGAGCTCGGTACCGGCGTCGTCGTGCCAGACCCAGTCGCTGTCCTCGTTGTCGGGGTCCGACAGCTCGCGGGTGATCCGCAGCGTGTTCAGCTGCGAGGGAGTCAGCTCCGCGACGTAGGCCGCGACGCCGGCCTCGACGTGGAAGGAGTCCGGGCGGTCGACGTGCCGGAACGCGTCGTGGAGCTCGTCGAGGCAGGCGACCATGCGGCGCTGCCAGCCGAGCGGCATGGACTGCATCAGGGTGCGGTGGAGCACCAGGTAGTTGGCGTAGGTCAGGCCGAAGTGCTGGTGGATCGGCTCCCCCTCGCCGGACCCGGTGTTCAGCTGGTCGGCCAGAGCGCGCGCGAGCTGCTCCTCGATCAGGGCCCCGTCGACGTCGACACCGAACTGGACGTGCAGGTCCAGCAGCACGGACTCCGGCTCGGACGAGTCGCCGACCGCGGTCACGTGCCAGCCGGGCGGGACCAGCTCACCGGCCTCCGGGTCGACGGTGCCCGGCGCCACGTGGTGGACGGTGGCGTGTAGGTCCGGGGCCCGGAGCAGGGTGTGCAGGTCAGGCATCTGCGGTCTCCTCGTCGACGGCCGGGAGGGTCATCCCGCACCTCTTCGCGTGCGGGACGGTCAGCGACAGGACCTCGTCGCCGCGCGCTGCGAAGTGCTGCACCGGTTTCCCGTCGGTGGCCATCCCGATGATCTGCACGAACTTGCGGCCGGTCCCGATCTGCTCCTTGTGCAGGACCATCTGGACCTCGGCCCACAGGTCGACGTCGGCGCCGTCGACCTCGTAGGTCGAGCGGAACCACTGGCTCGGCTTGATGTCCTGAGCGAGCCGGAACCGGGCCAGCGCCTCCGGGGCGGGCTTCGTGGTCTGCTGCTCAGCCACGGCGGCACCTCCGAGCAGCAGCACGGAGCACCCGGACCGCGCGGCGGCGGCGGGCGATTCGCAGCCGGTCCGACCAGCGCATCACGTCGGTCAGGCCCCGGACGTGGCGGCGGCGCAGGACCTGCGCGACCGCCTCGGCCGCCGGGTCGTCGAGCAGCGCCGCGGACGTCGGTGCCGGCACGGCCGGGCCGAGGAGCCCGGCCTGGTCGAGGCGGGCCACCAGCAGCGCCCCGGCCAGGCACGTCGCCTGCCCGGAGCCGTACCGGCAGCCACGGTCGGCGCCCGGCCACAGCTCGCCTTTCCAGAGCCCGTGGGCGGCGATCAGGTCCGCGGCCCGGTCGAGCACCTCGGCGGTGTGCTCGGTCAGGCCAGGACGGGTTCCCGCCCGGCCGGCGCCGGGGTGTCCGGCGCCGGCGGGGTGAGCTCGCCGCGGGCGATCAGGAGCCGGTCGACGTGCGCTCCGAGGCCGCCCAGCGGGCGGTTCTTGTTCGGGCCGTCGGCCAGGGACACGCACTGCTGCCCGATCGGGGCTCCGCAGCCACGGCGGGACGAACGCGGCGGGCACGGAACCCGCGTCGACTCGGAGATCCGCTGCAGCTGGTTGAGGGACAGGTCCGAGTGCCGGCGCATCGTGATCACCTCCGGGTGCATACCGAACGCCTGTTCCAGTATGCACCGATTCGGTTCGATCGCCAACTAATTGAACGCTCATCCTGTTTCTCGTTTCTGCTGGTCGGGGACCGGTTCCCTTCCGGTGGCGGGTGGCGGTGACGGACCGCCGACACCCGCATCGGCAACCTGGACGGCGTCCAGCTCGGCCAACCGGTCCTGCTCGGCCCGCTGCGCATCCGCGGGCCGGGACGGCCTCGACGACGAACCCGCCGCCGAAGCTGTGTCGCTGATCGAGGTCATCAGCGGTCGAGCACCCGCCGGTGCCGTGTGCCGGCCGCGGCGGCGCGACGTCGTCGCGGCAGCGACCGCGGCGAGCGCGGCAGCACGCACCTCCGGCGAGGACACGGGCACGTGCCCCGCCGACGCGGCGGGCGGCCCGTCGGCCGCCGCGGGGGTCCCTGACGAAGGAAGGGACCCCGGGTCGGGAAGAGCGGGACTCCGCGTGGGACTCCCGTCGGGAGTCCCTGTGGGTGTCCCACCGGGTGTCCCACTGGGACGCGCTGACCTGGCCTTACGACGCTTTTCGGCCAGCGCGCCGCGCATTCTGGCCTTCCGCTCGGTCTCCTTGCGGCGCTTCTCCAGCACCTGCTCACGCGACGGCTGATCCTCCAACCAGTCGACGAACAGCCACCCGTCCTCGGTGGGCTCCCACACGCCGCGGCGGACCAGCTCGGCGACCGCCCGCTCCGGGTCGTCGCACTTGCGCGCCGGTAGACCAGCCGGGACCCGGCCGTCCTGCAGGTGCCGGGCCACCCACACCCCAGCGCGTGTCCACAGCGCGACAGCGCAGTCCGGGGCATCGAACATCCGCGGGTCATCGTCGAACGAGTCGTCGACCTTGAACCAGGTCATCGGGTTGGACCTCCGAGGGGGGAGCAGGTCACAAGGGCAGTACGCGGGCCCGCCGCTACGGCGGCCCGGCGGCCGGGCGCGGGGCGTCGTAGTCGGCGAGCGCCGCGGCCAGGTCCAGGCGGTGCCAGACCCGGCCCTCACCAGGCCTGGACACCAGCACGACGCGGATGACGTCCGCCGGCCGGACGACGCCGTGCGTGATGTGCTGTGGTGAGTCGTGCATCGCCGCCGGCGAGAACCCGCGGACCCACACGGCGAACCACTCGTGAGCCGGATCAGCGGCCGGCTGCGCCGGTGCCACCCCGGGCGTCGGGACCCAGCCCCCGCAGTCACAGCCCGGTGTGGCGCACGTCTTCCCGCGGTGCCCCGACGACAGCACCGGGCGGTCCGCGTAGTACTCGGTGCGGCCGGACACCATCGGGCAGGCCTGCGAGGTGTAGAGGCAGCACTCCGGGTGCAGCGGTGGCTCGTCGAACATCAGGCGGCGCAGCTGCTTCGGGCCGCCCAGCAGCACCGCCGGCGGGCGCAGCGGGTTCCCGCACACCTGGCACAGGCCGCGGGTCCAGCACGCCGCAGCGCGGGACTGGTGCTGTGCGCGGAAGTCGACGCCGCCGTCGGCCAGGGCGACGTTGAGCCACGGCTGCACCAGCCCACCGACGGTCGGTCGGTGAGCCAGCGCGGCCGGGATCGGCGGGACGTCGGACATCGCTCAGGAACCCGCCCGCAGCGAGGCCGGGGCGGAGCCCTGCAGCATCGGCAGGTCCGGGAGCTCCTCCGAGACCCGGCCGGTCACCACCGACCAGGCCTGCTCCTCGGCGATGTCCGGGCGGATCCGGACCGCGATCAGCGACAGGCCGCCCTCCTTGGTCACCCGGTGCCGCAGCGCGACCTGCAGATCCACCGGGTCCGAACCGAAGTACGGGCGGGTCCGCACCGTCAGCTCGGTCGGGAGCTTCACCTTCCCGGCGGCCTCGTCGCGCTCCAGCCAGGTGAACTCCTGCGCGCCCGACTCCAGGTTGACCGCCTGGGAGAAGGTGACGTTGCGCTTCACGTTGAACGTGGTGATCGCACCGACCAGGCCGGCGGCGGGCGGGTCGACGATGTTGTGCAGGTGGTCGTTGACGAACTCGGCGAACGCGACCTGCCCCAGTGCCTTCCCGTCGATCGCGGCCCACGCCGCCCAGTCCGGGTCGACCTTCACCACCAGCTTCGCGCGGTGATCGCGCCACCCGATCCCGACACCGTCCGGGCCGTCGGCGTCGTTGAACACCGCGGTGATCGACGGCGAGGTAGCACCCGTCGCGGGCTGGTGCGCCCACAACGTGGTCTGCGGTTCCCGCAGGCGCTGGACCAGCGTGACGAACGAGGGGGCGTCGAACACCTGGTACTCGCCGCGCGGGCGGGCCGGTTCGTCGAGGTACTGCTCCAGGTCCTTGATGCGCAGCTCGTCACCCGGGCGCAGGACCTGGGCCAGGACGTGATCCGGGCGGTCCGGCCACGACACGTCGGGGCGCTCGGACACCGCGTCGCGGACGAGACGCTCGGTCTCCCGCAGCAGCTCCCCCGGGCCCGAGTGCACGTCGCCGACCTCTGCGGCGCTGTTCTCCAGGATGTGGTCGGTGCTGCTCACTGCTGGCCTCCGGCAGGGGTGTTGTGGATCTGGATGGAGAGCTGGTCGGGGTGCTCGAGGGTCAGCGCACCGGAGCGCGAGCTGAACAGCGTCCAGCTCTCCCGGGCCGCCGTCGGGGCCTTCACGGTCACGTCGTCGACCAGCTCCAGGGTCGAGACGGTGTTCTTCGAGATCGGCCGGACCGTGATCTTCAACGTGATTGTTCCGGCCTTCCTGTGCAGCCGGACCGCCTTCACCAGCTCACGGAGCTTCTTCGCGACCTCGACCATCAGCGCGCCGCCCCGCCACTGCGTCAGGGTCACCATCAGCTCCCCGGCCAGGTCGTCATCGGCGCGTTTCTGTTCCTCGGCCTCCAGCCGGGCCCGGGCCGCGGCGTCCAGCGGTGGCGCGGCGACCTCACCAGTCGGGTCGGGGGTGGACTCAGACATCAGCGGCTCCAGGTGCTGATCGGGGGGTGGACGAGGGGGCGTCCGGGAAGGCGTCGTGGGTACGTTCGTCCAGCTCGCGGGTGTGCTGGTCGCGGCGCGGGTACATAGCCGTCAGCTGCGCGCGGTCGTGGCCGGCCCGGACCGCCTCGCCTGCGCGGGGACCGTCCGGCCAGGCCAGATCGCCCGGCTGGTAGACGGTGCCGTCGTCGGCGACGGTGATGCGGCCGCGTAGGTCCATCAGGCCGTCCGGGCGGGTGGCCGGGTAGATCGACCAGCGGCCCCACTGCTTGAAGAAGAACGGCACCCCGGCCGCGGCGCACTGATCGCGCAGCGCGCGCGGCCAGGCGGGGTGCATCGGGCGGGCCTTCGGGCCGGACTCGCCGCCCGCGATGACCCAGTCGATCGCCGGGAGCTGTTCGAGCGGTGCCAGCGTCAGGTCAGTGCCGTCGACCGGGACCGGGTCACCCCACACCGGCTGTGGCGTCAGCCAGTACGTGGGCTTCGAGCGGCCCTTGAGCGGATGCCACGGGCCGAGCAGGTCGACCGGGCCGAGCAGCGGTTCGCACGACAGGAAGCGGACCGCGGCCGGGGCCTCCAGCAGCGCCGGGACGCGGAGCTCGGCGCGCTTCTGGTCCTCGACCGAGACACCCAGCCAGACGTTCGGCAGCGGCCACACCGTCGTCGCCGTCGTCGCCTGCTCTGGTGTGATCTGCCGGAACCGGCCAGGGCCCGGCAGCTCGAGGTCGCCGATGGCGGCTCCGACGCTGACCCGGAACGCCGCCGAGCTCAGCAGCGACCGCATGCGGCCGTGGCGCTTGGTCAGCACCTGGAAGGTGTGGCGCGGCGAGGCCGCCATGACCGCCCAGACCCGGGCGATGAACTCGTCCGGGACGTCGTCGTGGAACAGGTCGGACATCGAGTTCACGAACACCCGGGACGGCTTGCTCCACTGCAGCGGTG
This sequence comes from Pseudonocardia kongjuensis, assembly GCF_039526905.1. Taxonomy (NCBI): domain Bacteria; kingdom Bacillati; phylum Actinomycetota; class Actinomycetes; order Pseudonocardiales; family Pseudonocardiaceae; genus Pseudonocardia; species Pseudonocardia kongjuensis. Next base: position 183,162 of record NZ_BAAAJK010000053.1, on the reverse strand, counting down.
CGGCGAGCCGGTCCGGGCGCAGGGTGACCTCGAACCCGTGCGGGAACGCCTTCGTCCCGGCGAACCGGGTCGCGATGGAATCGGCGTAGCAGTGGTCGCACCCCGGGCTGACCTTGGTGCATCCCGTGACCGGGTTCCAGGTGCGATCGGTCCACTCGATCGTCGTCGAGTTCATCGGGCCACCGCCCCGCGGATCGCCTCGGTGCGGCGGCGGCCGTGCCGGGGCGGCATCTGCCGGTACCGGGCGCCGCCCGGGCGGTCCTGGCGCAGGCACGTCGCGCACTTGCGGTGCCCGTCCGGGGCCGGCGTCGGGACCAGCCCGAGCAGCACACGGCCGCACGCGGTCTGCCAGCGGTCGTCGCCGCCGGCCGGACGGATCCGGTGCGCGACCCCGGAGGAGCTGTCCGCGCGCGGGATCAGCGACCAGGCCCCCCAGCCGGTGCCGGTGTCGGACTGCTGCTCAGGCACAGCGCACCTCCGACACCAGCGGTGGTAGCGCACGCTCGTCGCCGTCGCCGCGGGCCCGGTAGAACGCCCGCTCGAACGCCTCGAACGACATCCCCAACCGGGCAGCAGCCTGACGCAGGGACAGCCCTTCCCCGCGCAGCACCAGCCAGTCGTCGAGCACGTCGTCGCGGGGACGCTGCTGTACCGCGTGCTCGGCCAGGTCCTCGCGGCGCCACGACGCCATGTAGCAGGCCCCGCACAGGCCGCGGGCCTTCTTCCGCCGGACACCAGTGGGAAGCGCAACGCCGGCGGCCGAGTCGGCCGGGACCAGCACGGCTCCGCACACACCGCGGCAGCGGGTACTCACCGGCCACCACCCCCGGCGGCGACCGCGTTCTGCACATCCTGGATCGCCGCGGTCACCGCGGCCGCGGCGAGGGTCGGGCCGGCGGCGAACCACGCGACGAGGCTCGGAGGGATCACCCCGGCGCGACGCTGCGGGGTGATGTCGACGCGCAGGACACCGGTCGCGGTGTCGGCGTGGGCGTCGACGTAGCTGCCGTGGTCATCAGACCAAGTGCGGGAGCCCGCGCGGCCGTGGATCTCCCGCAGCCCCGCGGCACGGCACACCTGGTCGAGGTCGTCGAGCGACGCGACCAGCACCAGAGCGGCGCTCACCGGGCACCGGCCCGGTGAGGCTGCTGCGGGGCGCCGATGCTGCGCGGGTCGATCAGCACCCCGTCCGGGGCGATGATCGTCAGGCGGCGGTCGAGGTCGAGGGCTGCGCGGATCGTGGACCAGGTCCCGGAGCGCAGTTCGTGTCGGAACGTCGCCGGGCAGGCGAGGATCCACGCGCACTCGGCGACGATGTGCCGGTTACGGACCAGGTAGCGGTGCGGGGGCCGGCTGTGGTCGAAGTAGGCCCAGGCGCGGGCCGCCGAGTTCGTCGGCGGGTGCATCACCACCTCGAGGCCGAGTTCATGGGCGATCGTCGCCGCCCGGTCGTCGGCGCCGATGCAGTCCCCGTGATGGAAGAACCGGGCCCCGGCCGTCTGCAAGCGGGTCAGCGCGGTCGCGACCGCGGAGGCCTGCGGGCTGGTCATGCCGCGGCGGGTGCCGGTGAACCCGACGTGCCGCTCCGGGTGCGGCCGGGTCACCGTCCGGTCCTTGTCGCCGACGCTGCGGGTCACGACCACCACCGGCGCAGCGAGGGCATCGCACCGATCTCGGCCTGCACGACAGCGCCGAGCTGATCAGAGGTCAGCAGCCCGGGGGCGCCCGGGACGCGGCGGTGCGTCGTCGCGCGCAGACGCACCGGCTGGCCGAGCAGGATCCCGAGGACGTGCACGTCGACATCCCCCGGGGACGGGGCCGGGTAGGCGTGCAGCGACGGGCCGTCCAGCTCAAGGGTCCAGCGGACCAGGGCAGTGACGTCGCCGCGCAGCAGGTACGGGTGGAGCTCGATCCGGCCGGTCACCACCACCGGGGCTTCGTGGCCCAGCAGCGGCGGCAGCGCCGACGCGGGGTCGCTGTCGCGGACCCCGATCAGCTCCACCAGGTCACGCAGCCAGTCGTTCGTGATCGTGGCGGCCGGGTACTGCAGTGTCGCGGTCACCGGGCACCCGCCGACCCGGTCGCGCACCGCGCGCACCCGATCCCCATCCTCGGTCCCGGCAGCCAGCGCATCGCCGCAGCAGCCATCATCTGACCGCAGCCGGTGCACGGCATCACCTGCTGGCCGCGCAGCGGGCGACGGATCCCGAACCCGGACCGGGCCGCATCAGCGGCCAGCACCATCGGGGCGACCGGGCCCGGGACCTGCAGGGCACGCACGGTGCCCGCCGGGCGAGTGGTCGGCCGGGGCAGGGTCGGGGCGCTCACGAGGACTTCCGCACGATCTCGACGAACTCCCCGGACAGGTAGCGCATCGCGGCGTCGACGCGGCGCTCGTCGACGTCCTCGGCGAGGTCGTCGAGCAACGGCTTCCCAGTCGGGTGCCCGGCCCCCACCTGCAGGACCGGGGCGTGCGGCTTGCCCAACGCGACCACGTGCCGCACGACGTCGTCGAACGCGTCGCCGTCGAGGCGTACCCACGACGGATCCAGCTCGTACCCGCGAGACAGCAGCACCGGGCGGCCGTCGTGCAGCGGAGCCAACCCGGCGCCGGCGGGTCGGTCCCGCGGGACCGTGGCGAAGTGCTGGTCGAGGGACTCCTGCTCGACACGGCAGCGAGCCTCGTCGAGCACCAGATACGCGGTCATCCGGACCGAGTGCAGCCGGGCCAGCAGCCAGCCGACGACCGGGACCAGCACACGTAGAACTCGGATGTTCGGGCCCTGGGTGTGCGGAGGATCCGCAGCTACGATCGGGGCGCGTTCAGCGGGGATGGGCATCGATCATCTCCGTGGGGACGGGGCCGGGACCGGGGACGAGCCGGGCCCGGCCTTCTTCATGAAGGGACAGGCAGCCGCGCGGCCGCCGCGAGAGCGGCCGACGGCGGGTCGTAGGGGGCGGCGGCGTAGGAACGCGCGCGCTCCGAGGACATGAAGCTGTTGCGGAACGCGAACCGGCGCGCTGCCCGCGCCGCAGCGGTGTTCACGCCCGGGGTCGACGCCGGCCGGACCGCGGCCCGGGGCAGGGTCGGCGCCGGAGGCTTCACCGACGTCGACACGGCGTCGTGGCGCGAGATCCGGGCCGCAGCCACCGCGCACGCCGGGCATTGCCGACGCGCGGTCGAACCATCCGGGACCCGGCCGGCGTGCACGATCGACAGACCGCACAGCGCGGTCTGCCCGCGGTTGCCGGTGAACTGACTGCGGGTCATCCGGTGGGCCGGCTCCTCGACCCGGTGCGCGCCGGTGGGAGCCCACCAGCCGGCGACGACACCGACCAGGGCGTCGGCGATGGGGAGCGGGGTGGGGGTCACGCGGGGATCGACTGGGGCTCGACGGGCTGGTTGAGCTTCTCCGGTCGGACGTCGCCGACGCGGATGCGGAGCTCGCCGCCCGGTGTTCGGGTCGCGGGGACGACGCCGCGTCTGATCCAGCGGTAGAGGGTGTTGTGGTGCACGCCGGCGATCTCGGCCGCGACGCGTCCAGTCACGACGGCGTCGTCGGAGTAACCAGTGTTACCGGGCATGGCACGCATAGTAACCAGTGTTACCCACAGCAGCGCAAGTGTCCGTCCGAGTCACCAGCGCTGGTGACCCGTCACACTGGTGATACGTGGTGATGTCTGGTTACACTCGCCGCATGAGCACAGCCGCGGACGCCGGGACCAGGCCCGGTGGGCGCATCCCGCGATGGACGTTCGCGGATCGGATGCGCAAGGTGCGAGTCGATCTACTCGAAATGCAGCAGACCGAACTTGCCCGGCATCTGGGAGTAACTCGTGCAGCATACGCCGCATGGGAATCGGGGCGCACCACGCCGCGAAACATTCTCGCTATTGCGAGGCAGGTCGAGGCACTATCAGAAGTCCCGGCTGCGTGGATTCTCGGCGTCGATTCTCCGGCCGACCCCGGACCGGACAACGAGCCGCGAACTGACCTTTCTGCTCAATCCGCGTTGTAGCGGAACCCGACCCCGCGGACGGTCGCGATGCGCTTCTCGCCGCCGATCTTGCGGCGCAGCCACGACATGTGCATGTCCAGCGTCTTCGACGACTTCATGTCGGCGTCGCCCCACACCGCGTGCAGGATCTCCTCCCGGGTGACGACCTGCCCGGCGTGCGTCATCAGCACCCGCAGCAGCTCGAACTCCTTGTTCGCGAGGGTGACCTCCTCGCCGTCGAGCAGCACCCGGCGCCCGGAGAGCTCCATCCGCAGGCCCCCCACCTCGACGACGTCCTGGGTGCGGCGGCGCAGCAGCGCCCGCACCCGGGCGAGCAGCTCGGCGAGCCGGAACGGCTTGGACACGTAGTCGTCGGCGCCGGCGTCGAGACCGACCACGAAGTCGACCTCGTCGGTGCGCGCGGTGAGCATCAGCACCGGCAGGTCGGACCGGGCGGCCCGGACCCGCCGGCAGACCTCCAGGCCGTCCATGCCGGGCAGTCCGAGATCGAGCACGAGCAGGTCCGCCGGGTCACGGGTGACCCGGTCCAGCGCCCCGAGCCCGTCCGACACGACCTCGACGTCGTATCCCTCCCGCTGCAGTGCCCGGGAGAGCGGCTCGGCGATCGCCGCATCGTCCTCGGCAAGCACCACGGTGGTCATCGTGCCGAGCATAGGCCCGCCGGCCCGGGACGGGGTCGCGGAGCCGTGCGTGTGGACTGGCATGCTCGCCGAACGTGAGCCCCGAGCAGAACGTGCCCGCCGACCCGCGTGACCTCGATCTCGCGCTGCGGCTGGCGGATCTCGCCGACGCGATCACCCTCCCCCGGTTCCGGGCGGCCGACCTGCGGGTCACCCGGAAGCCGGACCGCACCCCGGTGACCGACGCGGACACCGCCGCCGAGGACGCGATCCGCGCGGCGCTCGGCCACGAGCGCCCGCGGGACGCCGTGCTCGGCGAGGAGCGCGGTGCGAGCGGCGGCGCGCCGACCGGGCGCGGCTGGGTGGTCGACCCGATCGACGGCACCAAGAACTTCTCCCGGGGCGTGCCCGCCTGGGCGACGCTGATCGCGCTGGTCGTCGACGGTGTGCCGGTGGTCGGCGTGGTCAGCGCGCCCGCCCTGCACCGGCGCTGGTGGGGCGCGACCGGCGCCGGGGCGTGGGCCCGCGACCTGCCGTCCGGCACCCCGCACCGGATCTCGGTGTCCGGCGTCTCGGACGTCGCCGACGCCTACGTCTCCACCACCAACCAGGAGACCTTCCGCACCGAGCCCGGGCCGGTCTCCCGGGACGGCTGGACCGCGCTCACCGAGGCGTGCTGGGAGTCCCGCGCGTTCGGCGACTTCTGGCAGCACTGCCTGGTCGCCGAGGGCGTGCTCGACGTGGCCGTGGAACCGGCGGCGAACCCGTGGGACCTGGCCGCACCGGCCGCCGTCGTCGCCGAGGCGGGTGGCCGGCTGACCGACCTGACCGGGAACCCGACCTACGCCGGCGGGCACGGGCTGACCAGCAACGGACTGCTGCACGACGACGTGCTGGGCGTGCTCCGCGGGACGGCCGGGATCAGGACTCCGGCGCCAGCGCGGTGACCACCCGCGACGGCGACGGCCGGCCCAGGTGCCCGGCCATCCAGACGCTGGTGTCGACCAGCGCCCGCAGGTCGGCGCCGTGCGCGATGCCCAGCCCGTCGAGCATCCACACCAGGTCCTCGGTGGCGAGGTTGCCGGTCGCCGACCCGGCGTACGGGCAGCCGCCCAGGCCGCCCGCGCTGGCGTCCACGGTCGTCACGCCGCGGCGCAGCGCGGCCAGGGTGTTGGCGAGCGCCTGGCCGTAGGTGTCGTGGAAGTGCACCGCGATCCGGTCGACGCCGACACCGCGCGCGGCGCAGGCGTCCAGCACGGCGCCGACGTGCGCCGGGGTGGCGACGCCGATCGTGTCGCCCAGCGAGAGCTGGTCGCAGCCCATCTCCATCAGCCGGGCCCCGACCGCGGCCGCCTGGCCGGGATCGACGCCGCCCTCCCACGGGTCGCCGAACACCATCGACACGTACGCGCGCACCCGCAGGCCCTCGCGCACGGCGCGGGTGACGGTCGGCTCGAACATCGCGAACTGCTCGTCGAGGGTCCGGTTGAGGTTGCGCTTCGCGAAGGTCTCGGTGGCCGAGGCGAACACCGCGACGTGGTCGCAGCCCGCCTCGATCGCCCGGTCCAGGCCGCGCTCGTTCGGCGTCAGCACCGGGTAGTCGAGCCCGTCGCGGCGGTGCAGCCGGGCCAGCAGGTCGGCGGCGTCGGCGAGCTGCGGGACCCACTTCGGGTGCACGAAGCTGGTCGCCTCCAGGGTGCGCAGCCCGGCGTCGGCGAGCCGGTCCAGGAACTCTGCCTTGATCTCGACCGGGATCACGGCCGACTCGTTCTGCAGGCCGTCGCGCGGCCCGACCTCGTAGATCTCGACACGCTCGGGGAGATCGGCGTCGCGCACCGTCGTCGGCAGGCTGCTCACGCCCCCATCCTCTCCCGGACCGCGGCGCCCGCACGCCCCCGCAGGGATGTGCGCTGCGTCTCCCCCGGCGCCGTGCCCGCCGCACCGCGCCGCGCGCTCCCGGTCCGGCCGATCTCCCGGTGCAGCCGGGCCTGCACCCGCTCCACCACCGGGACGTGCCGGAAGGTCAGCCGCTCCCCCGCCACGTCCAGCGCCAGGGTGCCGCAGCCCAGCAGCCGTTCGACGGTGGTGCTGCGGACCCGCACCGCGTCGATCCGGTCGATCGGCACGTCCAGCCCCTCCCGGGCGCCCATCCCCTCCCGGACGACGAACCGCAGGTTCGTCACGAGCAGGTGCGAGCAGCGCCAGCGGACCAGCGGCAGCACCGTCGTCCGGGTCACGGCGAGCCCGGCCAGCACGCCGAGCAGCGCCCACGCCCAGGGCGCCCACACCTGCAGCCGCACCACCGCCGCGGCGAACCCGGCCACCGCCGCCACCAGCAGCAGCGCGCAGGCCGGGCGCAGGCACAACCGCCAGTGCGGCCGGCCGAGCAGCACGACGCGCTCGTCCTCGCCGAGCGCGTCGTCCGGGAACGCCATGACCCCAGGCTAGAACGGCGCGGGCCGGTCGCCGGGCCGACGCGCGGTGCGAACCCGCTGGTCAGCGCAACGGGTGAGCCGGCTGAGCCGGCGGTGCGCTACGGATGATCGGCCGCGCGCAGGTGCACGATGTCGCCGGCGGCGACCGCGACCCGGTCGCCGTTCTCCAGGTGCACCAGCAGCCTGCCCTGCGGGTCGACGTCCTCGGCCATCCCCACCAGGTGGTCGCCGCCGGGGCGCTCCACCCGGACCCGGGAGCCGAGGCTGGCGCAGCGCGACCGGTAGTCCGACCGGAGCCCGCACGCGTCGGCGTCCCCGCCGGCGTCGCGCCACTCGGCCTCGCGCAGGTACAGGTGCCCGAGCAGCGCCACGACGACCTCGGCGCGGGTCGCGCTCAGCCCGTGCGCGGCCAGCGAGGTCGCCCCCCACGGCAGCTCGTGCGGCGGGGTGGCGACGTTCAGACCGATGCCCAGCACGACGCCCGGCCCGCCACCGGACACCGCCGTCATCTCGGCCAGGATGCCGGCGGCCTTGCCCCGGGACGGCCCGGCGAGCAGGTCGTTCGGCCACTTCAGGGCGGCCGGGAGGCCCGGCGCCACCTCGGTGACCGCGTCCACCAGCGCCACCCCGGCCAGCATCGGCAGCCAGCCCAGCCGGTCGGCGGGCACCCCCTCGGGGCGCCACAGCACCGACATCGTGATCGCCGCACCGGGCCGCGAGGTCCAGGTGCGGTCCAGCCGGCCGCGGCCGCGCACCTGCTCCTCGGCGATCAGCACCGACCGGTCCGGCGCGCCCCGACCGGCCTCGGCGAGCAGGTCGGCGTTCGTGGAGCCGGTGGAGGCGACCACGTCCAGCGCCGTCCAGCCGCCCGCCGGGCGCAGCACCGCCGTGCGCAGGGCGTACACGTCCAGCGGTTCGTCGGCACCCTCGTCGGGGTTCGTCCCGGTCGTCATCACCGCGCACCGTAACGGGCGTACGGCACACCGTCGCCCTCGGCAGGACCCGGATCGATAACGCTCCTCACCCGACCGGGTGCGCTGCGGCGGACATCACGCCGATCGGCGCGCATCCGCCGGGTTAGGCTCCCGCCTCATGAGCGCCGCAACGGAGCCGATGGCGACCCCGGACGACGGTGGGGCCGCACCTGACGTGCACACCACGGCGGGCAAGCTCGCCGACCTGTACCAGCGTTTCGACGACGCGATCCACGCCGGATCCGCGGCGGCCGTCGAGCGCCAGCACGCCAAGGGCAGGCAGACCGCACGCGAGCGGATCGACCAGCTGCTCGATCCCGGCTCGTTCGTCGAGCTGGACGCGCTGACCCGGCACCGGTCGACCAACTTCGGGATGCAGGACAAGCGCCCGTTCGGCGACGGCGTGGTGACCGGCACCGGCACCATCGACGGCCGCCCGGTCGCGATCTTCTCGCAGGACGCCACGGTGTTCGGCGGCGCGCTCGGCGAGGTCTACGGCGAGAAGATCGTCAAGGTGATGGACCTGGCGACGAAGATCGGCTGCCCGATGATCGGCATCAACGACGGCGGCGGCGCCCGGATCCAGGAGGGCGTGGTCGCCCTCGGCCTCTACGGCGAGATCTTCACCCGCAACGTGCGCAGCTCCGGCGTGATCCCGCAGATCTCGCTGATCATGGGCCCGTGCGCGGGCGGCGCGGTGTACTCCCCCGCGATCACCGACTTCACCGTGATGGTCGACGAGACCAGCCACATGTTCATCACCGGCCCGGACGTGATCAAGACCGTCACCGGCGAGGACGTCGACATGGAGGAGCTCGGCGGCGGCCGGGCGCACAACTCCCGCTCCGGCGTCGCGCACTACCTGGCCGGCGACGAGTCGGACGCGCTGGACTACGTCAAGCAGCTGCTGAGCTTCCTGCCGTCGAACAACCTGTCCGAGCCGCCGGAGTTCCCGGCCGCCGAGCCCGTCGACGGCTCGATCACCGACGGGCTCACCGACTCCGATCTCGAGCTCGACACGCTGATCCCGGACTCGGCGAACACCCCGTACGACATCCGCGAGGTCATCAACCGGGTGGTCGACGACGAGGACTTCCTGGAGATCCAGGAGCTGTGGGCGCCGAACATCGTGATCGGCTACGCCCGGATCGAGGGCCGCAGCGTCGGCGTCGTCGCGAACCAGCCGACCCAGTTCGCCGGCTGCCTGGACATCGACGCCTCCGAGAAGGCCGCCCGGTTCGTCCGGACCTGCGACGCGTTCAACATCCCGGTGCTGACCTTCGTCGACGTCCCCGGCTTCCTCCCGGGCACCGAGCAGGAGTGGAACGGGATCATCCGGCGCGGCGCCAAGCTGATCTACGCCTACGCCGAGGCGACCGTCCCGAAGGTCACCGTGATCACCCGCAAGGCCTACGGCGGCGCCTACGACGTGATGGGCTCCAAGCACCTCGGCGCCGACGTCAACATCGCCTGGCCGACCGCGCAGATCGCGGTCACCGGCGCGCAGGGCGCGGTGTCCATCCTCTACCGCAAGGAGCTCAAGGCCCTGGAGGGCGACGAGCTGGCGGCGAAGCGGGCCGAGCTGCAGCAGGACTACGAGGACACCCTCTGCAACCCCTACATCGCCGCCGACCGCGGCTACATCGACGCGGTCGTGCCGCCGTCGCACACCCGCGGCTACGTCGGCCGCGCGCTGCGGATGCTCGCCACCAAGCGGGAGCAGGGCCCCACCCGCAAGCACGGGAACATCCCGCTCTGATGGCCGGCCCGCAGGAGAGCACCGAGCAGACCCCGGAGCAGCGCCGCGCGCTGTTCCGGGTGGTCCGGGGCAATCCGGACGACCACGAGCTGGCCGCGCTCACCGCGGTGGTCGCCGCGGCGGCCGGCGCGGGCGGGCCGGAGCGGGCACCCGCCGCACCGGACCTGTGGTCGCACCCGGCGTCCCAGCTGCGCGCCCCGCTGGTCGCGGGGCGCGGGGCCTGGCGCGCCTCGGGACTGCCCCGCTGACGTCGCCGGTGCCGTCCCGGTGAACGCGCTGCTGCGGACCGACATCACGACGACCGGGTTCCTGGCCGCGCTGGCCGCGGTCAGCGTGCTGGTGGTCGTCGGTCTGCGGCTGCTGCGGCTCCCGCGGCCCGGGGTGCTCGCCGTCGTGCTGGTGCTGCTCGTCGTCAACACCGGCGCGCTCGCCAACGGCTACTACGACTACTACCGCGATCTCGGGTTCGTGCTCGGCGACGCACCGGCCGACCAGGTCGCGCTCGACGAGCTGCTGACCCGCACCGGCGTCCCCGGCCACGGCGAGATCGCGCCGTTCCCGATCCCGGCGGCGGCGTCCGGGTTCGACGCCCGGCCGGCGCTGGTCTGGGTCCCGCCGGCCTGGTTCGCCCGGCCCCGGCCGCAGCTCCCGGTGGTGGTGCTGCTGCACGGCACCCCCGGATCGCCGCAGGACTGGATCGACGGCGGCCGCGCCGCCGACACCGCGAACGCGTTCGCCGCCGCGCACGGCGGCCGGGCCCCGATCCTGGTCATGCCGGACATCAACGGATCGGTCACCGCCGACTCCGAGTGCGTCGACGGCCCGGCCGGCAGGGCCGAGACCTACCTGACCGACGACCTGGTCGCCGCGGTGCACCGGACCTTCCGCACCCTCGGTCCCGGCCCCGCCTGGGCGGTGGCCGGGCTGTCCGAGGGCGGCTCCTGCGCGGTCACGCTCGCGCTGCGCCATCCCGCCGTGTTCGGCACCTTCGGCGACTACGCGGGCCTGGCCGGGCCCCGGTCCGGCGACACCAACGCCGTCGGGTCCACCGTCGGCGACCTGTTCGACGGCGACCGGGCCGCGTTCGCCGGGCACGAGCCCGCCGCGCTGCTGGCGACCCGGCGCTTCCCCGGCCTCGGCGGCTGGTTCGAGACCGGCTCCGCCGATCCGCAGCCGCTGGCCGCCGCGCACCGGCTCGCACCGGCCGCCCGGGCGGCCGGGATCGACGTCTGCACCCGGACCGTCGACGGCGGCGGGCACGACTTCGACCTGTTCTCCGCCGCCTTCGCCGACTCGCTGCCGTGGCTCGCCGGGCGCACCGGACCGTTCCCGCCGGTCGGCTGCCCCGCCGGCTGAGCCGCGGCTACCCAGAACTGGGGAGAACGCCCGCGCCGGGCCGTCCGTCCCTTACGGCCGGGCCGCCGTCCCGGGCACGCTGCGCCGCGCCGGCACCGCCGGCGGAGCGGAGATGGCGATGCCTTCGAAGACCGGCCCGGGCGCCGTACTGGTCGCGATGACGGTCGCGAACGCGATGGTCCTCACCGACCAGACCGCGGTCCCGCTCGCGCTGCCCGCGATCGGCCAGGAGTTCGGCATCGCGTCGGGCGGCGTCCAGTGGGTGCTGAACGCGAGCCTGCTGCCGCTGGCCGGGCTGCTCGTCCTCGGCGGCCGGCTGGGCGACCTGCTGGGCCTGCGCCGGGTCTTCCTGGCCGGATCGGTGCTGTTCGCGGTGGCCTCGGCGGCGGCCGGGCTGGCCCCGTCGTTCCCGGTGCTGCTGGCCGCCCGGATCGCGCAGGGGGCCGGCGGCGCGTTGCTGCTCCCGGCGACGGTCGCTCTGGTCAGTGCGGCCTACGGCAGCGCCCGCCGGGGCCGCGCGCTGGGGACGATGGCCGGCTTCGCCGCGGTCGCCGGAGCCTTCGGCCCGTCGCTGGGCGGGCTGCTGACGGTGACGCTGGGCTGGCGTTCGGTGCTGCTGCTCAACCTGCCGCTGCTGGTCGTCACCCTGGTCGTCGCCGTGCCCGCGGTCCCGCCCGACGGGCCGCGGCGGGCGGGCACCCGGGTCGACGCACCCGGGGCCGCGCTGCTCGGGATCGCGCTGGTCGGGCTGGTGTTCGGGCTGGCCCAGTCCACGACGTGGGGCTGGGGTTCGCCCGCGGTGCAGGCGGCGCTCGTGACCTGCGTGCTCGCGGCCGCCGCGTTCGTCGGGTGGGAGCGGCACACCGCCGATCCGCTGATGGACCTCGGCCTGCTGCGCGCGCACCCGCACTATCTGGGGTCCACGCTGAGCCAGGCGCTCGCCGGGATGGTCGAGATGGGGCTCGGCCTCATCCTGCCGCTGCTGCTGGTGCTCAACCTGGGCATGGACCCGGCCACCGCGGGCCTGGCGCTGCTCGCCTCCACCGCGCCGATGGTGCTCGTCGCCCCGCTGGCCGGGCGCTGGTACGACCGGGTCGGCGGCCGGATCCCGCTGGTCGCCGGGTTCGCGGCGCTGGCCGTCTCCGGCGCGATGCTCGCCCCGGCCGCTCTGTTCAACGAGTACCTGCTCCTGCTGCCCGGGCTGGTGGTCTACGGCACCGGGCTGGCCGTCGTACTCACCGTGAACGACCCGGTCGGGCTGGACACCGTGCCCGGGCGGGACCACGGGCAGGCGTCCGGGGTCTCGGCGACCGCCGAGCAGGGTGGCGGCGCGATCGGGATCGCGCTGCTCTACGCGGTGTTCCACCACACCTACCTGGCCCGGCTGCACGAGGAGGTCGCGCTCCGCGGCCTGGCCCCGCTGACCGACACCACGGGTGCGGCGCTGCGCTCCGACCTGGAGGCCGCCGAGCAGACCGGCCTCGACGCGCACCGCTTCGACGAGGGCACGGTGGCGTACCTGGAAGCCGCCCGTACGGCGTCCGACCACGGCTACCGGATCGTGTTCGTCGCGGTGGTCGTGATCGGCGTCCTCGGGATGGTGACGAGCGCGCTGCTGGTGCGCGGGCCGGTGCCGGAGGGGCACGAGGTCGACACCGGATGACCCGCGGCGGATAGGGTCCGCCCGTGCGACTGGTTCTCGCCTCCGCCTCCCCCGCCCGGCTCGGCGTGCTCCGCGCCGCGGGCGCCGATCCGCTCGTCGAGGTCTCCGACGTCGACGAGGACGCCCTGCTCGCCGCCCACCCGGACGCCGAGCCCGCCCGCAAGGTGACCCTGCTGGCCGCGGCCAAGGCGGCGGCGGTGGCCGGCCGGATCGCCGCCGAGCACCCGGACGCGCTGGTGGTCGGCTGCGACTCGATGCTGCACGTCGACGGCGAGCTGGTCGGCAAGCCCGGCGATCCGGACACCGCGCGCCGCCGCTGGCTGTCCATGGCGGGCCGGACCGGTGAGCTGCTCACCGGGCACGCGGTGCTGCTGCTGGCCGGCGGCGCGGTCGCCAAGGAGGCCGAGGGGCACGCGGTGACCGGGGTCCGGTTCGCCGATCCGACCCCGCAGGAGCTGACCGCCTACCTCGGCACCGGCGAGCCGCTGAACGTGGCGGGCGCCTTCACCCTGGACGGCTTCGGCGGCTGGTTCGTCGACGGCATCGACGGGGACCCGTCGAACGTGATCGGGATCAGCCTCCCGCTGCTGCGCCGGCTGCTCGGCGGGATCGGGGTGAGCGTGGTCGACCTCTGGCACCCACGGTCCGGAGTGCCGGTCCCGAGTGGCAAGGAGTCCTGATGAGTGACGGTTCCCGTCCCCCGTTCCCGCCGTTCGACGAGGCCGGCGCCCGGAAGAAGGTGCTCGCCGCCGAGGCCGCGTGGAACACCCGCGACCCGCAGAAGGTGGCGCTCGCCTACACACCGGACACCGTGTGGCGCAACCGCGACACCTGGCTGACCGGCCGCGACGAGGTCGTCGCGTTCCTGACCGCGAAGTGGGAACGCGAGCTCGACTACGCACTGCGCAAGTCGCTGTGGGTGTTCGGCGGGAACCGGATCGCGGTGCGGTTCCGGTACGAGTCCCGCGACGCCGACGGGCAGTGGTGGCGCAGCTACGGCAACGAGAACTGGGAGTTCGCCGACAACGGCCTGATGCGCAGGCGCGAGGCCAGCATCAACGACCTGCGGATCGCGCCGGAGGACCGGACGATCCACGGGCCGCGCCCGGACGGGGACGACTCCGACTTCGGCGTCTGAGCCCGCGTGTGGGTGACCGGCCGCGCGGTTACCCTCCCGCCATGGCTGTCACGAACGACCCGGACCCCAAGCTCGCCGAGTACGCGCACCCCGAGCGGCTGGTCACCACGGCCTGGCTGGCCGAGCACCTGACCGATCCCGGCCTGGTCGTCGTCGAGTCCGACGAGGACGTGCTGCTCTACGACACCGGCCACATCCCGGGCGCGGTGAAGGTCGACTGGCACACCGAGCTGAACGACCCGGTGACCCGTGACTACGTCGACGGGGAGCGGTTCGCCGAGATCATGTCCGAGCGCGGCATCGGCCGGGACACCACGATCGTCGTCTACGGCGACCGGAACAACTGGTGGGCCGCCTACGCACTGTGGGTGTTCTCGCTGTTCGGCCACGCCGACGTGCGGCTGCTCGACGGCGGCCGGGCGAAGTGGATCGCCGAGGGCCGCGAGACCACCACCGACACCCCCACCCCGGCCCGCGCCGACTACCCGGTCGTCGAGCGGGACGACGCGGCGATCCGGGCCTTCAAGGACGACGTGCTCGCCCACCTCCGGCTGGTGCCGGACGGCGGCGGGGCGCTGGTCGACGTCCGCTCGCCGCAGGAGTACACCGGCGAGAAGCTGCACATGCCGGACTACCCGCAGGAGGGCGCGGTCCGCGGCGGGCACATCCCGGGTGCCGCGAGCGTCCCGTGGGCCCGCGCCGCCGCCGACGACGGCTCGTTCCGGTCGCGCGCCGAGCTGGCCGCGATCTACGAGCAGGAGCAGGGCCTCAAGCCCTCCGACGACGTCGTCGCCTACTGCCGGATCGGCGAGCGTTCCAGCCACACCTGGTTCGTCCTGACCTACCTGCTGGGCTTCGACCGGGTCCGCAACTACGACGGCAGCTGGACCGAGTGGGGCAACGCGGTGCGGGTGCCGATCGCGCAGGGCGAGGAGCGCGGGTGAGCCTCCCACCGGCTCTCGCCGAACTGGTCGACGACTTCGCCGCGCTCGGCCCGAAGGACCGGTTGCAGCTGCTGCTGGAGCTGTCCCGGGAGCTGCCCGAGCTGCCCGAGCGGTACGCCGACGCCGCCGACTCGATGGAGCAGGTGCACGAGTGCCAGTCGCCGCTGTTCCTGGCCGTCGAGGTCGCCGACGACGGTGACCGCCCGGTGCACCTGTTCTTCTCGGCGCCGCCGGAGGCGCCGACCACCCGCGGGTTCGCCTCGATCATGTACACCGGGCTGGACGGCCAGCCCGCCGAGGCGGTGCTGGAGGTCCCCGACGACTTCTACACCGACCTGGGCCTGGCCGAGGCGGTGAGCCCGCTGCGGCTGCGCGGGATCGCCGCGATGCTGGCCCGGATCAAGCGACAGGTGCGGTCGGCGACCGGCTGACACCGGGCCGTGACGGCCGCGCCGGAGGGTGCTGGACCGAACGGCCGAGTCCACCCGATCGGGTGTCGGCCGTTCGCTCCGGGCAACCTCAAGTCTCTGTGAAATCCGGCGAGCCTCCCCGTGAGCGGGCGCACACTGCTTCGAACGATGAAGCGCGCGGACCTGCACGGGGAGGCCGGAATGGGCACGAACCTCACCGGCGAGACCTGGGGTGTCAGCGCATCGGCCTTCCTCACGGCGTACCTGCTGCTCGCCCTCGTCGTGACGGCACTGACCCTCTGGTACCGCTCCCGGGTCGTCGCCGGTGACCCGGCCGGGGTCCGCACGGTGGACGGCCGCCCGGAGGACGTCGCGTACCTCAACGGCGGACCCGCCCTCGCGGTGTACGCGGCGCTGTCCGCGATGCACGTCGACGGCACCGTGCTCACCTCCGACCGGACACCCGGCCAGGTCCGTGCGGGTGGTCCGGTCACCCGGTCGGCGACCGGGCTGCAGCGGGCGATCCACCGTTCGGCGCACCGGCTGATCCCGTGCCGCAGCCTCGGCACGCACGCCGCGGTCGCCGCCGAGCTGCACCGGATCGCCCGCCGGCTCGAGGTGGCCGGACTGGTGCTGGGCGCCCCCGGGCGGGACCGGCTCCGCTCGGCCGCGGTCGCGCCCGGCCTGGTGGCCGCACTCGGCCTGGTCCGGGTACTGGCCGGGCTGGCGAACGGCCGCCCGGTCGGTGCGCTGCTGGCCGCGACGCTCGCCATGGTCGCCGTGACGGTGCTGCTCGGCGCGCGGATCCCGGTGCGCACCAGGGCCGGCGACGAGGCGCTGCGCCGGGTGCGGGAGCGGCATCCCGAGCTGGCGCCGTCGATGCGCCCGGACTGGACGGCGATCGGACCGGCCGCGGCGGCGCTCAGCGTCGGCGCGTTCGGGCTCGGCGCGATGCTCGCCGCGGAGCCCGCGTTCGCCGAGGAACTGGCCGCGCAGCGGGCCGTCGCCCTCGGCGGGCGCGGCTGAGCGGCGGCCGCGCCGCACAGGACTGCCCCGGGGGGTCGGGGCTCGGCGGTCCCCGCAACTCCACCACTGGGGGGTGTGGAGTTGCGGGGACCCTCCGCCCGGCGCACCACCCCTCACGTGGCCCGACTCACCTCTGGACCGATCACGACGACGTCAGCGACCCCACCCGTCGGGGGTGAGTTGCGTTCACCACAGTCTCCGCGCGGAACGATCGGGGATCCGGCTCTTACACTCGCCGGTAACCCAGCGCCGGAGCACCGGGCCGGCGCCTGCGACCCGAGGAGTTCGTACCGTGCCCGCACTGCGCAAGGTGCTCGTCGCCAACCGGGGCGAGATCGCCGTTCGTGTGATCCGAGCCGCGAAGGACGCGGGCCTGGCGAGCGTCGCCGTCTACGCCGACCCGGACCGGGACGCCATGTTCGTCCGGCTCGCCGACGAGGCCTTCGCGCTGGGTGGCTCGACCGCCGCCGAGTCCTACCTCGACATCGACAAGGTGATCGGTGCCGCGAAGCAGGCGGGCGCCGACGCCATCCACCCCGGCTACGGCTTCCTCTCCGAGAACGCCGACTTCGCCCAGGCCGTGATCGACGCCGGGATCACCTGGATCGGGCCGTCCCCGCAGTCGATCCGCGACCTCGGCGACAAGGTCACCGCCCGGCACATCGCCACCCGGGCCGGGGCGCCGCTGGTGCCCGGCACCAAGGACCCGGTCTCCGGCGCCGACGAGGTGCTCGCCTTCGCCGACGAGTACGGCCTCCCGGTCGCGATCAAGGCCGCGTTCGGCGGCGGCGGCCGCGGGATGAAGGTGGCCCGCGAGCGCTCCGAGGTCGCCGAGCTCTACGACTCCGCGGTCCGCGAGGCCACCTCGGCGTTCGGCCGCGGCGAGTGCTTCGTCGAGCGCTACCTGGACCGGCCCCGGCACGTCGAGACGCAGGTGCTGGCCGACCAGCACGGCAACGTCGTCGTCGTCGGGACCCGGGACTGCTCGCTGCAGCGCCGGTTCCAGAAGCTCGTCGAGGAGGCGCCCGCGCCGTTCCTCACCGACGAGCAGCGGACCACCCTCTACGACGCGTCCAAGGCGATCTGCAAGGAGGCCGGCTACTACGGCGCCGGCACCGTCGAGTTCCTGATCGGCGAGGACGGGATGATCACCTTCCTGGAGGTGAACACCCGGCTGCAGGTCGAGCACCCGGTCTCCGAGGAGACCACCGGGATCGACCTGGTCCGGCAGATGTTCCGGATCGCCGAGGGCCACGAGCTGGAGCTCACCGACGACCCGGCGCCGCGCGGGCACGCGATCGAGTTCCGGATCAACGGCGAGGACGCGGGCCGCAACTTCCTCCCGGCGCCGGGCACCGTCGAGCGGATCTGGTACCCGGCGGGCCCCGGCGTGCGGGTGGACGCCGGCGTCGAGGACGGCTCGGTGATCGGCGGCCAGTTCGACTCGCTGCTGGCGAAGCTCATCGTCACCGGCGCCGACCGCAGGCAGGCCCTGGAGCGGGCCCGCCGCGCGCTGGACGAGTTCCGCGTCGAGGGCATGGCGACCGTGCTGGAGTTCCACCGGCTGGTCGCCGCGGACCCGGCCTTCACCGCCGAGTCCGTCGAGGACTTCACGGTGCACACCCGGTGGATCGAGACCGAGTGGGACAACACGGTGCCGCCGTTCGAGGGCGGCGCCGGGGCCGACGAGGAGACCGGCGAGCGGCAGACCGTCGTCGTCGAGGTCGGCGGCCGCCGGCTGGAGGTCTCGCTGCCCGGCGATCTCGCGCTGGGCGGGGGCGGCGGCGCCGGCGCGGCGAAGGCCGCGCCGCGCAAGCGGGCCGGCAAGGGCGGCGGCACCAAGGTCTCCGGCGACGCCGTCACCGCGCCGATGCAGGGCACGATCATCAAGGTCGCGGTCGCCGACGGCGACACCGTCTCGGCGGGCGACCTGATCGTCGTGCTGGAGGCGATGAAGATGGAGAACCCGGTCACCGCGCCGAAGGACGGCACCGTCACCGGGCTCAGCGCCGAGCAGGGTGCGTCGGTGTCGCAGGGGACCGTGATCTGCGAGATCAAGGACTGAGAGAAGCTCGCGGAACGAAGATGTGCGCTGAGAGAAGCTTGCGGAACGAAGATGTGCACTGAGAGAAGCTCGCGGAACGAAGATCGGAGCTGACGCCAGGTGTCGCTCGACCCGGTCGAGATCAACGCCGGGGCCTGGTACCTGCGCGGCCCGCGGCACGACGACCGGGTGGACGACCGCCCGGCCGTCGCCGCGTCCGCGCGGGACCCGGAGATCCGGCGCTGGCGCAACCGTCCCGATCCGGAGGCCGCGGACTTCGACGCCGCCGTGACCGCGCACGTCGCGGACCGGATCGACGGCTGGGCCCGCGGGACGCGGTGTGCCTGGGCGGTCGCCGAGCCGACCACCGGTGAGATGCTCGGGGAGGTCACCCTGGAGCAGCTCGACCTGGCGCACGGCACCGCCGAGGTGCGCTGCTGGACGCTGCCCGCCGCCCGCGGCCGGGGGCTCGCCCGGGCCGCCGTCGGTGCCGTCGTCCGGTTCGGGTTCGGCGGCCTCGGGCTGCACCGGGTCACCTACCACCACGCCGAGCCGAACCACGCCTCGGCGGCGCTCGCGGCCGCGCTCGGCTTCGTCCACGAGGGACGGATGCGGGAGGCGTGGGAGGTCGACGGGGCCCGGGTCGACGTGCTCGTGCTGGGCAGGCTGCACACCGATCCCGCTCCCTGGGACGCGCGTTGACCGGGTGCCCGCTGCGGCCCTAGCGTCGTTGCGCCGCGCACACCGGGCAGGTGCCCGCGGCGGACAACCGCATACCGCCCAACTTAATACCGCCAAACTCCACAGCCGAACCCGTGTGCCCGATCCACGGGGCCCGGTCCACCCCGCCACGCGGAGTACCGCGCCGCGGATCCGCTCACCACGCAGGCCAGTCCCGCGCCGTGAGCCGTCACCAGCTCCAACGACGCACAGGATCCGTCATGCCCCTCGCCCCACCGGCGTCACCACACGTGACGACGCACATCCACACCGACGGCCCGATCCCGGGCCCGCACTCCCTGCTCACCCTGATCTCGACCGCGTACGGCGCGGACGGGGTCACGATCGGCACATTCACCGCGAACCTCCGCGAGCTGCCGGGGGCCACCGTGCACCCGACGGCGCTGGAGGACTGGCGCGGCCGGGCCGAGGACTGGCTCCTCACCCGGCGGGCCGCCCGCCCGCCGGGGCTGGTCGCGAACGCCTACGCCGCCTGGGTCGACGACCTCGGCGGCCGACCGCAGTTCGTCGTCGACCCGGCGGAACCGGACCACCTGTTCGTGTTCTGGTACCTGCAGCGGTTCGCGGGCCGCTGGCCGTTCGCCGGGCTCGTGCCCGCGTTCGCCACCACGACCTGGGCCCCACCACCGTGCCCGCTCAGCGGGTGCCGGCCCGTCGACGCAGGTGACCGCCACGCGGTCGCCGCCGCGTAGCCACGGCGCCACAGCAGACGCGCACCCCCGCGCGTGCCGGATCAGAAACCGGCACGGGCGGGGGTGCCGTCGTTCGCGATGGCGACCGCGGTCCGCCGACCGGACGTGACCGCGGACGACCGTGGCTAGCGTGCCGCCGTCCCGCCCAGCGTCCCGGAGGCCAGCCGTGCCCGTACCCCGCCCGGATCTGCGGATCGATCCGACGACACCGCCCGCCGTCGTGGCCGCGCTGGACCGGGCCGCGGACCGGCTCACCACGGTCCTGACCCTGCTCGACGCCGACGCCCGCCGGATCCGGCCCTGGCTGGGTGATCCGGTCAGCGCCGAGGCGGCCGCCCGGTACGCCGGTCACGCCGCGGACGCCGCCGGTGCAGCGATCGAACGGATCCGGACGCTGCGCTCCGAGATCGTCCGGGCCCGGGACGCGGTCGCCCGCTCCGGGCGGGACTACGCCGGCACCGAGGCCGGGATCGTCCGCTCCTGGACCCGGTCGTGACCGCACCGCGCTGGACCGGGATGAGCCACGCCGAACTGCACGCGATGGTCGCCGCCGGACCCGGCCCGGCGGCGTCGGCGGCGGCCGAACGGGCCTGGCGGGACGCCGCGGAGGCCCTCGACGACGTGCACCGCGAGCTCGCCGACCGGGTGCGGGAGCTCCCGGCCGGCTGGTCCGGCGGCGCCGCCGACGTGACCGCCGGGGCGCTCGGGGCGCTCGCCGGCTGGGCCGGTGGCGCCGCGGCCGACGCGGTCCGGACCGCCGACGGGCTCGCCGCGCACGCCGCGCTGGCGGCCGGCCTGCGGGCCCGGATGACCGAGCCCCCGGCCGCGTCCCCACCGGCGGTCGTCCCGGCCGGGGCGGCGGTGCTCACCGACTGGGCCGCGGCGGACGCCGCCGCCGGGAACGCGGCGGCGCGGGCCGCCGAGCTGATGCAGCGCTACGCCGAGGACAGCCGGATCGCCGGGGCCCACTGGACCGGCTGGGCCGCACCGCCCGCGGTGACGGCGGGGGCGGCTCCCGCGGGGGCGTCCGTGGCGGCGGGGCCGGCTGCGCCGGGCGGTTCGGGTTCGGGTGGTCCGGGATCGGGTGCTCCGACGGTGGCCGGTCCCGGACCGGGCGGTCCCGGAGCCGGGCCGGGCGGTGCCGGGCCCGGTGCTGGCTCGCCGGGCCTGACCGGTCCTGCCGCGCCGGGCCTGTCCGGTCCTGCCGCACCGGGCCCGATCGGTGCCGCCGCGCCGGGCCCGACTGCCGCCGCGCCGGATGGTGGCGTGACCGGTGCTGCCGCGCCGGGCGGTGGTTGGTCGGGCGGCGGCCTGGCCGGTGCTACCGCGCCGGGCGGTGCCTGGTCGGGCGGTGGCCTGACCGGTGCCGCGTCGCCGGGCGGTGGCTGGTCCGGGGCCGGCTCGTCCGGGGCCGGCTGGTCCGGCGGTGCCGGGGGCGTCGCCGGGCCGGGAACGGGCGGCGGGCCGGGGTGGGTGGCGGGCGGGGCCGCCGGGGCGCTGGGCGCCGCCGGTGTCGCGGCTGCCGCGGGAGCACGATCGGCCGGACGGCCGGAACCCGGTGCGACGCCCGGCACCGGCGCCGCAGGTCGGATGCAGTCCGGCGACGGGCCGGGCCACACCGAGGCCTCCGGTGCGGCGGGCGAGAACTCCGGCGACCTCCGATCGGCGCATCCCGCGGCCGGGCCGGACGTCGGCCCGGCTGTCGGGTCGGCTGTCGGTCCGGGGGCGGACCCGGGTGCCCGTCCGGAGACCGCTGCGCCGGGCGGCCGGGCGGCCACCGACCCGGGTCTCGCCGCGCCGGGCGGAGATCCGCACGTCACCGCACCCGGCGGACCGACGACCACGGAACCGGGCCTCACCGCACCCGAGGCACGGGCGACCACGGACCCGCAGCTCACCGCCCCCGACGCACGAGCAACCGCGAACCCGGGCCTCACCGCACCCGAGGCACGAGCAACCACGGACCCCGGCCTCACCGCCCCCGACGCACGGGCAACCACGGTTCCCGGCCTCTCCGCACCCGAGGCACGAGCGACCACGGACCCCGGCACCATCGCACCCGAGGCACGAGCGACCACGAACCCGCACCTCACCGCGCCGGCAACGCCCCCGCCGGGTCCACCCGCACCCGCGGCGCCGGTGCTCCCCGCCGCCGTCGCACCCGGTGCACCGGCGGCCGTGCACCCGCATCCCGTCGCGTCCGGCGCCGCCCCTCCCGCACCCGGACCGGACGGCCGCGCACCGGCCTGGCGCCTGCTCGCCGACCGGAACCCGCCCGGCGGAACCGGCGACCCCGAGGCCGGCGACAGCGGCGAGACCGGTGGGACCGGCGAACCCGGGCCCGGCGCACCGGCAGCCGGCGCACCGGCAGCCGACGCGGTGCTGCGCCCCGAGCAGCGCTGGCGGGGCCGTGGCTGAGCGGGACCCGGCGACCCGGTTCCGGCTCGCCGCCGCCGAGTTCGACGTCGTCTGGGAGCTGCTCGGGCTCGGCACCACCCCGGCGGCGCTGACCGTGCCCTCCCCCGGGCGGAGCACGGACGAGCGCACCCGGGGCGTCGCCGCCGTGATGGCCGCCCTGCGCGATCGCGGCCTCGCCGGCCCGCGCGGGCCCGCACCCGGGCTGGTGCGGCTGTTCACCCTGCTCGCCCGGCCCGAACGGCAGCTGGAGGTGCGCGCCCGCTACGGGTCCGCGCTGCGCGCCGTCGCGGCCGGGAGCACCGACGGCGGCGTGCTCGCCGTGCACACCGGCGGCACCGTGACCGTCGCCGCCGCCGGTTCCCCGGCGCACGCGGCGGTGTCCGTGCTCCCGCCGGCACCCCCGGGCCCCGGGCCCGCGGCCGGGATGCCGACCGCCGAGCTCGCGCGGCTGCTCAGCGACGGCGCTGACCACGCTGCCGGCACCGAGCGGTCCGGGCCGTCGGCGCGGCTGGAGGCGGTGCTGCGCGGACCGGCCCGGCACGCCCAGGTGTGCGCGGTCCGGTTCGACCGCTGGGGCAACCCGGCCCGGCTGCCCGGGTACGTCACCGTCGTCGACACCGCGCGCGGCCGGTACCGGCTGACCCGCGACGCCGAACCGGGCCCCGGGCCGGAGTGGGTCACCCTGGCCCCGGTGTCCCCGCAGGCGCTGCGCGCGCTGCTCGACCAGCTGTTCGGGGATCAGTCCAGGTCGGAGTGCTGCATCAGCTGACGGCCCGCCTCGGTGATCGACCCGGACAGCGACGGGTACACCGAGAAGGTGTGCGCCAGGTCGTCGACGCCCAGACCGTTCTGCACCGCCATCGCGATCGGCAGGATCAGCTCGCTGGCGACCGGCGCCACCACGACACCGCCGATGACCACGCCGGACGCCGGCCGGCAGAACAGCTTCACGAAGCCGCGGCGCAGGCCGCGCATCTTCGCCCGCGGGTTCGTCGACAGCGGCAGCATCACCGTGCGCGCCGGGACCTCGCCGGAGTCGATCGCGTTCTGGCTGATCCCGACGGTCGCGATCTCCGGCCGGGTGAACACGTTCGCCGCGACGGTCCGCAGCCGGATCGGCGCGACGCCCTCGCCGAGCGCGTGCCACATCGCGATCCGGCCCTGCATGGCCGCCACCGACGCGAGCATCAGGACCCCGGTGCAGTCACCGGCCGCGTAGACGCCGGGCTCCGCCGTCCGGGACACCTTGTCGACCGGGATGAACCCGCCGCGGTCGGTCTCCACGCCGATCTTCTCCAGGCCGAGGTCGCCGGTGTTCGGCACCGACCCGACCGTCATCAGGGCGTGCGAGCCCTCGACCGTGCGGCCGTCGGACAGCGTCACCAGCACGCCGTCGCCGGTGTTCTCCACCTTGTCGGCGCGGGCGTGCGCGAGGATCTCCACGCCGCGCTCGGCGAAGACCTCCTCCAGCACCGCGGCGGCGTCGGCGTCCTCGTGCGGCAGCACCCGGTCCCGGCTGGACACCAGGGTGACCCGGCAGCCCAGCTCCACGTAGGCCGAACAGAACTCGGCGCCGGTCACACCGGACCCGACGACGACGAGATGCTCGGGCAGCTCCTCCAGGTCGTAGAGCTGCCGCCAGTCCAGCACCCGGTCGCCGTCCGGCCGGGCGGAGTCGAGCACCCGCGGGGTCGCGCCGGTCGCGATCAGCACGTTGTCGGCGACCAGCCGCTCGACGGTGCCGTCGGTGTGGGTGGCGGTGACGTCGTGCGTCGCCCGGCCGGCACCGGGACCGTCGAACTGTGCGGTGCCGGCGATGATCCGGACACCCTCGTTCTCCAGCCGGGTGCGCACGTCCGCGGACTGCGCCAGCGCCAGCGACTTGACCCGCTGGTTGACGGCGGGCAGGTCGACCGCCGAGTTGCCGCGGTCGACCAGCACGCCCAGGTCCTCGGCGCGGTGCAGGTCCACCCGGACGGCGGCCGACGAGATGAACGTCTTCGACGGGACGCAGTCGTAGACGACGCAGGCGCCACCCATCCCGTCCCGCTCGACGACGGTCACCTCGCTGCCGTGCTGCGCCGCGACCAGCGCGGCCTCGTATCCGGCAGGTCCGCCGCCCATGATGACGATGCGGGTCACGGGAAGTCCCCCTGAGACGTCGGTGGTGGTGGGCCGGCGGCCTCGCCACCGGCGTCGACAGTGCTTCACAGTACGCGTGTCCGGTTCAGCCGACCGGGCGGGGCGGGGCCCGCCCGGCCGCCCTCCGACCCCGAGCCACTACGCTGCCCCCGTGCCGCTGTATGCCGCGTACGGGTCGAACATGGACCCCGAGCAGATGAAGGAGCGCGCCCCGCACTCGCCGATGGCCGGGACCGGGTGGCTCCAGGGCTGGCGGCTGACGTTCGGCGGCGAGGACTACACCTGGGAGGGCGCGCTCTCCACCGTGGTGGAGGAGCCGGGCTCGCAGGTGTTCGTCGTGCTCTACGACGTCCCCGAGCACGACGAGGCCCAGCTCGACCGCTGGGAGGGCGGCGAGCTCGGCCTGCACAAGAAGCTGCGGCTGCGGGTCGCCACCCTGGACGGCAGCGTCCTCGCCTGGATCTACGTGCTCAACGCCTACGAGGGCGGCGAGCCGTCGGCCCGCTACCTCGGCGTGATCGCCGACGCCGCCGAGATGGCCGGCGCGCCCGCGGACTACGTCAACGACCTGCGCAGCCGGCCGAGCCGGAAGTCCTCACCCGGCGGCTGACGCCACCCGCGGCTCAGCAGGCCGATCCGGGTTCGGTGCAGGGGTCCGCGTCGTCGGCCGGCCGGGCCCGGGCGATCCGCCCGATCATGTCGCGGAACAGCGGACGCTCCGCGTCGTCGAGCGGGGCGAGGAGCTGGTCCTCGACCTCGGCGATGCGGGCGGACACCTCCGCCAGCAGCCGCCGGCCCGCCTCGGTGAGCAGGACCTGCCGGGCCCGGCGGTCCGCCGGGTCCGGGCGGCGCTCCACCAGGTCGCGCTTCACCAGGTCGTCGACCAGGTAGGTCATCACCGTCCGGTCCAGCCCGAGCAGCTGGGCGATCGTCGCCTGGTTGTGGCAGGCGCCGCCCGCCGCGACGGACAGCACCTGGAACCCCCGCGGCCCGCCCGGCAGGTCGTCGACCTGCTCGTGCACCGACCGCAGGTAGGCGCGCAGCACCGTGCCGAGCGACCGGCCGAGCTCGCCGGTGTCGGGCACCTCCTGCACCGCCTCCACCATGCCCCGAATCGTACAGATTCGACCTTCGCGGCAAGATAATCGTGATGTACGATCATCTGGTTCACAGATTATCTTCCAGCGAGAGCAGGTCCCGCATGAGCAGCACCCTCTTCCGGCTCGACACCAGCATCCGCACCGAGGGCTCGGTCACCCGGGCCGTCGCCGACACGCTGCAGGGCACGATCCTCGAGGAGCTCGGCGAGGGCGCCCGGGTGGTCCGGCGCGATCTCGCCGTCGAACCCGTCCCGGCCGACGTGTGGGCGAGCGCCGCCCTCGCGCCGGAGCAGGGCCGCTCCGCGGAACAGGAGCGCGCCGCGCGGACCGCCCGCGAGCTGGCCGACGAGGTCCTGTCCGCCGACGTGCTCGTGCTCGGCGCCCCGCTGTACAACTTCGGCGTCTCGCAGCACTTCAAGACCTGGGTCGACACCCTGATCACCGATCCGCGGCTCGCACCGGGGCAGACGCCCCTGGCCGATCGGCCGGCCTTCCTGGTGACGGCGCGCGGGGGCGGCTACGCGCCCGGGACCCCGCGCGAGGGCTGGGACCACGCGACCGGCTGGATGCGCCGGATCCTGGTCGACGTCTGGGGGCTCGATCTCGACGTCATCGAGACCGAGCTCACGCTCGCCGAGGTGAACCCGCAGATGGCGGAGCTGCGTGAGCTGGCCCGGGCCCAGCTCACCGAGTCGCACGACGCCGCGCGGCGCGGCGGGCGCGCGGTCACCCTGCGGCTGCGGTCGGTCGCCTGACCGGGGCGGGCGCCCCGGCGACGGTCAGGAGGCGTCCGCGAGCGCCGCGAGCGCGGCGTGCACCAGCACCCGGGAGCCGAACGGTAGCGACCGCTCGTCCAGGTCGAACGTCGGCTGGTGGATGTCGCGCTGCGGGCCGCTGCCCGACCACACGCCGAGCCGGGCCATCGCGCCCGGGGCGTGCTCCAGGTACCAGGCGAAGTCCTCGCCGCCGGAGGACTGCTCGGTGCTCGCGTCGGCCGGCTCGCCGCCGACGGTCACCGCCGCGTCCCGCAGCAGGCCGGTCGAGATCTCGTCGTTGACCACCGGCGGGACCCCGCGGACGTGGTCCAGCACGTACCCGACACCGGTCGGGGCCAGCACCGCGGCGACCAGCGCGCGCAGCGTGTCCTCCAGCTCGGTCCAGGTCGCGTGGTCGGCGGTGCGCAGCGTGCCGCGCAGCATCCCGGACTGCGGGATCGCGTTGGCCGCGTCGCCGGCCTGCACCGCGCCCCAGGTCAGCACGGTGCCCGAGCGCGGGTCCACGTGCCGGGTGAGCAGCAGCGGGACCTGGGTGGCCAGCAGGCCGAGCGCCTGCACCAGGTCGGCGGTCAGGTGCGGGCGCGAGGTGTGCCCGCCCGGCGAGGTCAGCCGGACCTCGATCAGGTCGCAGGCCGAGGTGATCGGCCCGACCCGGGTACCCAGCCGCCCGACCTCCAGGCGCGGGTCGCAGTGCAGCGCGAAGATCCGCTCGACGTCGGACATCACGCCCTGGGCGACGACGTCCAGCGCGCCGCCGGGCTGCACCTCCTCGGCCGGCTGGAACACCAGCCGGACCCGGCCGGGCAGCGACGGCGCCGAGTTCAGCGCCAGCGCGGCGCCGAGCAGCATCGCGGTGTGCGCGTCGTGCCCGCAGGCGTGCATCACGCCGGGCACCGTCGAGGCGAACGCGAGCCCGGTCTGCTCCTGCAGCGGCAGCGCGTCCATGTCGGCACGCAGTGCCACCAGCGGACCGCCGTGGCCGATGTCGCAGACGACGCCGGTCCCGCCGGCGAGCGTGCGCGGCTCCAGGCCGGCCCGCAGCAGCGTCTCCGAGACGCGGGCCGTCGTGCGGTGCTCGCGACGGGCCAGCTCCGGCTGCGCGTGGATGGCGCGGCGCCACCCGACGATCTCGCCCTTGTGCGCCCGCATCCACGATTCCAGCCAGGCCGGACCCGTGCCGGCACCGAGGTCGTCGACCGGCAGGTCGCCCACCTCGGGAAGCTCGGTGCGGGTCTGCAGCGCAGTCACCTTGTCCTCCTCGTCCGGGATGTCGGGGCCCCGGCCCGCCGCCCCGTCACGGGGCGTCGGAACGTGCCCGACCACGACTCATGGTGCTCACCCGTCCGGCGGTGTTCCAGTCGAAAGCGGCCGTTCACGGGTCCGCGCGGCGAGGGGTCGGCGGGATGCTGCCAACGGGTTCACCAGTTGTGACGAGCGGGCGGGCGGGAGCGCGACGAGCGGCCGTTTCCGCCGTTCACCGGCGGTCCCGGACCGGACCGCAACCGCACCGCAGCCGCCCCGCAGCCGCCCCGAATCCGCACCGTCACCGGGCCGTGACGCAGCGGCGTCCACCCCGCGGCCGGCGCCGCCCGGCGACCGGGCGCCGCGCAATTGGTGACACACCGTCACCGGCCGGAACCGCCTGTCACAGCCGGTGTGCAGGTGGGCGGCTCGCGGGACGATGGAACAATCGCCGGCGTGACCGTTCCCGAAGGCGATGTCCAGCGCCGCCAGATCGCCGGGCGGTACCGCGTCGACGGGCCGCTCGGCAGCGGCGCGATGGGCACCGTGTGGTCCGGTTTCGACGACGTGCTGCAGCGCCGGGTCGCCCTGAAGGAACTGAAGATCCCGGACGGGATCCCGGCCGCCGAGAAGCTCGAGCTGCGCGAACGGATCATGCGCGAGGCCAGGGCGCTGGCCGGTCTCTCGCACCCGAACGTCGTCACCGTGTTCGACGTGCTGGACTCCGGCGGCGACGAGCCGCTGGTCGTCATGGAGCTGGTGCCGTCGAAGAACCTGGCCGCGGCGATCGCCGAGGCCGGGCGGCTCGACCGGGCCCAGGCCGGCGTCGTCGGGTACGGCACCGCCGCCGCGCTGCGGGCGGCGCACCGGGCCGGGATCACGCACCGCGACGTCAAGCCCGGCAACGTCCTCATCTCCGACGACGGCCGGATCAAGCTCACCGACTTCGGCATCGCCCGCAACGAGTCGGACGCCCCGATGACCTCGGCCGGCCTGGTGCTCGGCTCCCCCGCCTACATCGCCCCGGAGGTCGCCGCCGGCCAGCCGGTCACCCCGGCCGCGGACCTGTGGGGCCTGGGCGCGACGCTGTTCGCCGCCGTCGAGGGCCGGCCGCCCTACGACGTCGACGGCGATCCGGTGCGGACCATCACCGAGGTCGTCGACGGCCCGGTGCCGGTGCCGACCGTGGGCGGCCCGATCGCCGAGGTGATCTCCGGGCTGATGGTGAAGGAGCCCGCCGGCCGGATGCCGCTGGACGAGGTCCGGGCCCGGCTGCGGCCGCTGCTGGCCGACCCGGACGACCCGATCTTCCCCGGCTCGCCGGACGTCCCGACCGTGATGGCGCGGGTCCCGGCCCCGGCCGCCTCGCCGGCGTCCGGCCCGCAGGTGCCGCACCGGCCGCCGGCCGCGACCGGCACGCACACCCGCGGCGGGGCGCCGCCCGCCACCGAGGTGGCACCGGCCGCCCCGGCCGGACACGCCCCGCCGGCCGCACCGCCGGTCCCCGAGCACCGGCCCGCGCGCCGGCCGGCCCGCCCCACCGGCCCGGCCGGACGGGCCGGATCGGCGCCCGCCCGCCCCGCCGCGGCGCGGGGCACCGGGTTCGCCGGCGTGCTCGGCGGGGTGCCGCTGGTGCTCGGCGGCGCGCTGCTGGTGCTGCTGGGCGCGCTCGCCGGGTTCGCCGGGGTCCGCGCGCTGGCCGGCCAGGAGCCGCTGAGCACGATCACCGTCGCCACCGAGCGCACGCCGCGGGTCGCCCACCCGGATCCGCTCGGGTTCTCCGTCGCGGTCCCCCAGGACTGGACCCAGTACCGCTCCCCGGCGGGCGACGGCTCGGCCGTCGTCCGGTTCGTCAGCCCGGACGGCCGGCAGGAGCTGTCCGTGCGCGCCGCCGCCTCCACCGAGGCGGTCGCCGGCGCGCTGACCCCGGAGGCGCTCGGCGTGGACGGCGTCGACGCCGGGCCGGTGCAGCCACAGGCCGACGGGTCCGACCAGATCGAGATGACCACCACCAGCGGCCCGCAGGAGCGCAGCACGCTGCTGCGGATCTTCCCCGGCCGCGATCCGGACGGCGTCTGGGTGCTGCAGCTCACCTCCCCCGCCGGCCAGGCCGAGGAGGCCGCCGCCGGGCTGTTCGACGCGGTCGCCGCCGGGTTCCGGAGCACCGGCGGCTGATCCCGGCCGGTGATTAGGGTGGCGCCATGTCCGCCCCCGCGCACACCGCCCAGGAGGCCGCCGCCGAGCTGGCCCGCCGCACCGGAACCGAGCGGCACGACGTCGCCGTCGTGCTCGGCTCCGGCTGGCGTCCCGCCGCCGACGTGCTCGGGACCGCCGACGCGGAGCTGCCGATGGCCGAGCTGCCCGGGTTCCTCGCCCCGTCCGCGGTCGGGCACGGCGGCACCGTGCGCTCGCTGACGATCGGCGGGCGCCGGGTGCTGGTGCTGCTCGGCCGCACCCACCTCTACGAGGGGCACGGCGTCGAGCCGGTGGTGCACGGCATCCGGACGGCGGCCGCGGCGGGCGTCTCGGCCGTGGTGCTCACCAACGCCGCGGGCGGCATCACCGAGGGCCTCTCGGTCGGCCAGCCGGTGCTGATCGCCGACCACCTCAACCTGCTCGCCCGCTCGCCGCTGGTCGGCGCCGACTTCGTCGATCTCACCGACGCCTACTCGCCGCGGCTGCGCGCGGCCGCCCGCGAGCTCGATCCGTCGCTGGTCGAGGGCGTGTACGCCGGGCTCCCCGGGCCGCACTTCGAGACCCCGGCCGAGATCCGGATGCTGCGCACGCTCGGCGCCGACCTGGTCGGGATGTCGACCGTGCTGGAGACGATCGCGGCCCGCGCCGCCGGGCTGGAGGTCTGCGGCATCTCGCTGGTCACCAACCTGGCCGCCGGGCTGTCCGGGCAGCCGCTGGACCACCAGGAGGTGCTCGACGCCGGGCGGGCCGCGGCGACCCGGATGGGCGAGCTGCTGGGCGAGCTCGTCGCCCGCGTCTGATGGGGCCCGATCCGCAGCTGCGGGACGCCGCGCTGCGCTGGATCGCCGACGACCCGGATCCGGGCACCCGGGCCGAGCTGCAGCGGCTGCTGGCGACCGCGCTGGCCGGCGGCCCACCGGCGGACGGCGCCGTCGCCGGGCTGTCCGACCGGATGTCCGGGCCGCTCCGGTTCGGCACCGCGGGCCTGCGCGGCCCGGTCCGGGCCGGGCCGGCCGGGATGAACGTGGCGGTGGTGACCCGCACGACGGCCGGGCTCGCCGGCTGGCTGCGCGCCGGCGGCCGGACCGGGACGGTCGTCGTCGGACGCGACGCCCGGCACGGCTCGGCCGCGTTCGCCGAGGCCGCCGCCCGGGTGCTGACCGGCGCCGGGTTCGAGGTGGCGCTGCTCGATCCCCCGGTGCCGACCCCGCTGGTCGCGTTCGCCGTGCGGCGGCTCGGCGCGGTCGCCGGGATCGCGGTCACCGCCTCGCACAATCCACCGGCCGACAACGGCTACAAGGTGTTCCTGCAGGACGGCGCCCAGCTCGTCCCGCCCGACGACGCCGGCATCGAGGCCGCGGTGACCGCCGCGCCGGCCGCAGTGTCGGTCCCGCTGGGGCCGCTGCCCGCCGTCACCGACGTGACCGCCGACTACCTGGACCGGATCGCGACGCTCCCGCGCACCCCGCACGGCGCCGCCCCGCGGATCGCACTGACCCCGATGCACGGCGTCGGCGGCGCGCTCGTCACCGCCGCGCTCGCCCGCACCGGGGTGCACGACGTGCACGTGGTGGCCGCCCAGGCCCGGCCCGATCCGGACTTCCCGACGGTCGCGTTCCCCAACCCGGAGGAGCCCGGCGCCACCGACCTGCTGCTCGAGCTGGCCGCCGGCTGCGGGGCGGAGCTGGCCGTCGCGCTGGACCCGGACGCCGACCGGTGCGCGATCGGCGTCCCGTTCGACGACGGCTGGCGGATGCTCTCCGGCGACGAGACCGGCGTGCTGCTGGCCGATCATCTGCTGCGGACCCGGGGCGAGCCGGACCGGCCGGACGCGCCGGCGCCGCTGGTCGCGACGACGGTGGTGTCGTCGTCGATGCTGGCCCGGGTCGCGGCCGCGCACGGCGCCCGGTTCGCCGAGACGCTGACCGGGTTCAAGTGGATCGTCCGCGCCGGCGACGGGCTGGTCTTCGGCTACGAGGAGGCGATCGGGCTCTGCGTCGACCCGGACGCGGTCCGGGACAAGGACGGCGTCTCCGCCGCGGTGCTGGCCGCCGACCTGGTGCGCGGGCTGGCCGCGGCCGGGTCGTCGGTGCCCGCGCGGCTCGACGAGCTGGCCGCCGCGGCCGGCGTGCACCGCACGCTCGGCGTCTCGCTCCGGATGGAGCCCGCCGAGCGGGACCGCGCGGTGCAGCGGCTGCGCGACGCGCCGCCGCCGGGCTGGGCGGCCGACCGGCCGGCACCGGACGTGCTGCGGCTGCGCCGCGACGGCGTCCGGGTGGTGGTCCGGCCGTCCGGCACCGAGCCGAAGCTGAAGGCGTACCTGGAGGTCGTCGAACCGCCGACCGGCGATCCGGCGCTGGTCCCGGCGTCCCGGGCACGGGCGGAGCGACGGCTCGACGCGCTGCGCGCCGAGGTGGACGGGATGCTGGGCCGGTGAGCGGGGCCCGGCTGCTGATCGTGCACCACACGCCGTCCCCGGCGACCGCCGAGCTGCTGGCGCAGGTGCGGGCGGGCGCCGCCGATCCGGAGATCACCGGGGTGCGGACCGTCGCCCGGGCCGCGCTGGCCGCGACCGCGTCCGACCTGCTCGCCGCGGACGCCGTGCTGCTGGGCACCCCGGCCAACATCGGCTACATGTCCGGGGCGCTCAAGCACTTCCTCGACCAGGTGTACTACGTGTGCGGCGAGGACACCCGCGGCCTGCCGTACGGGTTGTGGGTGCACGGCGGATCGGACACCTCGGGCGCGACCCGGTCGGTCACCGCGATCGCCGAGGGCATGGGCTGGGTCGCCGCGGCCGCCCCGGTGGAGGTCACCGGCGCCCCGGACGCCGCGGCCCGGGCCGCCTGCCGCGAGCTGGGCGCGGTGCTGGCCGCCGGGGTGATGCCGGGCTGAGCCCGGCTACCTGCGGGTGGAGGGCACCGGCGTGCGGTCCTGCCAGGCCCCGATCCGGTCCGCCCACATCGCGGCGATGGTGCGGTAGGCGTCCGGGCCGGCGTGCAGGCCGTCGGCGGTGCGACCGCTGCCGAACAGCCCGGACACGTCGGCGTACTCCACCGAGCGGCCGGCCGCCCGGTGCCGCTCGGCCACCCCGGGCAGCAGCGAGGCGAGCCGGGCCCGCTCGGTCCGCTGCTTCGGCAGCGGCGCCCACACCCCGGCCATGATCACGTGGGTGCCGGGCGCCGCGGTGAAGATCCGGTCCAGCATCCGGTCCAGGGTGGCCGCGGTCGCCTGCGCCGACGTCCCGGACAGCAGGTCGTTGGTGCCGGCGTGCAGCAGCACGACGTCCGGGTCGGCGGCCAGCACCCAGCCGCCGGTGAGCGGCAGCATCCGGGCGGCGGTCCAGCCGGAGCGTCCCTCGTGGTCGGTGTCGGGCAGTGCGTCCGGCCCCGACGAGCGGGAGCCGACGAAGTCGACGGCGACGCCGTCGGCGGTCAGCCGCTCCCACAGCGGCAGCCGGTAGCCGGCCGTCGCCGGGCTGCCCACCCCGACCGTCGACGACGCCCCGAGCGGCATCACCCGCAGCGCGCCCGGCGACGGATCGGGCACCTCGGTCTCCTCCGGCCGGTCCGCGCCGGGCAGCAGCGCCACGGCCGCGACGAGCAGCGCGGCCGCCAATGCGGTCAGGACCCGGCGCCGGGTCGGCGCGGAGGGTGCCGGCACTACCGCTCAGACCGACCCGAACTGGCGGTCCCCGGCGTCGCCGAGTCCCGGGACGATGAAGGCGGAGTCGTTGAGCCGCTCGTCGATGCTCGCGGTGACCATCCGCAGCGGCAGGCCCGACTCGCGCAGCCGCTGCACGCCCTCCGGGGCGGACAGCGCGCAGACCACGGTCACGTCGTCGGCGCCGCGCCGGGTCAGCAGCTCGACGGTGTGCAGCATCGAGCCGCCGGTGGCGAGCATCGGGTCGAGCACGAAGACCGGCCGGCCGACCAGCGAGTCGGGCAGCGACTCCATGTAGGGCACCGGCTGGTGGGTCTCCTCGTCGCGGGCCATCCCCACGAAGCCCATCTGGGCCTCCGGGATGAGGTTCAGCGCCGCCTCGGCCATGCCCAGGCCGGCCCGGAGCACCGGCACCAGCACCGGGGGCGCCGCGAGGCGGTGCCCGACGGTGCGCGAGACCGGCGTGTGGATCGGCTCCTCGGCCAGCGGCGCGCCGCGGGTCGCCTCGTAGACGAGCATCAGGGTGAGCTCGCGCAGGGCCGCCCGGAAGGTGGCGTTGTCGTTGCGGGCGTCCCGCATGTTGCTCAGCCGCGCCCGCGCCAGCGGGTGGTCGACGACGATCGTGTCCACGAGCGGAGAGCCTACGTGCGCGCGGACCGGCCGGTACCCCCCGGCGAGGGGCACCCGGCCGCGGCGCCGTCCCGGCCGCACACCCCGGACCTGCTGCGGCACAGCGGGACCGGTGACGACGTCGACACGGATGCGTGTCATGGTTCACGAAGGGTGAGCGGCCCGTCGCCACCGACGAGTGATGTCAACTCCCTTGCTGCAGCCCCGGTCGTCCGCCCGGGTGAGGCCCGCGGCACGGCCACAGACCTTGCGTGACAGTCGATCCCCGATCGGTCCGGCAGTGACCAACAGTGCTCGCGCCGACACGCCGGGCTCCCCACATCGCGTGATCACGCGCGCTGAGTGCCACTATCGGCACACAAGGTCGCCGAACTCGGGATTCACCTGACCCGAACGGGTGGTATGGCCGAAACGGTGTCACATCGAAGCCCCCGCCGACGCTGTACTAGATGACGAGGAGGTGATCCGATGCCGGAGAACACGACTTCCGAAGAGCAGACGTTGATCGCTGCTGCGGAAAAGCTCACGCAGTGCGACGGATACGTCGTTCTGGCGGTGGACCCGCAGACCGGGGAGGTGGACGCGCACGGCCCGTTCGACGGGATGACGGCGACCATCAAGGCGGACCAGCTGAGGCGCGACTTCGACCGGGGCGGTCTCGAGGACGTGTCGATCGGCGTGGTCCGCCTGCACAGCCAGGCCTGACCGCGCCGGGGCTCCCCGAGGCCCCCGACCGATCGAGATAGGGTCCGCATCGTGGCAAGCGACATCGTCCCGATCCGGCTCGCTCTCACCCGGGGCGACGTGGTCACCCTGTGGGCTCCCCCCTGGCGGGAGGACGGCGAGGAGTGGGAGGCCTTCCTCGGCGACGACGAGCACGTGTTCGTCTTCGACGAGGTCGCGGGTCTCGCCGCCTTCGTGCGGACCGCCTCCGGGCACGACCTGGAGGACCATCCCGCCTGGTCGGCGGTTCCCGGCCTGCCGGTCGGCGACCTGACACCGGACGACGCGCACCGGTACGACCTCGTCGGGCTGCCCGAGCTGGCCGCCGAGGACCCGGACGCCTGGACCGTGCAGGAGCTGCACGAGGCCGTCTCGATGGTCCGGTCGCTGGCCGACGTCTGCGATCTGGAGAACGTCGTCGCCGCGCTGGACGGTGAACCCGCGTTCGCGCTGCTCCGCGAGGGGGCCGGCGCGTTCGCCGGCCGGGACGGCGCCAAGCGCTGGGCCGCGCTGTCCGAGGCGGTCGCCCAGCACTGGGACGAGATCGTCGACACCGTCGACGGCCTGGTCGCCACCCCCGAGGTGGACGCCGGGGCGCTGGAGAAGGCCCGCACCGAGGCCGCCGAGTGGGAGGCCGCCCAGGCCGCCCGGGCCGACGGCACGGACGACACCGGCGACACCGACGACGAGGCCACCGACGGCGAGAACGACGGGGCCGCGGCGATCGGTGCCGGCGACCGGGATGTCGCGGAGGGGCCGACCGGCTTCTGGGCCGAGGTCGGCATCGACCCGATCCGGATCGAGAACGGCGACACCTCCCTGGTGACGCTGCGCTGCTACCTCGACGACAAGCCGGTGTTCCTCGGATCGGACGGCCGGATCGACGTCTTCGGCTCCGAGGAGGAGCTGGTCGCGGCGCTGGCCGATCCGGAGCACCCCGCGGTGGCGGGCACCGACCTGGCCGCGGCGGTCACCTTCGCCGAGGTGCTGGCGGCCGCGAGGGCGGGCGAGCTGGACGCGACGGTCGAGGACATGAACACCTACGTGCTCACCGGCATCGGCTCCGATCTCGCCGAGGGCGTCCTCGACCTGGACCCGGTCCAGCTCGACCTCGCCTCGGAGCTGCTGACCGACGTCGGCGAGTGGGCTGGCGATCCCGAGCCCGCCGAGTCCCTCGCCGAGTCGAGCAGCCTGGGCTGGCTGGTGTCGTTCGTGGTCCGGCCGGACCCGACCCGGATGGCGCCGAGCCCGCCGTTCACCCGGGAGGCGCAGGCCTGGAGCGAGCTGGTGGCCGGGCTCGCGGCCCGGCTGCGCCTCCGGTGAGCTCGGCGTAGCCCGGCCGGATGACGTCCCGGATCAGCGCGACCCGCTCGTCGAACCCGATGAAGGCGGACTTCATCGCGTTCACCGTGAACCACTCGAGGGTGTCCCAGCCGTAGCCGAACACCCCGGCCAGGTCGGTGAGCTCGCTGGTCATGGTGCAGCCGGACATGAGCCGGTTGTCGGTGTTGACCGTGACCCGGAACCGCAGCTCGGTGAGCAGCCCGATCGGGTGCTCGGCCAGCGACGCCGCGGCGCCGGTGTGCACGTTCGAGGTCGGGCACATCTCCAGCGGCACCCGCATGTCCCGGACGTAGGCGGCCAGCCTGCCGATCCGGTGCTCCGGCCCGTCCGGGCCGGTGCCCGTGGTGATGTCGTCGACGATCCGGACGCCGTGCCCCAGCCGGTCCGCGCCGCACCACTGGATGGCCTCCCAGATCGACGGGAGCCCGAACGCCTCGCCGGCGTGGATGGTGACGTGCGCGTTCTGCTGGCGGACGTACTCGAAGGCGTCCAGGTGCCGGGTGGGCGGGAACCCCTTCTCGGCGCCGGCGATGTCGAAGCCGACCACGCCCGCGTCCCGGTGCCGCACGGCCAGCTCGGCGATCTCCCGGGACCGCGCGGCGTGCCGCATCGCGGTCAGCAGCGTGCCGATCCGGATGGTGCGCCCGCTCGCGGCGGCCCGCTCGGTGCCGATCCGGAACCCGTCCAGCACGGCGGCGATCACCGCGTCGACGTCCAGGCCGCCCTCGACGTGCAGCTCCGGCGCGAACCGCACCTCGGCGTAGACGACGCCGTCGGCGGCCAGGTCCTCGGCCGCCTCGGCGGCGACCCTGGTCAGCGCCTCCCGGCTCTGCATGACCGCGACCGTGTGCCCGAACGTCTCCAGGTAGCGGACCAGCGAGCCGGAGTGCGCGGCGCCCAGGAACCAGGCGGCCAGCTCCTCCGGGTCGGTCGTCGGGAGCTTGTCGTAGCCGGTCTCGCGGGCCAGCTCGATGACCGTCCCGACCCGCAGTCCACCGTCGAGATGGTCGTGCAGCAGCACCTTGGGGGCGCGCCGGACGGTGTCGTGGGTGAGCGGGATCGGCGCGGGGTTCTCTGCCACCCGCGCACGGTACCGATCCCGGCCGCCCGTTCGGCGTGGCGTCCTGCACCGGCCGTGCGGGCCTGCAATGATCATCCCGATCCGGCGGCGAGAACGGCCCCCGGACGGCTCAACGCAACACCGTCCGTCGACCCTCGAACGGCGGTCGCTACCCTCTGGGCACTCCCCACTTGGCTCAGAGGAAGCGCAGCAGGTGCCATGAGCGACACTTCGAACCTCTCGTTCGACCGGATGCGCGGCATGCTCATGCGGGCGGCCGAGATCCGCGACAGCGAACAGCAGCAGATCTTCGACTCCCTCGACGAGATCCACGCCCGGCTTGCCGCACTGGACGCCATCGGCACCGTGCGCAAGAAGCTCACCGAGCTCCCCGACCGGACCGAGCTCAACGTCCTGGCCGAGCGGCTCGACGAGACCGTGACCAAGCTGGACAACCAGGAGGTCATCCTCGGAGCGATCACCCGCGCCATCGAGTCCCTGCCGGACAAGCTGGCGAAGCCGATCGCCCAGCTCGACGGCAGGCTGGACGGCATGAGCGGCCGGCTCGAGGGGGTGTCCGGCCGGATGGACGGGCTGGACGACCGGCTCGGCGGGCTGCACAAGCGGCTCGACGACCTGGACAACCGGCTCGACCGGCACGAGATGCGCCTGGACGCGATGCCCAACGCGGTCGCCTCTCCGATCAAGGAGCGGATCGAGGGCGTCGAGCGGCAGGTCAAGGACCAGCTCGACGCCGCCGTCGGCTCCTTCGAGGAGACCGGCGAGGGCCTGCGCAACCTGCTCGGCGACACCTCGGTCGGCCTGCACCGCAGGCTGGAGGAGCTGGCCCAGCGGCCCGCCGTCGACCCGACGCCGGGCTTCGAGGCGCTCACCGAGCGGCTCGAGGCGCTGTCGGCCCGGCTGGAGGAGGTCGGCGGCCGGCTGGACACCGTCGAGTCCGGCATGGAGGGCAGGCTCAGCGACCTCGACGGCTCGGTCAAGGAGCGGGTCGGCAAGCTCGGCGGCTCCCTCAAGGACCGGATCGGCGAGCTCGACGGCTCCGTGCAGAACCGGCTGGGCGAGCTCGCCAGCGGTGTCGAGGAGAAGCTCGACGGCTTCGACACCCGGCTGGACAAGCTCTCCGGTGACGTCGAGGGCCGGTTCGACCGGCTCTCCGAGGGCGTCGACACCCGGCTGGCGAAGCTGGCCGAGAGCGTCGACACCCGGTTCGACACGCTCTCCGGCGACGTCGACGGCCGGCTGTCCGGTCTCGACGCGGTGCTGCGGGACCGGCCGGACACCGGCTCGGTCACCGAGCTGGTGACCCGCGCCAACGCGGACTCGGAGCGGCGCAACGCCAGCCAGCTGGACGAGGCGATGGCGACCTTCGCCGAGCTCATCATGGGGCGGGGCGGGCAGTACGCCCAGCAGACCCCGCCGCCCCCGCCGCGGCCCGCGCAGCGCCGGTCCCGGTCCAAGGTCGCGGTGAAGAGCCAGAACGGCGCCTCGGCGGCCGATCTGGTCTCCGACGACCCGGACGACTGACACCGCGAGCAGCCCGGCGACGCCGCGATCCCCACCCGGGGGTCGCGGCGTCGTCGTGTTCAGGGCAGGGCGGCGGCCATCCGCTGCACCGCCTCGGTGAGGACGTCCGGATGCGTCGCCAGGTTCAGCCGCAGGTGCCCGGCCCCGCCCGCACCGAACGGCTCCCCGGCGTTGAGCGCGACCCGGCCGCGCTCCAGGAACGTCGCCGCCGGATCGTCGGGACCGAGCCCGCGGCAGTCCAGCCAGGCCAGGAACGTCGCCGGGGCCGGCCGGTAGCCGATCCCGGGCAGGTGCTCGGCGAGCAGCCCGGCCAGCAGCTCCCGGTTCCGGGCGAGCGCCGCGACGAAGCCGTCCAGCCAGCCGCGGTCCGACTCCAGCGCGGCGACGTGCGCGTGCACGGCGACGTGGCTCGCGCCGACCTCCAGCATGTCGGCGGGCAGCCGGTCGATCGGCGCCGCCGGCCCGCCGACGGCGACGGCCGCCTTCAGCCCGGCCAGGTTCCAGCCCTTCGACGCCGACATCAGGCTGAATCCGTCCTCCGCGCCGGGCACGCTCAGCCATGGGGTGAACGGGGTGCCCGGATCGACCAGCGGGGCGTGGATCTCGTCGGCGACCACGGTGATCCCGTGCCGGCGGGCCGCGGCGGCGACCGCGGCCAGCTCGTCGGCGGTGTGCACGGTGCCGGTCGGGTTCTGCGGTGAGCAGAGCAGGAACGCCCGCACCCGCGGCGTCGCGAACGCGCGCTCCAGCGCGCCCGGGTCGAGCCGCCCGGCGGCGGTCAGCGGCGCGGACACCGGCTCCCACCCGGCGTGCCGGAGGAACGCGAAGAACGGCGGGTACACCGGCGGGGTCACCGCGACCGCGTCGCCGGGCGGGACGACCGCGCGCAGCGCCTCGACGACGCCCTGCATCACGTCCGGCACGACGAGCGCGCGCGCCGGATCGAGCCCGTCCCAGCCCCAGCGGTCCCGGGCGAACGCTGCCAGTGCGCGGGCGTAGCCGTCGCCGGCCGGGTAGCCGGTGTCGCCGTCGGCGAGCACCCGGTTGACCGCGGCCAGCACCCCGGGCGCCACCGGCACGTCGGCCTCGGCGACCCAGAGCGGGAGGACGTCGTCGTCGTAGGTCCGCCACTTCATGCTGGTGCGGCGGCGCAGCTCGGTCAGCGTCGGGAACTCCAGGAGGTCCGGCACGCCACCGATCCTGGCACGGGAGCGCTCAGCGGCGGGCGAGCCGCCGGAACACCGCGTCCAGCTCGGCGACCTTCAGCAGCCGCATCCCGGCGACGGCCAGCGGCAGCGCGATCAGCGTCCCGCCGAGCAGCAGCGTCCACGCCTGCGCGACGACCGGCCAGTCCGCGATCGCCGGCTCGGCGAGCCGGGTCAGGCCCCAGGCGATCGCCGCGGCCGCACCGGAGGCGGCCGTCACCTTCACCAGGCAGCGCAGCACCTCGACGCTGCGGACCCGGCCGAGCCTGCGGCGCAGCAACCACTGCCCGATCAGCGCGCCGCCGACGAACGACAGCGAGTTCGCCGCGGCCAGCCCGAGCACCACCTGGCCCGGCGGCAGCAGCAGCGGGCAGGCGAGCAGCAGCGGGATCTTCACGCCGACCATGCCGACCTGGATCAGGGTCGGCGTGCGGGAGTCGGTCATCGCGTAGAAGACCCGCATCTGCAGCATCGTCACCGCGTAGGGCAGCAGCCCGAACGCCGACCAGGCGACGGTCTCCCCCAGCCGGGCCGCGCCGTCCCCGCTGCCGGCGCCGACCGAGAACAGCGCGGTGCCCAGCGCGCCGCCGAACGCGGTCATCACCGCGGCGATCGGGACCAGCCCGACGGTGGACAGCCGGGCCCCCAGCGACAGGTCCGTCACCACCTGGTCGGTGTCGCCCTGCGCCGCGGCCCGGCTCATCCGCGGCATCAGCGCGGTCAGCAGGGACACCCCGAGGACGCCGTAGGGCACCTGCAGCAGCAGCCAGGCGTTCATGTAGGTGGCGACCGAGCCGCCGTCCGCGGCGGCCGCGACCCGGGTGGTGACGATGTAGCCGGCCTGCCCGACCAGCACGTAACCGACGATCCACAGGGCCATCCCGCCGGCCAGCGAGAGCCGCGGGTCCCAGCCCCACACCGGCCGGTAGGAGAACCCGATGCGGCGCATGAACGGGATCAGCACGGCCGCCTGCACGACGATGCCCAGCGTCGTCCCGAGCCCCAGCACCAGCAGCTTCGGGTCGCCCATCCGCACCGGATCGGCGGAGATCTCGCCGGGCACCAGCGCGTAGACGGCGAGCACGCCGAGCACCACGACGTTGTTCAGCACCGGCGCCCAGGCGAACGGCCCGAACACCTGCTTGGAGTTGAGGATCGCGCCGAGCAGCGCCCCGATGCCGTAGAAGAAGATCTGCGGCAGCAGCAGCCAGGCGAACGCCGTCGCCAGCGCCGGATTGGCCTCGCCGCCGTCGCCGGAGCCCAGGTAGAGCCGGGTGAGCAGCGGCGCGGCGGCCATCGCGAGCAGCGTCGCCAGCAGCAGCGCCACCCCGACGACGGTCAGCAGGCGACGGGTGAACCGCTCGCCGCCGTCCGGGTCCTCGGCCTGGGCGCGGACCAGCACCGGGATCATCACGCTGGTCAGGACGCCGCCGAGGAGCAGCTCGTAGACGATGTTCGGCAGCGTGTTCGAGATCGTGTACGAGTCGTTGACGACCGCGAACCCGAGCACCGCGACGATCGCCAGGTTCCGCAGGAAGCCGGTCACCCGGCTGACCAGGCTGGCGATCGCGATCATGCCGGACGAGCGGACCAGCGAGCCCGCGTTCTCGGTGCCCCCGCCCGCGGGCCCGGCGGGCTCGGCGGGTTCCGGGACCCGGTCGATCGGGGTGGTCGGCGGGCCGTCGTCCGGCGGGACCGACGGTCGCTGGACCGGGCGGGTGACCTCCTCCGGAGCCTCCGGCGGCTGCACCGACTCCGCGGGTGCGCGTCCGGCCCGTTCCGGCATCACCGGACGGGGTATCGGAGCCCGCCGGGGCGGTCGATCCTCACGCATCGCGCCCATCGTGCCGGATCGGTCGCGGACGGTGCGCAGGCCCCGGCGCACCCGGGACGTCGGGGGCAGGGCATGATCACCGTCCCGGTGCGCCCGGCCACGCGGATCGCGGTTCCGCGCACCGGGACGGCGATCACCCGCGGCGGACGTCCAGGACCAGCTCGCGGGGGGCGGGCGGATCGGCGGTGATCAGCAGCGCCGCGCCGGCCAGCAGCCGCCGGGCGTCGGGGATCCGGTCCGGGGTGTCGGTGTGCAGCTCCAGCAGCGGTGTCCCGGCCCGCACCTGGTCGCCGGGCGCGACGAGCAGCCGCACCCCGGCGCCGGCCTGCACCGGGTCCTCCTTGCGGGCCCGCCCGGCGCCGAGCCGCCAGGCCGCGGTCCCGACGGCGAGCGCGTCGGCGCCGGCGAAGATCCCGGACCGGTCCGCGGTCACCGTCTCCACGTGCCCGGCCACCGGCAGCGGCGCCGACGGGTCGCCGCCCTGGGCGGCGATCATCCGTTCCCACACCGGGTACGCCGCGCCGGAGGCGAGCACCTGCGCGGGATCGGCGTCGGTGATCCCGGCCAGCGCGAGCATCTCGGACGCGAGCGCCACGGTCAGCGCGACGACGTCCGGCGGGCCGCCGCCGCGCAGCACCTCGACCGACTCCGCCACCTCCAGCGCGTTCCCGACGCAGCGGCCCAGCGGCCGGGACATGTCGGTGAGCAGCGCCGTCGTCGGGAGCCCGTGCGCGGCCCCGATCTCGGTCATCGCGTCGGCCAGCTCGCCGGCCCGGGCGGCGTTCTTCATGAACGCCCCGGAGCCGACCTTGACGTCGAGGACCAGCCCGCCGGTCCCCTCCGCCAGCTTCTTGCTCATGATCGAGCTGGCGATCAGCGGGACCGACTCGACGGTGCCGGTGACGTCGCGCAGCGCGTAGAGCCGCCGGTCCGCGGGGGCCAGGGTGGGCGTCGTCGCGCAGATCACGGCGCCGACGTCGGCGAGCTGCGCGGTGATCTCGGCGGTGCTCAGCGACGCCCGCCAGCCGGGGATCGCCTCCAGCTTGTCCAGGGTGCCGCCGGTGTGGCCCAGCCCGCGCCCGGACAGCTGCGGGACGGCCGCGCCGCAGGCCGCGACCAGCGGCGCCAGCGGCAGCGTGATCTTGTCCCCGACGCCGCCGGTGGAGTGCTTGTCCACCAGCGGGCGCCCGACGTCGCCGAAGTCGAGCACCTCGCCGGAGTCGATCATCGCCTGGGTCCAGTGCGCGGTCTCGGCCGTGTCCATCCCGTTGAGCAGGATCGCCATGGCCAGCGCGGCCATCTGCTCGTCGGCGACCTCGTCGCGGGTGTAGGCGCCGACCACCCAGTCGATCTGGTCGCGGCTGAGCTCCCGGCAGTCCCGCTTGGCCGCGATGATCTCGACGGCGCTGAACGACCGGCCGCTCACCGCGCGCTCCCCGGCAGGTGCTCGGGCCCGAACGCGTCCGGCAGCACCTCGGTGAACGGGCGCACCCCGCCCGGGGTGTCGCAGCGCAGCTGCGGTCCGCCGAACTCGTAGAGCACCTGGCGGCAGCGCCCGCACGGCATCAGCAGCTCGCCGGTGCCGGACCGGCAGGCGATCGCGAGCAGCCGGCCGCCGCCGGAGAGCCGCAGCTGCCCGGCCAGGGTCACCTCGGCGCACACGCCGAGGCCGTAGGAGGCGTTCTCGACGTTGCAGCCGGTCACCAGGCGGCCGTCGTCGACGAGTGCGGCGGCGCCGACCCGCAGGCCGGAGTAGGGCGCGTACGCCCAGGCCGCCGCGGTGACGGCGGCCGAGCGCAGCGCGTCCCAGTCCGGGACGGGTGGATCGGGCGCCACCATGTCCGCACCGGCTCCGGTGGGTCCGCCGCCGGCCATCTAGCCGCCCTCCCCGCGGCGGTACTCGTCGCCGAGCCGCGCCGGTGGTCGTAGTCGTTGGGACGCCGCGGCGAGCACGATCAGGGTGACCAGCTGCGGCGCGTAGGACGCGAACTCGCTCGGGACGGTGTCGAACGCCCAGTACAGCGCGTAGACGACGGC
The DNA here is from genome assembly GCF_039526905.1 of Pseudonocardia kongjuensis. Taxonomy (NCBI): domain Bacteria; kingdom Bacillati; phylum Actinomycetota; class Actinomycetes; order Pseudonocardiales; family Pseudonocardiaceae; genus Pseudonocardia; species Pseudonocardia kongjuensis. Next base: position 139,426 of record NZ_BAAAJK010000053.1, on the reverse strand, counting down.
GCCGGCGCCGAGTGCGATCGCGGCGGCGGTCCACATCCGGCGGATCGCCCACAGCACCGCGACGACGACGGCGACCAGCGTCGCGCCGTAGAGCAGCGCGTGCACCGCCTCGCCGCCGGCCCGCAGCTGCAGCCCGTCGACGTAGCCGAACAGCGCCGACCCCACCAGCAGCCCGGCCGGCCGCCAGTTGCCGAAGATCATCGCCGCGAGGCCGATGTAGCCGCGGCCGCCGACCTGGTTCTCCAGATAGCCGAGCTGGCCCGGGTTGAGCACCAGCGCGGCGCCGCCGAGGCCGGCCAGCCCGCCGGAGATGACCACCGCGACGTACTTGTGCGCGATCACGTTCACGCCGAGCGACTCGGCGGCCACCGGGGACTCGCCGGAGCTGCGCAGGCGCAGCCCGAACGCGCTCCGCCAGAGGATCCAGTAGCTGACCGGCACCAGCGCGAAACCCAGCACGACGATCGGGGTCAGCCCGGTGACCAGGCCGGACAGCAGCCCGGCCAGGTCGGAGACGAAGACCCGTTGCTGCGCCTCCAGCGCCTGCAGACCCGACGACAGGCCGGGCACCGAGAACTGCTCGAAGCCCTCCAGCCGCGGGGACTGGCGCGGGTTCTGCGAGACCGGGGTGAACAGCAGCGTCGCCAGGTACTTGGTGAGGCCGGTGCCGAGCAGGGTGATCGCCACACCGGAGACGATGTGGTTGACGTTGAAGGTGACCGTCGCGACGGCGTGCACCAGCCCGCCGAGCGCGCCGAACGCCAGCCCGCCCAGCACCGCGGCCCACGGCCCCCACTGGTAGCCGGCCCAGGCCGCGCCCCAGGTGCCGAGCACCATCATGCCCTCGAGGCCGATGTTGATGATCCCGGCGCGTTCGGCCCACAGCCCGCCGAGCGCGGCGAACAGGATCGGCAGCCCGAGCCGGACGGCCGCCTCGGAGGTCCCGGAGGACGCGAGCTGGGTCTGCCCGGTGAGCGTCACGGTGACCGAGAGGATCAGCACGAGCCCGGCCGCGATCAGCGCGGACCGCGCCCAGCCGGGCAGCCGGGCGGCCCGTTCCAGCACCGCCGCGGTCATGCCGACGCCCCCACCGGTTGCTGCGGTACCTCGGCGGCCACCCGGCGCTGCTCGGCGCGCCGCTCGATCCGGCGCACCACCTCGTAGGCGACGACGACCGAGAGCACGATCAGGCCCTGCATGATCAGCACGATCTCCCGGGGGATGCCGACGACGTCGAGCGCCACCGCGGACTTGTCCAGGAACGCCCAGAGCAGCGCGCCGAGGGCGATGCCGACCGGGTGGTTGCGGCCCAGCAGCGCGATCGCGATGCCGGTGAAGCCGTAGCCCTGCGGCGAGCTCAGGGTGTAGGCGTGGTCGCGGCCGAGCAGCTCGGGCAGCCCGACCAGCCCGGCGACCGCCCCGGAGAGCAGCAGCGCGATCAGGATGGTCCGGCGCGCGTTCACCCCGCCGGCCGACGCCGCCGTCTTCGACTCGCCGGAGGCCTTCAGCTCGAACCCGAACCGGGTCCGGCCGAGCAGGAACCAGTAGCCGAGCCCGAGCACCATCGCGACGACGACCATGCCGAAGATCTGCCCGTTGCCGACCGGGATCCCGGGGAACCAGCCGGACTCCGGGATCGGCGGGGTGGTGATGTTGTTGCCGCGCAGCTCGCCGAAGGTCTCGGCGCGGATCAGGTAGGCGATCAGCCCGGTGGCGATCGCGTTCAGCATGATCGTCGAGATGACCTCGGAGACGCCCCGGTAGGCCTTGAGCAGCGCCGGGATCGCGATCCACGCGGCCCCGGTCAGCATCGCCACGACCATGATCAGCACGGTGTGCAGCACCGGCGGCAGGATCACCGTGCCGCCGACGATCGCGGCGACGCAGGCGGCGACCCGGAACTGGCCCTCGACGCCGATGTTGAACAGCCGCATCTGGAAGCCGATCGCGACCGCGAGCGCGGCGATGTAGTAGACGGCCGCCGAGTTGACCGTGTCCACCGCGACGGTGCCCGAGCCGAGCTGGGACAGGATCGTGGTGAGCGCCGTCCACGGCGAGGCGCCGCTGATCACCAGGGCGACCGCGCAGAGCAGCGCGGCCACCCCGATCGCCAGTGCGGGTGCGACGACGGCGCCGCCCAGGCGCCTCACGTCGACGCTCCGGTCATCTTGGTGCCCAGCTCCTCCGGGGTGACGGTGGCCGGATCGGCGGTGCCGACCAGCCGCCCGTCCAGGATGACGGCGAGGGTGTCGGACAGGCCGATCAGCTCGTCCAGGTCGGCGGAGACCAGCAGCACCGCGAGCCCGGCCGCGCGGGCCCGGCGCAGCTCCGCCCAGATGCCGGCCTGCGCGCCGACGTCGACGCCGCGGGTCGGGTGTGCGGCGATCAGCAGCACCGGGTCGCCGGAGAGCTCCCGGCCGACGACGAGCTTCTGCTGGTTCCCGCCGGACAGCGCGGACGCCATGACGTCGATGCCGGGGGTCCGGACGTCGAAGCCGGTCACGATCCGCTCGGTGTCGGCCCGCGCGGCGGCGCGGTCGATCAGGCCGCGCCCGCCGATCGGCGGCCGGGACTGGAAGCCGAGGATCCGGTTGGCCCACAGCGGCTGGTCGCCGAGCAGCGCGTGCCGGGTCCGGTCCTCGGGGATGTAGCCGACGCCGTGCTCCCGGCGGGCCATCGTGGACAGCCCGGACACGTCGGTGCCGGAGAGCAGCACCCGGCCGCGGGCGTGCGCCCGCATCCCCATGATCGTCTCGACCAGCTCGGTCTGGCCGTTGCCCTCGACGCCGGCCACCCCGAGCACCTCACCGGCGTGCACGACGAGATCGACGCCGTCGAGCAGGTCCCGGCCGCCGGCCGGGTCGGGCAGACCCAGCCCCTCGACGCGCAGCACCTCCCGGTCGGTCACCGTCGACTCGCGGGTCTCCGGCGAGGGCAGCTCGGAGCCGACCATCATCTCGGCCAGCTGGGAGTTGGTGACCGATCCCGGATCGGCGGTGCCGACGGTGCGGCCGCGCCGGATCACGGTGATCCGGTCGGCGATCGCCCGCACCTCGTCGAGCTTGTGCGAGATGAACAGAAAGGTGTAGCCGTCGGCCTGCATGGAGCGGACGGTGGCGAACAGCTCGTCGACCTCCTGCGGGACGAGGACCGCGGTCGGCTCGTCCAGGATCACCGTGCGGGCGCCCCGGTAGAGCACCTTGAGGATCTCGATCCGCTGCCGGTCCGCGACGCCCAGGTGCTCGACGAGCAGCTCCGGCCCCGCCGAGAGGCCGACGGTCCGGGACAGCTCGGCGATCCGGGTGCGGGCCGCCCGGCCCATCCCGTGCCGCTTCTCCGCGCCGAGCAGGATGTTCTCGGCGACGGTGAGGTTGTCGGCCAGCATGAAGTGCTGGTGCACCATCCCGATCCCGGCGGCGATCGCGTCGGCCGGGGTCCGGAAGTGCACCGGCTCCCCGCCGACGGCGATCGTGCCCTCGTCCGGCGCCTGCATCCCGTAGAGGATCTTCATCAGGGTCGACTTGCCCGCGCCGTTCTCCCCGCAGAGCGCGTGCACCTCGCCGCTGCGCACGGCGAGGTCCACGCGATCGTTGGCGACGACACCGGGGAACCGCTTGGTGATCCCGCGCAGTTCGACCGCGTGCTGCTGCTCGGTCACTTGGTGGACTGGACCTCGATCTCACCGGCGATGATCGCGGCCCGGTACGCCTCGAGCTGCGGCGTGATGTCGTCGACGAAGCCACCGGAGGTGGAGTAGCCGACGCCGTCGTTGGCGAGATCGAAGCGCTCCGGGAGCGAGTCGACGGTGTTCCCGGCGACGGCGTTCACGTAGTCGTACACCGCCACGTCCACCCGCTTGATCATCGACGTCATGATGACATCGCGGACGGCGGTCAGCTGCGGCGAGTTGTACTGGTCGGAGTCGACCCCGATCGCCCGCTGCCCGGCGGTCTGCGCGGCGGCGAACACGCCCTGGTTGGACTGGCCGGCCGCGGCGAAGGAGATGTCGGCGCCGCCGTCGTACTGGCCGGCGGCGATCTCGGTGCCGCGGGTGGCGTCGTTGAAGCCGGTGAAGTCACCGGCCGGGGAGATGTAGGCCGAGTCGATCTGGATGTCCGGTGCGACGGCCTGGGCGCCCTGCTCGTAGCCCGCGTCGAACTTCTGGATCAGCGGGCTGTCCACGCCGCCGATGAAGCCGACCCGGCAGGTCTCGGTCTTCAGCGCGGCCGCGACGCCGACCAGGAACGACCCCTGCTCCTCGGCGAACACCAGCGGGGTGACGTTCGGCAGGTCGACGGTGTCGTCGTCGACGATGGCGAACTGGGTGTCCGGGAACTCGGTCGCCACGGTCTGCACGCCGTTGGCGTAGTTGAAGCCGACCGCGATCACCGGGTTGAAGCCGCCCTGGGCGAGCTGGCGCAGCCGGGTGGTCCCGGCGTCCTCGCTCTCGCCCGGCTGGGCGGTGGCCTCACGGGTGTTCTCCCGGACCAGGCCCAGCTCCTCCACGGCGCGGTCCAGGCCGGCCGCCGCGGCGTCGTTGAACGACGCGTCGCCGCGCCCGCCGATGTCGTAGGCCAGGCCGACCCGCAGCGCGCTCGCGTCCGCGGGCGCCGCCTCGGGGGCCGGCTGCGCGCTGGCCGCCGGGACCGACGGCGGCGCGACCCGCTCGCACTCGCCCTGGGCGGCTCCCCCGCCGCCACCGGTGTCGCGGGCACAGCCCGACAGCGCGAGTGCCGCGACGGCCCCGACTGCGATCGCGGTCGCGAACCTGCTCCGCCGTCCGATGCGCTGGTTGTTCCGCACGAACGTCCTCCCCCGTTCCGGCGCCCGCCGGTCGGCGGCGCGCATCCCGCGGGACGGTAACCGCTCACCGCGCCGAGCGGCAGGGTCGCAACAGCGCTGTGACCGGACGCGTCGACAGGCGGTCGAGAAGCGGGCGGGCGGTAGTCTCCGCGCGCCCGGAGTCGATCTCTGCCGGGCCAGTCGCGTCGAGGAGGACGGTGCCGTCGTGGACCGAGCGGAACTGACCGTGCAAGCGCCGCCGGAGCGGGTGTGGGAGCTGGTCTCCGACATCACCCGGGCCGGCGAGTGGAGCCCGGAGGCCACCGGCGGCCGCTGGCGCGGCGATGCCACCGGGCCCGCGGTGGGTGCCCGGTTCGTCGGGCTCAACCGGCACGGCGTGATCCGCTGGCCGACCCACTGCCGGGTCACCGAGTGCGAGCCGGGCCGCCGGTTCACCTTCGTGGTGACCGAGTCGAGGACGGCGTGGGGCTGGGTGCTCACCCCGACCGACGACGGCGCAGGCACCCATGTCGTCGCCTGGCGGGAGAGCGTGGGCGCGCCCGCGCTGCCGGTCCGGCTGCTGCAGCGCAGCGGGCTGCTCGGCCGGGACCGGGAGACGATGATGCGCGACGGGCTGGAGCAGAGCCTGCAGCGGGTGCGGACGATCGTGGAGGCGCCCGCCGGGTAGGGCATGCTGCCCGGGTGCCCAGCGCCCCGGGATGGCTCGTCCTGCTGTCGGTGCCGCTGATCCTGAGCGGTGCGGCGCCCGCGGCGCCGGCGGCCGGGCTCGCCGCGGCGCCCGCGCCGGTGGCCGTGGCCTGCCCGGGCCAGGAGGTGCCGCCGGGACCGGCCGCCGAGGAGGAGGCCGTGCCGGTGGCGCCGCTGCCGGTGCCGGATCCGCCGATCGGCGGGCTCACCGGCTGCGCCGAGGCGCACGCCGGACCGGTCCCGCCGCCGCCGGTCGGGGTGGCGTCGTACCTGGTCGCCGACCTGGACTCGGGCGCGGTGCTCGCCACCCGGGCCCCACACGCCCGGCACCGTCCCGCGTCGACGATCAAGCTCCTGCTCGCCCTCGTCGTCGACGACGTCCTGCCGCCGGACCGGGTCGTCACCGGCACCGTCGAGGACGCGAACATCGAGGGCAGCCGGGCCGGGATCGGCCCCGGCGGCCGGTACACCGTCGAGCAGCTGCTGCACGGCCTGCTGCTGGCGTCCGGGAACGACACCGCGCACGCTCTGTCCCGCGAGCTCGGCGGCACCCCCGCGACGCTCGCCGCCATGCACGACGCGGCCCGCGGCCTGGGGGCGCTGGACACCCGGCCCGCGACCCCGTCCGGTTTGGACGGCCCGGGCATGTCGTCGTCGGCCTACGATCTCGCACTGGTCCTGCGGGAGGCACTGGACCGCCCGCGGCTCGCAGCCGTGCTGCGGTCCCCGGGCATCCCGTTCCCCGGGTTCGCCGACCGGCCCGGCTTCGAGCTCGGCAACGGCGACCGGATGTTCGGCACCCCCGGCTTCCTGGGCGGCAAGAACGGCTTCACCGACGCGGCGCGGCACACCTACGTCGGTGCCGTCGAGCGGGACGGGCGGCGGCTGGTGGTGGCACTGGTGCGCGGCGAGCCGCAGCCGGTGCGGATGGTCGACCAGGCGCGGGCGCTGCTCGACTGGGGTTTCGGCGTCACCGCGGCCGGGATCGGGACACTGGTGGCGCCGGGCGACGTGCCGGCCGATCCGGGATCGACCGGCCCGGGATCGCCCGTCCCGGGCCCGACCGGTCCGGGCCTGACCGGGGCGGACCCGGCCGATCCGGCGCCGTCCGGGTCCGGGGGGTCCGCGACCGCGGGGAGTCCCGCGGCGGGTGATCCCGCCGCGCCCGGGGACCCGGGATCCTCCGGGACCGACGCCGACGGGACCGGTCCGTCTGCGGCGATCATCGTCGGAGCGGTCGCCGCGGCGGTCGGCGTGATCGCGGCAGTGATGGCGGTGCTGCGGCGCCGGCTGCGGGGCTGACCCGGGATCCGCCGGTCCGGGTCGGTCGGCGTCGAGACGGGAGGGACGCCGCAGCGAGCGGCTGCCACGCGGTGGCGAACCGGTGCCGCGCAGTGGCAAGCCCGTGCCGCGCGATGGCGAGCGAGTACGACGCCGAGCCGGGCGCCACCGGGATCGCGGTCCTGGCCGGCCGGACCACGGACGTCGGCCTGCCGCTCGCGCGGGCTCGTCGCCAGTCCATCGCCGGGTGCGGTCCCGGTCGGTGATCAGCCCGATCACCAGCCCACCGGGCTCGGTCGTCGAGCCGCGCCGCACATCCGTAACCGGGGCGGCCGCGGGACGACCCGGGTGAGCCCCGGGGCCGCGAACCCGCGCCCACCCACCACCGACCCGGACCCACCGCGAACGGGAGAGCCCGCCACACCCGGCACCCGACACGACAACCACCCTGTCCTGAGTGGATTTCCCCCCGGCTTCCTTCTAGAGAACAACCAGCCCAACACGATAGAATCGAACACATGGTCGATATCGACGGTGCGCTGCTCAGCCCCGAGGCGGTCGCCGCCGACCCCTGCCCGCACGGCATGACCCGCGACCTGTGCGCCCTACTGTGCGGAGACGAGAACAGCGAGCCGGTCGTGGTGGTGGACCCGACCCTGCCGGTGGGATTCGCACTGGCACTGGACTGCCAACTCGCCGCCGACAGCCCCGAGCTGCTGAGTGACGCCCAGGTCCTCGACGTCGTCGAAGGCGCCGAACGCATCGAACGATGGGCCTCGGCGTTGCGGACCCGGATGCTGGCAGCGTTCGCCGACCGGCACCCACCCGGCAGCAGCGCCGCACCACCGGGCGCCGACCCCCGGGCGGTCACACCGGTGGGCCGCTGGCTGCCCGACCAGGTCGCGTTGACCTTGCGGGTGTCGCTGGAAGAGGCCCGCTGCCTGCTGGCCGGCGCGGCCCGGTTCGCCCACGTACTGCCCGCGACCCTGGCCGAATGGGAGGCCGGGCGGATCGACCAACGCAAGGCCGAGGCCATCGCACATGCCACCAGCGTGCTCGACGACGAACAGGCCCGCGAGGTCGAAGCGCGGGTGCTGCCCGGTGCGGCGGCGGCGACCCGCCGGTTGCTGCGGGACCGGCTGCGGCGCACGGTGGCCCGGGTCGATCCCGACGGCGCGGCACGACGGCACGAACGAGCCAAGACCGACCGCCGGATGTCGATCAGCCGCTCCGACGACGGGATGGCCTCGCTGTGGCTGTCCGCAGCCGCCGAGCAGACCGAGGCATCATGGCGGTCGGTGGACCGACTGGCCCGATCACTGGGAACCGACGACCCCCGCACCCTGGACCAACGACGCGTCGACCTGGCCCACCAACTCCTGCAGGGCACGGTGACGGTCACCGACATGCAGACCATCCACGAGGCCGTCACCCAGATCCTGGCACCCCACCCACCCGACACCACCAGCACCGCAGGTGCCACCGACACGGCCGGTGCTGCCCGGACGGCCGGTGCAACCGGATCGGCCGGGGCCGGTGGGGGCATCGGGCAGATCGATCAGGTCACCGGCGCCACCGGATACGTCAGCCCCCCGACCGAGATACTCGCCGAGATCGTCGCCGCCGTACTGGCAGCACGCCCCGATCCAGGCACGGCGATCGGACGCAAACCACTGATCCAGGTCGTCGTCTCCCTCGACACACTGCTCGGCGACGACCACCCCGCCGAACTGATCGGACACGGCCCGATCCCCGCCACCACCGCACGCGCCCTGGCCGCCGGCGGCACATGGACCCGCCTGGTGATCGACCCGCTCTCCGGAGCGGTCCGCGACCGCGGCCGCACCACCTACACCCCACCCGAAGACATGGCCGACCTCATACGAGCCCGCGACGGCCTCTGCCGCGGACCACTGTGCAGCAGACCGATCCGCGACCTCGACCACTTCGTCCCCTGGGCCCACGGCGGCACCACCGACACCACGAACCTGCACGGCCTGTGCCAGCACCACCACAAACTCAAGGACGCACCCGGCTGGCAGGTCCTCGCCGCCACCGACGGCTCACTGACCTGGATCAGCCCGTGCGGACACCAGGAGACCACCCACCCACACGACTACCGACCCCACCTCCACGACACACACACGACACCGCCCTCCAACGGCTCCGCGACCGCAACCACCACGACGACGGCAGCCACGACCGCGGCGACGGCGACCACGGCCACGGCCACGGCCACGGCCACGGCGACCACGACGTCCACCGCGGCCACGGCAGCGACGGCGCGAGTCGATGCCGATGCCGAAGCCGATGCCCCGCCGTTCTGACCCGGCGTGGGAAGGGGACCGGGGACGCGGGAAGGGATGGACGGAGGAGCACCCGGCGCGAGAGGAGCGCCCGGCGCGGTAACGAGATGGCTCCGGGCTCAGCGGCGACGGCGGCCCAACGCCCGCAGCCCCAGCGCGCCGCCGATCAGTCCGGCGGTGACCAGGCCGGCCGAGGCGAGCGCGCCGGGGCCCTCCCGCACCACGTACTGCGGCCGGATCACGGCCGGGCCGGGGATGTCGCGCGGTCCCTGGTCGTTCTCCTCGGCGCTGGCCGCCCAGGCCGTCACGAACAGCAGGAACCGGGAGGTGAAGAAGATGAAGATCAGCAGACCGAGGATGGAGCCGAACGCGGCACCGGCCGGGGTCTGACCGATGGTGCCCAGGTAGACGACCATCACCCGCTGCAGAACGGCGAAGCCGATCGCGCCGATCAGCGCGGCCTTCGCGGCGCTGCGGAAGGTGACCGGCTCGCGGGGCAGCCGGGCGATCACCCAGAGGAACACCAGCCAGTTCCCGAGCAGGCCGACCAGGAACCCGACGACGTTCAACAGCACGATCGCCCAGCTCGCGCCGCCGAGGCCGACCAGGCCGAGCAGGTAGCTGCCGAACGCGCCGGTGACCGAGGCGATGGCGAACGACAGCACCAGGGCCAGGCCGAGCCCGACCAGCGCCAGCAGGTCGAACGCCAGCCGCTTGATCATCGGCGGGGCCTCGTCGCGCTGCCCCCACTGCTCGGTGAGCGCCTCGCGGAGGTTGCTCATCCAGCCGATCCCGGAGTAGAGCGCGCCGACCAGGCCGATCAGGCCGATCGCGCCCGCCCGGTTGATCGCCGTGTCGACGACGCCGTCGAGGGTCTGCCCGAGGTCACCGGGCACCGCCGAGGTGATGCCCTCGCGCAGCTGCTCCACCAGCTCGGGATTGCCGCGCAGCACGAACCCGGCGACGGCGAACGCCACCATCAGCAACGGCACCAGCGCCAGGATCGAGAAGTAGGTGATCGCCGCGGCGTAGTGGTCGCCGTGGTTCTCGGTGTAGCGCTCCCCGGCCCGGACCAGGTGGTCGAGCCAGGGGTGCTTCTCCCGCTGGCGCTCGAGGAAGGTCGGGCCCTCCTCCTCGTCGTCGTCGAACCGGTGCGCCGTCGTCGTCGGACGGTTGTCGGCCATCGTTCCCCCGGGGTCGGTCGTGCTCGCCCGCCCGGGACTCGTCAGCCTGCGGGCGGGAGGAAGCCGATCCTCTCGTGAACTGCGGCCAGTGTCGCGCCGGACACCTCGCGCGCCCGGGTGGCGCCCGCCGCCAGCACCCGGTCCAGCTCCGCCGGATCGGCGAGGTAGCCGCGGACCCGCTCGGCGAACGGCTCGGCGAAGGCCGCGACGATCTCGCCGAGATCCTTCTTCAGGTCGCCGTAGCCACGGCCGGCGTACTCCGCCTCGACCTCGGAGACCTTCCGGTCGGTCATCGCCGCGTTGATCGTGAGCAGGTTCGCGATGCCCGGCTTGGCCTCCGGGTCGTAACGGATCTCACGCTCGTTGTCGGTGACCGCCGAGCGGATCTTCTTCGCCGACGTCTTCGGCGGGTCCAGCAGCTCCACGATCCCGGACGGCGACGACGCCGACTTGCTCATCTTCGCCGTCGGGTCCTGCAGGTCGAAGATCTTCGCCGTGGCCTGCGGGATGTAGGGCTCGGGCACCTGGAACGTCGCGCCGAAGCGGTGGTTGAACCGCTGCGCCAGGTTGCGGGTCAGCTCCAGGTGCTGGCGCTGGTCCTCGCCGACCGGCACCTGATCGGCCTGGTAGAGCAGGATGTCGGCGGCCTGCAGCACCGGATAGGTGAACAGCCCGACGGTGGCGCGGTCGGCCCCGTGCCGCGCCGACTTGTCCTTGAACTGGGTCATCCGGCCGGCCTCGCCGAACCCGGTGATGCACTCCAGCACCCAGCTCAGCCGGGCGTGCTCGGGCACGTGCGACTGCACGAACAGGGTGCACCGCTGCGGGTCCAGGCCGAGGCCGAGCAGCTGCGCCGCGGCCACCCGGGTCCGCTGCGCCAGTTCCTTCGGGTCGTGCTCGACGGTGATCGCATGCAGGTCGACCACGCAGTAGAACGCCTCGTGGCTCTCCTGCAGCGCGACCCACTGCCGCAGCGCGCCCAGGTAGTTGCCGAGATGGAACGAGTCGGCGGTGGGCTGGATCCCGGAGAGCACGCGGGGACGGCGGTCGGTCATGAACGGCATCCTCGCAGCCCCCGGCGGACGCGGTCAGCTCGGTTGTACCGGCGACACCGAGCCCCGGTCGAACGCCGCACCGCACCGGTCGCAGACCAGCCGGACCTGCAGCACCGCACCGCAGGCGCGGTGCCGGATCGTGAGGTCCACCGGCGACCCGTCGATCCCGGCGTGCCAGCGGAGCGACCAGTCGACCAGACAGGCGAAGATCGGGAACGACGCGATCCCCTTCTCGGTGAGCCGGTAGCTGCCGTCCCCGGTGCGCGCCAGCACCCCCAGCTCGACGAACCGGCGCAGTCGGTCGGAGAGCACCTCCGGGGAGATCGCGAGCGCGTCGGCGATCCCGCTGAACGAGCGGAGCCCGGTCAGCGCGGCACCGAGCACGGTGGCCCCCCAGCGGTCACCGATGATCTCCATCGCCCCGGGGAGCAGGGACATCGGGTCGTCCGGGAGCCGGCCGCGGGTGCGCCGCGGGTGCTGGCGCGCCAGCTGCTCCAGGCCGGGCGTCCCGGGCGTCCGGTGCACCGTGGTGTCCCGCGGCCCGACCCGCTCGCCGCAGGCCGCGCAGCAGGTCAGCACCCCGGCCGGGGCGCCGCAGGCCCGGTGCACGATGTCCGGCAGCGGGACCTCCCGGGGCACCCAGGACTTCTCCCAGTGCCAGGTGGTGATCAGCAGCTTCCAGACGTCGGCGCCGCGCTCGGTCAGCGCGTACTCGCGCCGCTCCCGGCCGCCCTCACGGTAGGGCCGGGTCTGCAGCAGCCCCGCGTCGACCAGCGACCGCAGCCGCGCGGACAGCGTCGCGTCGGAGATGTTGAGGGTGTCCCGCCAGCCCGCGTAACGGCACACCCCGAGGGCCGCCCGCTGCAGGATCAGCAGGGTCCAGGTGTCCGCGAGCAGGCCGAGCCCGCGCCCGACGGCGCCCAGCTTCTGCGCCCGCACTTGCCCGCCTCCCTTGACCAGCCCCGATCATGATCGTACTGTGAGGGTCTGACTCTGCCGATCGAAGCCGGGCCGCGCAACGGGGAGCGCCAGCGGACGGGGCGGAGTGTGGATCGGGCTCGGGGGGTCCGATCCACCCGGACGGCCGGTCCGGATCCGCGGCGGCGCTGAGGGGGAGGTCGCCACGGTCCGGCCGGTCGTGCGTGGGTGCGACGGTCTAGCCGGCGGACTGCCCGCTGTCGTCCGGGTTCCCGGACTGCTCGTCGTCACCGGTCTCCGGAGCGGGCGCCGGCTGCATCGTCACGACGCCCTTCTCCAGGTCGATCGGGCCCAGCCGCCACTGCTCCCCGCCCTGCGCGGCGTCCGAGTCCTCGTGGATCCGCTTCCGCGGGAACATCTCTCCGAGCACGCTCATGCCACCACCGTACGACGGTTCCGCCGCCCGGCGGCGGCCCCGGCGGCGGGCCGGGCGGCGCGGCCGGTCCGGCCGCTCAGGCCGGGGTGAGCGGCAGCATCGTCGGACCGGGCCGCGGGGCCGGGACCAGCGTCGTCGGCTCACCCCGGTAGGTGGTCGTCCGCTGCCGCACCGGGCGCCCGGCGCCGTGCGCGATCGCGGTGAGCTCCTCCACCGAGCGCTCCGAACCGTTCTCCGAGCCGGCCATCCGGCTGATCGTCTCCTCCATCAGGGTGCCGCCCATGTCGTCGGCCCCACCGGCGAGCACCTCGGCGGCCAGGTCGTCGCCGAGCTTCACCCAGGACACCTGGATGTGGTCGATCCGGCCGTGCAGCGCGAGCCGGGCGAACGCGTGCACCGCCCGGTTGTCCCGCTCGGTCGGCCCGGGCCGGGCGAGTCCGGCCAGGTAGATCGGCGCGTTGTGGTGCACGAACGGCAGCGGGACGAACTCGGTGAACCCGGCCGCGTTGTGCTCACTGGCGCGGTCCTGGATCGAGGCCAGGGTGCGCAGGTGCCCGAGCCAGTGCCGCGGCTCGTCGACGTGGCCGTACATCATCGTCGACGACGACGGGATCCCCAGCTCGTGCGCCGTGGACACGACCTCGATCCACTGCGCGGCCGGGAGCTTGCCCTTGGTGAGCACCCAGCGGACCTCGTCGTCGAGGATCTCGGCGGCGGTGCCCGGGATCGAGCCGAGGCCGGCCGCCTTCAGCTCGGTGAGCCACTCCCGGATCGACACGCCCGCCTTGGCCGCCGCGGAGACGACCTCCATCGGGGAGAACGCGTGCACGTGCATCCCGGGGACGGCCTCGTGCACCGCACGGACCAGATCGCCGTAGAACGAGGTGGGCAGCTGCGGGTCGATCCCGCCCTGCACGCAGACCTCGGTCGCGCCGTCCCGGGCGGCCTCGGCGGCCCGCGCGGCGACGTCGTCGAGGGAGAGCCGGAACGCGTCGGCGTCCCGCTCACGCTGGGCGAACGCGCAGAACCGGCAGCCGACGTAGCAGACGTTCGAGAAGTTGATGTTCCGGTTGACGACGTAGGTGACGTCGTCCCCGTTCACCGACCGGCGGACGTCGTCGGCGAGACCCAGCAGGGTCCGCAGCGCGGGACCGTCGGCGGTGAGCACCGCCATCGCGGCCGCGGCGTGCGCCGGATCGAGCAGCGCCGCCGGATCGGACGCGGCCAGGTCCAGGCCGGCCTTCACGTCGCCGTCGAGCCGCTCGGGCGCCCGCGAGCGCTGCTCGGCCAGCTCGGCCGCCACCTCGTCCCAGTCGCCGTAGACCGAGCCGAAGTCGGTGCGCCGGTCGGCGGTGCGCCCGGTGGTGTCGATGGTGCTGTTCAGGTCGGTGCGCCCGGTGGAGGCGAACCCGCCGTCCGGCTCCTGCCAGGGCCGCCCCTCGACGACCGCGCCCGGATCGGCGAGGCCGTCGGCGGTCGCCAGTGCGGCGACGTGGCCGTGCAGCCGGGTGTCGATCCACGGCGACCCGGCGCGCACGTACTTCGGGTAGGCGGTGAGCCGTTCCCGCAGCTCGAAGCCCTCGGCGGCGGTGACCCGGGCCAGCTCGTCGACGGCCGGCCACGGCATCTCCGGGGACACGTGGTCCACGGTCACCGGGGAGACCCCGCCCCAGTCGTCGATGCCGGCGCGCACCATCAGCCCGAACTCCTCGCCGACCAGGTTCGGCGGGGCCTGCAGCCGGATCTTCGGGCCGAGCACGACGCGGGCGACGGCGATCGTCGCGGCCAGGTCGTCGAGATCGGCGTCCGGGTCGTTCGCCATCGCGGTGTCCGGCTTCGCCCGGAAGTTCTGGACGATCACCTCCTGCACGTGCCCGTGCGCCCGGGCGGCGGAGCGGATCGCGAACAGCGACTCGGCCCGCTCGGTGCGGTTCTCGCCGATCCCGATCAGGATCCCGGTGGTGAACGGGATGCCGACCCGGCCGGCGTCGGTCAGCGCGCGCAGCCGGACGGCGGGCTCCTTGTCGGGGCTGCCGAAGTGCGGGCCGCCCTTCTCGAACAGCCGCTGCGAGGTGGTCTCCAGCATCATCCCCATGCTGGCCGCGACCGGCTTGAGCCGGGTCGCCTCCTCCCAGGACATGACGCCCGGGTTGAGGTGCGGCAGCAGCCCGGTCTCCTCCAGCACGGCGATCGCGCAGGCCCGGACGTAGTCGAGCGTCGAGTCGTAGCCGCGGGCGTCGAGCCACTCGCGGGCCTGCGGCCAGCGGTCCTCCGGCCGGTCGCCGAGGGTGAACAGCGCCTCCTTGCACCCCTGCGCGGCGCCCTGGCGGGCGATCTCGACGACCTCGTCGCGCTCCAGGAACATCGACTCGAGGCGGTGCGGCACGGTTGCGAACGTGCAGTAGTGACACCGGTCCCGGCACAGCCGGGTCAGCGGGATGAACACGTTGCGGGAGTAGGTGACGACGCCGGGGCGCCCTTCCTCGACCAGCCCCGCGTCACGCACCCGGCCCGCGTGCGTGAGCAGCTCGTCGAGATCGTCGCCGCGCGCGGCGAGCAGCACCGCGGCCTCGGTGACGTCCAGCGTCGCGCCGTCCCGGACGCGCCGCAACGCCCGCCGGATCGCGGAGGCGGACGGGGCGGCCTGGGCCGGAACGGAATCGGCAGGAGTGTCGGCCATGGACCCACAGTAGGTTTCCCGCATCACCGCAGCGACCGTCGAACATCAACGGGTGGTCAACTCGTGGCGCGGGTCACTCCGCGGCGCCGGCGTCCCGGCCGAGCTGCTGCGCCCACCCGCGCACGACCGCGGCCGCGAGGGGACCGACGGCGCGCGGCTCCGGATCGAGGATCCGCTGCATGCCGATCCCGCGCAGCTCGGCCACCACCCGCAGGGCGACGGTCCCGGCGTCGACGTCGGACCGGACGGTGCCCGCGGCCTGCCCCGCGAGCACGTCGGCGCGCAGCCGGTCCCGGAACCAGGCGTCCCGCTCGCGCATCATCGGGGCGAGATCGCCGCCGCCCACGGCATCGGCCCACAGCACCAGGAACGCCTGCCAGGTCGGAGGATCGGCCCCGAAGCCGAGCAGGTAGGCCTCGACGAACCGCAGCAGCCGGTCGAGCCCGGGCGGCTCCTGCTGGATGCCGGGCGCCAGACCGGCCTGCGCCTCCTGCACCAGCGCCTCGAGCAGGCCCTGCTTGGAGCCGAAGTGGTGGGTGACCATCCCGCGGCTGTAACCGGCACGCTCGCCGACCCGGGCGAAGGTCACCGCGCGGATCCCGGACTCGGCGACGAGCTCGGCAGCGGCGGCGAGCAGGGCCGTGCGGGCGCGCGTCCGGCGCTGCTCCTGGGTCCGGCGCTCCCCGGGCCGGGCGCCGGCGGCCGGGACCGCCGTGCCCGGCGTGGCCGCACGCGGCGTGGCTGCCCCCGACATGACCGTGAGCATACGAACCCGTGCCCCGCAGTCGGCCACCGTCCCGCGTAGATATCTGTTGGCTGACTGACATGTATGGTGCGGGCATGGCCGTCATCCGAGCATCGGTTCTCGAGGTCGATCGAGAGCGACCGCTGTCCGCCGCACGCGTGGTCTCCGAGGAGCTCCCCGAGCCCGGTCCCGGGCAGGTCCGCCTCGACGTCGAGGCGTTCGGCCTCAGCTCGAACAACGTCTCCTACGCCCTGCTCGGCGACACCCTCGGGCACTGGCGGCCGTTCCCCGCCGCCGCCGGCTGGGGCCGGGTCCCGGCGTGGGGCCTGGCCCGGGTGACCGGCGGGGACCCGGCGCTCGTCCCGGCCGGCGCGCGTCTGGTCGGGTACCTCCCGATGGCGACCCGCTTCCTGCTCACCGGTGCGCCGGCCCCGGCCGGCATCGAGGTGACCGCGCCGGAGCGGGACGGGATGCTGCCGATGTACCGGCGGATGCGCCGGATCGACACCGACCCGGCGTGGGACGAGCGGCACGCCGGGGTCGAGCTCCAGCTCCTGCCGCTGGCGCCGCTGGCCGCGCTGCTGAGTCGCGACCTGCTGGAGCAGGAGCCGTCGCAGGTGGTCGTCTCCAGCGCGAGCAGCAAGACCGGTCTCGTGCTCGGCCGCCTGCTCCGCGCCGGGAACGTGCGCACGGTCGGCCTCACCGGCGCCGCCCGCACGGCCGAGGTCACCCGCACGGGCGCGTTCGACGAGGTCCTCGCCTACGACCGGACGACGTCGGTGCGCGGGACCGGGGGCACCGTGTACGTCGACATCAGCGGGGATCCCGCGATCACCCGTGCGGTGCACGAGCACCTCGGCCCGGCGCTGATCCGCAGCGTCGCCGTCGGCGGCAGCCATCTGCCGGGCACCGGCACCGGCGCCGGGCCGGGCGGATCGGCCGGTCCGCCCGGCCCGGCGCCGGTGCGGTTCAGCGTCGGGCGGCGCGAGACCGAGCTGCTCGCCGAGCTGGGCGGGGCGACCCTCGACCGGCTCCTCGCCGAGGCGCGGGCCACCCTGGTGGGCTGGGCGGCGACCTGGATGTCGCTGCGGACCACGGACGGCCTGGACGCGGCCCGCGCGGACTGGCGGCGGGTCGCGCACGGCGGGCCGCCCGGTCTGGGCGCCGTCGTCGTCCGGCCCTGAGCGGGCCGGGTCAGTCCCCGACCCGGGCCGCGGTACCCCCGGTGACGGCGACGAGCTCGGCGAACGTGGTCGGGAACACCGACCGGGCGCTCCCGCCGGCCGCCCAGACCCGGTCGTAGTCGTCGAGTGCGACGTCGACCAGCGTGCGCAGCGGCGCCGGGTGCCCGACCGGCGCCACCCCGCCGATGACCTGCCCGGTGGCCGCCCTGACCAGGTCCCGGTCGGCCCGGCCGACCGACCGCGCCCCGACCAGCGCGGCGACCCGGCCGGTGTCCACCCGGTGCCGCCCCGAGGTGAGGACGAGCAGCGCCTCGCCGTCGGCGTCGAACACCAGCGAGTTGGCGATCTGGCCGATCTCGACGTCGAGCGCCGCGGCCGCCGCGGCCGCGGTGGTCACCGCGTCCGGCAGCAGGACCAGTCCGGCGATCGACGCCGGATCCGCACCCGCGGTGCGCAGCGCCTCCTTCACGGCGGCGACCCGCGGATGGTCGGCGGGATGCTCGGTGGCCCCGGTGGAGTCGTTCATCGTCCCATCCTGCTGGCCGCTTCCACCGGTTTTCAGCGGCTTTCAGAAGTTTTCAGAAGGCTGCCCACAGCAGCATCGCGACGACCGCGAACAGCAGCAGCCCGGCCACGACGAGCAGGATCCAGCGGTTGCGGCCCAGGTCGCCGCCGGTCGGGCGGGGCCGGGCGGCCCGCTCCAGCAGGGCGTGGGCGTCGTCCGGCCCGGTGCGCTCCGCGGGATCGGCCGCGGCCAGCCCGGCGATCGCGCGTTCCAGCGGGCCGCCGGACGGGATCCGCCGCCCGGCCGTGTGCGCCAGCAGCGCGCCGAGGCTCCACAGGTCGGCGGCCGGGCCGTCACCGGCCCCGGCGCGGCGCTCGGGCGGGCTGAACGGCCCCGGTTCCCGGCCGACCGCGCGGGCCAGGCCCAGGTCGGTGACCAGTGCGGACCCGTCCGGGGCGAGCAGCACGCAGTCCGGATCGAGACCGCCGTGCGTGCCGCCCGCGGTGTGCACCGCGCGCAGCGCGGCGAGCACGTCCCGGCCGATCGCGGCGGTCCGCTGCGCGCCGAGCGGGCCGTCCTCGACGAGCCTGCTCAGCGGCCGGGCGTCCGGACGCTCGGTGACCAGGTACTCGCGCAGGGCGCCGTCCGGGGTGCGGTCGGTGATCAGGTCCAGGACGCCGGCCACCCCGGGATGCTGCAGCCGGCCCGCGGCGCGCACCTCCGCGAGCAGGCGTTCGCGCAGGCCGTCGCCGTGCGCGGGCACCGCGATCTCGGTGATCGCGACCATCCGGCCGGTGATCCGGTCCTCGGCGCGGCGGACCGGGCCGAAACCGCGCCGGTCCAGCTCGTCGAGCAGCACGTAACGG
The DNA here is from genome assembly GCF_039526905.1 of Pseudonocardia kongjuensis. NCBI lineage: Bacteria > Bacillati > Actinomycetota > Actinomycetes > Pseudonocardiales > Pseudonocardiaceae > Pseudonocardia > Pseudonocardia kongjuensis. Next base: position 120,776 of record NZ_BAAAJK010000053.1, on the reverse strand, counting down.
CCGCCGACCACGCCGGTCCCGGTCACCCGGGTTCCCCGAGCCGGACCGTCACCGGGGCGTGGTCGGACCAGCGCCGGTCGTGCGACGGCGCCCGCTCGACGACGGCGCCGGTCGCCGCCGCCGCGACGCCGGGCGTGCCGAGCAGGTGGTCGATCCGCCAGCCCACGTCGTTGTCGAAGGCCCGCCCGCGGTAGCTCCACCACGAGTACGGCCCGTCGACGTCCGGGTGCTGGTCGCGGACCAGATCGGCCCAGCCGTGCTCGACCAGCCCGGCGAACCACTCCCGCTCGTGCGGCAGGAAGCCGGAGTTCTTCCGGTTCCCCCGCCAGTTCCGCAGGTCCAGCTCGGTCGGCGCGATGTTCCAGTCGCCGGCCACGACCATCTCGCGGCCGGTCGCGACGCACCGGCCGAACGCGGCGCGCAGGTGATCGCCGAAGGTCTTGCAGAACGCGTCCTTGGCGTCCTGCTTCTCGGTCCCGGCCAGGCCCTTGGGCAGGTAGAGCGACCCGACGGTGAACCCGCCGGGCAGGTCGACCTCCAGGTAGCGGCCGTCGAGGTCGGTGGCCGGGTCGCCGAACCCGATCCGCACCGCCTCCGGCTCGGCCCGGCTCAGCACGGCGACGCCGTTGCGCCCCTTCGCCGTCTCCGAGGGCGCCAGCCGCAGGTGCCAGCCGTGCTCGTCGAGGGTGGCCCGGAAGGCGTCCGGCAGCTCCTCCGGGCGGGCCCGGACCTCCTGCAGGCAGACGACGTCGGCCGCGGTCCCCGCCAGCCAGTCGAGCAGCCCCTTCGTGGAGGCGGCCCGGACGCCGTTGACGTTCGCGGTACTGAGGACACGGACGGCAACCACCCGCCTACTCTCCCGCACCGCCCGGCACCGTCCGGAACGGGCTCAGCAGACGCTGCCCGCCGTCGCGGCGACGCTGTCCGACGGGACCCACCGCTCACCGCCGGTGAGCTTGCGGAACCCGGTGTCGACGATCGTCTCGGCCGGGACCTCCTGGCCGCTGCGCAGCGTCTCCACCGCCTGCGCGGTCGGGCTCGGCGCCGCCCGGACGGTGACCTCGGCCGCCTGCACGGTCACCGTGCAGGCGTTCTCCAGGCTGCCGGTCGCGCCGCCGTAGCCGAGCGCGATCGCGGTCAGCCCGACCCCGATCAGGCCGACCAGCGGCCAGCCGGTCAGCAGCGACTTCCGGGAGAGCCCGAGCTTCACCTTCGCCACGCGTGTGGTCCCCTTCCCGCGACCGTCCTCGCACGTACGGTAACCGCTCCGCCGCGGCGGGGAGATCCACCGACCGGGGTGTCGGACCGGTTACTCCTGCGGGCGTCGCCGGGCGGGTGCGGGATAGCGTGTGCGCGCAGATGCGGGTCGCCGCCGGGGACCCGCCCGGTCACCCCGGGCTCGTCCCCCCGCGCCACCCGTCGCAGGAGATCCGACGACGAGCCGAGGCAGGCCAGACACGCGATGAAGCTCATCTACACGTACACCGACGAGGCGCCCGCGCTGGCGACCCATTCGTTCCTGCCGGTCATCGAGGCGTTCGCCGGGCAGGCCGGGGTCGACGTGGAGACCCGCGACATCTCGCTGGCCGGCCGGATCCTGGCGAAGTTCCCGGACCGGCTGACCGAGGCGCAGCGCGTCCCGGACGCGCTCGCCGAGCTGGGCGAGCTGGCGACCACGCCGGACGCCAACATCATCAAGCTGCCCAACATCAGCGCCTCGGTCCCGCAGCTCAAGGCGGCGATCCGGGAGCTGCAGGCGGGCGGCTACGACGTGCCGGACTACCCGGAGGACCCGCAGACCGACGACGAGCGCGCCGCGAAGGCGGCCTACGACTCGGTCAAGGGCTCCGCGGTCAACCCGGTGCTGCGCGAGGGCAACTCCGACCGGCGCGCCCCGCTGTCGGTGAAGAACTTCGCGCGCAAGCACCCGCACTCGATGGGCGCCTGGAGCGCCGACTCCAAGAGCCACGTCGCGACCATGTCCGACGGCGACTTCCGGCACTCCGAGACCTCCTTCACCGCACCGGCCGACGGCGCCGTGCGGATCGAGCACGTGGCCGCCGACGGCACCGTCACCGTGCTGAAGGAGTCGGTGACGGTCCTCGAGGGCGAGGTGATCGACGGCGCCGTGCTGCGCAAGGAGGCCCTGCGGGAGTTCCTGGCCGAGCAGATCGCCGACGCGAAGGAGCGGGGTGTCCTGTTCTCGGTGCACCTCAAGGCCACGATGATGAAGGTCTCCGACCCGATCATCTTCGGGCACGCGGTGCGCGCCTACTTCGCGGACGTCTTCGAGACCTACGGCGACGACCTCGCGTCGGTCGGCGCCGATCCGGACGACGGCCTGGCGTCGGTGCTGTCCGCGATCGAGAAGCTGCCCGCCGACAAGCGGGCCGCGATCGAGAAGGCGATCGACGACGCCTACGCCACCGGCCCGGCGCTGGCCCAGGTCGACTCCTCCCGCGGGATCACCAACCTGCACGTGCCCAGCGACGTCATCATCGACGCCTCGATGCCGGCCGCGATCCGCTCGTCGGGCCAGATGTGGAACGCCGACGACACGACGCAGGACGCCAAGTTCGTCATCCCGGACTCGTCCTACGCCGAGCTGTACGACGAGACCGTCAAGCACTGCATCGCCAACGGCGCCTTCGACCCGACGACGATGGGCACCGTCCCGAACGTCGGCCTGATGGCGCAGAAGGCCGAGGAGTACGGCAGCCACGACAAGACGTTCGAGATCGCCTCGGCCGGCACCGTCCGGGTGGTCGACGCCGGCTCGGGCGAGGTCCGGCTGTCGCACGAGGTCGCCGAGGGCGACATCTGGCGGGCCTGCCAGACCAAGGACGCGCCGATCCGCAACTGGGTCGGCCTCGCCGTCGAGCGGGCCAGGGCGACCGGCTCGCCGGCGGTGTTCTGGCTGGACTCCGCGCGCGCCCACGACGCGCAGCTGATCGCCAAGGTCGAGAAGTACCTGGGCGAGCACGACACCGACGGCCTGACCATCGAGATCCTGAACGTCGCCGAGGCCACCCGCTACACCCTGGAGCGGGCCCGCAAGGGCGAGGACACCATCTCGGTCACCGGCAACGTGCTGCGCGACTACCTGACCGACCTGTTCCCCATCCTCGAGCTGGGGACCTCGGCGAAGATGCTCTCGATCGTCCCGCTGATGAACGGCGGCGGCCTGTTCGAGACCGGCGCCGGCGGCTCGGCCCCGAAGCACGTCCAGCAGCTGCAGAAGGAGAACCACCTGCGGTGGGACTCGCTCGGCGAGTTCCTGGCGCTGGCCGTGTCGCTGGAGATGCTGGCGTCGAAGTCGCCGGACCCGCTCCGCGCGAAGCTGCTCGGCCAGACCCTCGACGAGGCCACCGGGAAGCTGCTGGAGAACGGGAAGTCCCCCTCGCGCAAGGTCGGCGAGCTGGACAACCGGGGCAGCCACTTCTACGTCGCGCTGTACTGGGCGCAGGCGCTGGCCGCGCAGACCGAGGACCCGGAGCTGGCGGCGGTGTTCGCCCCGCTCGCGGCCACCCTCGCCGAGCAGGAGGAGACGATCGTCGCCGAGCTCAACGCGGTCCAGGGTGAGCCGGTCGACCTGGGTGGCTACTACCACGTGGACCGGGCCCGGGCCGACGAGGTGATGCGCCCGAGCGCCACCTTCAACGCCGCGATCGACGGGTTCGCCGGCAAGGCCTGATCCGCGCCGCCGCACACGGGGGCCCGTCCTGCGGGGCGGGCCCCCGTCGTGTCCGGGCTACGCCGCGGGCGGCGCGGTCGCCGCGGCCACCGTCCCGGCCGCGGGCCGGGAGATCTCGGCCCACACCTCGTCCAGCGAGAGACCGAGCACGTCGGCGATCGCCGCGATGGTCGGGAACGCGGGGGTCGCGACCCGGCCGGACTCGATCTTGCGCAGGGTCTCCGGCGAGACGCCCGCCTCCAGCGCGGTGTCCAGCATCGGGCGCGCCCCCCTGGCCGTGCGGAGGAGGCAGCCGAGGCGCCGACCGCGCTCGACCTCGGCGGGGGTGAGCGGAAGCCTGACCATGGCGCCGATGATAGTACCGGTATAGTTTGACCGGTATTGTTATTGGACGCGCTTCCGGAGGACACCCCGTGATCGAGATCCTGAGCCCCGCGGAGGTCGCCCGCGCCCGGTCCGCCGGCGCCCTGGTCGCCGACGTGCTGCAGGAGCTGCGCCACGCCAGCACACCCGGCACGAACCTGCTCGACCTCGACCGGCTGGCCGCCACGCTGATCGCCGACGGCGGCGGGACGTCCTGCTACGTCGACTACGCACCGTCGTTCGGGCGCGGGCCGTTCGGCCACCACGTCTGCACCGCGGTCAACGATGCCGTGCTGCACGGCCGCCCGCACGACCGCGCACTCGCCGACGGCGACCTGCTCACCCTCGATCTCGCCGTCACCGTCGACGGGATCGCGGCGGACTCGGCGATCAGCTTCGTCGTGGGCGACCGGGCCCCCGCGGAGAGCCTCGCCCTGATCGACGCGACCGAGCGGGCGCTGGCGGCCGGGATCGCGGCCGCCCGCCCGGGTGCCCGCGTCGGCGACATCTCGCACGCGATCGGCACCGTGCTGGGCGGATCGGGCTACGCGATCAACACCCAGTTCGGCGGGCACGGCATCGGCTCGACGATGCATCAGGACCCGCACATCACCAACACCGGACGTCCGGGGCGCGGCTACCGGCTGCGTCCCGGGCTGCTGCTGGCGCTCGAGCCGTGGGTGATGGCTGACACCGCCGAGCTCGTCACCGACGACGACGGCTGGACCCTGCGCAGCGCGACCGGCTGCCGCACCGCGCACAGCGAGCACACGATCGCCGTCACCCGCGACGGCGCCGAGATCCTCACCCTGCCGCGGCACCTGCGCCCCTGACGACAGGATTGGCGAGCCGGTATCCGATTGGGCGCACGGCACCGCCGGGCGGGTGCATCCGACGATCTTCACTGCGATCATCGGGTGATCACCGCGATCGACGGCGACGATCACCGACCCGTCCGGACCATCCCCGGTCACCGAGCGTGCGCGACGCGCCGGTAGAATCCTGATAGCGATGATCATTATCGAGCAGCCGCCGACCGTGCCGCCCCGGGCCCCCCGACCCGCCCGGCCGGTCCCGCCGAGCGCCACCAGCACCGGCCCCGGCCGCCCCGGCAGCAAGCGGCCGGCCGGCCCGCGCCGCCCGCCGACCCGGCGCCCGGCGAGCCCCGCCACCCCCGGCGACACCCGGCGCTGAGCGCCGGGCGGCTCGGCCCCGGCCGAGGCCCGCGTCCCGGGCCGCCGGCGTTCAGCTGACCGTCAGCGAGCTGCTGGTGATCGTCAGCGCGAGCAGCAGGACCGCGACGCCGAACCCGCCGTAGACCAGCGCATCGGTGTAGCGGCCCCGGATCGCCAGCAGGCCCACCCGGTCCTGCGGCAGCGCCACCCGCAATCCCGTCGCGACCAGCAGCGCGACGGCGAACAGCGCCGATCCCTCCCGCCAGTGCTCGGTCACCACCCGCTGCAGGCCGACGACCGCGATCAGCAGCACCACGAGCAGCGGCCAGTGCGTCCGCAGCCGGGCCCGCAACCCGTGCCCGGTCCGGCTCATCGCCTCCACGGTGACCTCCGGTTCAGCCGGACGAGCGGCGTGCTGCGTGCTGCGTGCTGTGCAGATGCTCACTCCGGCAAGCTGCGTTCGGCTGCCTCGACGACGTTCGTCAGCAGCATCCCCCGGGTCATCGGGCCCACGCCACCGGGCATCGGGGCGAGCTTCCCGGCGACCTCGGCCACCTCCGGGGAGACGTCCCCGACCAGGCCGAGATCGGTCCGGGTGACACCGACGTCCAGCACCGCGGCACCCGGCCGGATCTGGTCCGCGGTGATCAGCCCCGCCTTCCCCGCGGCCGCGACGACCACGTCGGCCTCCCGCAGGTGCGCCGCCAGGTCCCGGGTTCCGGTGTGGCAGAGGGTCACCGTCGCGTTCTCGCTGCGCCGGGTCAGCAGCAGCCCGAGCGGCCGCCCGACCGTCACCCCGCGACCGACGACCACCACCCGAGCGCCGTCGAGCTCCACGTCGAACCGGCGGCACAGCTCCACGATGCCGCGCGGGGTGCACGGCAGCGGGCCCGGCTCGCCGAGCACCAGGCGGCCCAGGTTGACCGGGTGCAGGCCGTCGGCATCCTTGGCCGGGTCGACCCGCTCCAGCGCGGCGCCGGCGTCCAGCCCGGCGGGCAGCGGCAGCTGCACGATGAACCCGGTGCACGACGGGTCCGCGTTCAGCTCGTCGATCACGTCCTCGACCTGGGCCTGGCTCGCGTCCGCCGGCAGCTCGCGCTGCAGCGAGGTGATCCCCACCTTGGCGCAGTCCCGGTGCTTGCCCCGGACGTAGGCGTGCGAACCGGGGTCGTCCCCGACCAGGACGGTGCCCAGGCCCGGGGTCACCCCCGCCGCCGCCAGCTTCTCCACCCGCGCCCGCAGGTCCTCCAGCAGCTCCGCCAGCGTCGCCTTGCCGTCCATCACCCGTGCGCTCACCCGGCCATCCTCGCAGGTGCCCGGACAGGTGACCGAACCTGATCGAACGAGGTGCTCGTGCCGCCGAGGTAGTGGAACCCGGAGCCACGACCTGCGCGGACGCCGGTGGACCGTGCAATCGGAGAAGGGGATGCGGTCTGGTCGTCCGGAGGGGCCGGAAACGATCTCGACGAGAGCAGAATCACACAGCCGGTGCCGGACCGGCCACAACTCGACGAGGAGTTTCCCATGAGCGTGGAGAGCGAGACCGCTGCCGCGACAGCCGCGGCACCGCCCGCGGCGGCCGCGCCGCCGCCCGCCAATCCCGCACTGCTCGGCCTGATCTGTTTCCTGCCCGCGGGCATCACGCTGGGCCTGTGGTTCGTCGGCTATCTCGACACCACCGCCCTGCCGGGCGGGATGATCCCCGCACTGACCTTCTCGGCCGGTCTGTTCATGATGATCGCCACGATCTCCGCACTGCGGGTCGGCGACAGCGTCTCGGCCGCGATCTTCGGTGTGTTCTCCGCGTTCTGGACCAGCTTCGGTGTGCTGCTCATGGCGCTGAACAACGGCTGGATCATCGACGCGGGCACCGGTGAGGCGCTGTCCACCGCGCAGATCGGCTCCATCCAGTCGACCTACCTGCTGTCGTTCACCCTGGTCTTCATCCTGCTGACGCTCGCCACGCTGCGGCTGCCGCTGATGTTCACCGTCGGGTTCGTGCTGGTCGACATCACGTTCGTGCTCGCCTACCTGGGGGTGACCGCCGGCAACGCCGGGTTGTTCCCGATCGCCGGGATCACCACGTTCGCGTTCTGCGCGGTGTTCGCCTACATCCTGTTCGACGCGTTCGGCCAGACCCTGGGCGGACGTGCGATGGCGATGGGCAATCCGCTCGTGCGGTCCTGACCGCACCGGGGCGCCCACCCGCGCGGGTGGGCGCCTCAGCGGAAGTCGCGGGACCGCACCGTGACCGCCAGCGGCATCCGCTGCAACCGGTCGGCCAGCAGGTTCAGCACCCCCTCCGGGCTGCGTTCCAGCCGGCCGCGCACCAGCAACGCGGCGCTGCCCAGCGCCACCGACCGGTACCGCGCCCACAGCCCCTCCGAACAGGTCACGTTGAGCATCCCGGACTCGTCCTCCAGGTTCACGAACGTCACCCCGCCCGCCGTCGCCGGACGCTGCCGGTGGGTGACCAGACCACCGACCAGCACCCGCGGCGGCGCCTCCGGCCCGGACCGGTGCCGGTCCTCGTCCGGGCGGGCCTGCTCCCGGCGCCCGACGGCGTCGAGCCGGTCGATCCGGATCGCACCGAGCGCGTCGAGCTCGCTCCGCAGGTGCTGCACCGGATGGCTGTCCGGGGAGACACCGGTGGCCCAGACGTCGGACACCGTCAGCTCGGCCTCGGTCATCCCGGGCAGCGCGGGCGCCGTCAGGCCGACCGCGGTGCCCGGCAGGTGCTCCGGGCGCACCCCCGCCACCACACCGGCCGCCCACAGCGCCTCCCGCCGGTCCACCCCGAAGCAGCCGAACGCACCGGCGGTGGCCAGCGCCTCGGCCTGCGGGCCGGTCAGCCGGACCCGGCGGGCGAGATCCGCGAGATCGGCGAACGGGCCGCCCGCGTCCCGCTCGGCGTCGATCGTCGCGGCCAGCTCGGCGCCGATCGTCCGGACCCCGGACAGGCCGAGCCGGACCGCCCGGCCGCCGGTGCCCGTCCGTTCGTCCTCCGGCACGGCCTGCAGGATCGCGTCGGCGCGGCCGTGGTTCACGTCCGGCCCGCGGACCGGCACCCCGTGCCGGCGCGCGTCGGCGACCAGCGACTGCGGCGAGTAGAAACCCATCGGCTGGGCGTTGAGCAGCGCCGCGCAGAAGGCCGCCGGGTGGTAGCGCTTGAACCACGCCGAGTAGTAGACGAGCGCGGCGAAGCTGATCGAGTGGCTCTCCGGGAAACCGAAGTTCGCGAACGCCAGCATCCGGGTGAAGATCCGGTCGGCCGGCTCGCCGGTGATCCCGTTCGCCGCCATCCCGTCGAAGAACCGGGTACGCAGCCGCTCCATCCGCTCGGTGGACCGTTTGGCCCCCATCGCCCGGCGCAGCTCGTCAGCCTCGGCGGCGGAGAACCCGGCCACGTCGACCGCGATCTGCATCATCTGTTCCTGGAACAGCGGGATGCCCAGGGTCCTGTCCAGCGCCGGGCGCAGCAGCTCGTGATCGTGCTCCCACTCCTCGAGGCCGTTGCGGCGGCGGATGTAGGGGTGCACCGAGCCGCCCTGGATCGGGCCGGGCCGGATCAGCGCGACCTCGACGACCAGGTCGTAGAACTCGCGCGGGCGCAGCCGCGGCAGCGTCGCCATCTGGGCCCGGGACTCCACCTGGAACACCCCGACCGAGTCCGCACGCGACAGCATCGCGTAGACCTCCGGATCGGACTCGCCGATCTCGTGCAGCGCGATCCGGGTGCCTTCGTGCTCGGCGACCAGGTCCACCATCAGGTGCAGCGCGGTGAGCATCCCCAGGCCGAGCAGGTCGAACTTGACCAGCCCCGCGGTGGCGCAGTCCTCCTTGTCCCACTGCACGACCGTGCGGTCCGCCATCCGGGCCCACTCCACCGGGACGACCTCGGACACCGGGCGGTCACAGATGACCATCCCGCCGGAGTGGATGCCCAGGTGCCGGGGCGCCCCCAGCAGCTGGCCGGCCAGCTCGACGAGCCGGTCGGGCATGTCCTGCGGCAGCGCCTCCGCCTCCAGGGCGTGCCACCGCTCGATCCGCTTGCTCCACGCGTCCTGCTGGCCGGGCGAGAACCCGAGCGCGCGGGCGGTGTCGCGGACCGCCGACCGCGGCCGGTAGGTGATGACGTTCGCGACCTGCGCGGCGAACAACCTGCCGTAGCGGCGGTACACGTACTGGATGGCCTCCTCCCTGCGACCGGACTCGATGTCCAGGTCGATGTCGGGATAGCCGTCCCGGTCCGGGGACAGGAACCGCTCGAACAGCAGGCCGTGCCGCACCGCGTCGACGTTCGTGATGCCCAGCGCGTAGCAGACCGCGGAGTTCGCCGCGGAGCCCCGGCCCTGGCAGAAGATCCCCGAGCGGCGGCAGAAGTCCACGATGTCGTGCACGATCAGGAAGTAGCCGGGGAAGTTCTTCCGCTCGATGATCGCCAGCTCGCGCTGCACGGTGTGCGCGGCGAACGGGTGCTCGGCCTCGCTGCCGTACCGGGTCATGACACCGATCCGGGTCAGCTTCCGCAGCCAGGTCGCCTCGGTCTCGCCCGGCGGCACGTCGAACGGTGGCAGGTCCGGGGCCACCAGGTGCAGCTCGAACGCCAGCTCCCGGCCCAGCTCCGCGGCCCGGGCGACCGCGCCCGGGTACCGCTGCTCGAACCGCAGTGCCATCTCCGCCCCCGAACGCAGGTGCGCGGTGCCCGCGGCGGGCAGCCAGGGGTCGATCTCGTCTAGGCTGCGGCGGGCCCGCACCGCGGCGACCGTGGCCGCCAGCGGCGCCCGGTCCGGTGTCGCGTAGTGCGCGGCGGTGGTCGCGACGGTGTCCACCCCGGCCGCAGCCGCCAGCGCGGCCAGCGCGTCGTTCCGCTCGGTGTCGCACGGATCGCCGTGCGCGGTCAGCTCGACCCGGACGTGCTCCCGGCCGAACCACCGCACCAGGCGCTCCAGCTCGGCCGCGGCGGCCGCCGGACCGCCCCGGTCGAGTGCCCGGCGCACCGCGCCCTTCCGGCAGCCGGTCAGCACGACGACCTCGCCCGCGGTGTCGGCGACCACCTCGTCGATCTCGTAGACCGGGCGGCCCTTCTCCCCACCGCGCATCTGCGCAGTGGAGATCGTGCGGCACAGCGCCCGGTATCCGGACGGGCCGCGGGCCAGCAGGAGCAGGTGCTCGCCCTCCGGGTCGGCGGCACCGGCCTGCGGGGCGGACAGCCCCAGGCTCAGCTCGGCGCCGAACACGGTCCGCATCCCCAGCGCCCGGGCGGCCTCGGCGAACCGGACCACGCCGTACATCCCGTCGTGGTCGGTGAGCGCGACCGCCTCCAGGCCCAGCTCGGCCGCCCGCTCGACCAGCTCCTCCGGTGAGCTCGCGCCGTCGAGGAAGCTGAAGTGCGAGTGGCAGTGCAGCTCCGCATAGGGGACCACGCCGGCCGGGGCCGGGCGCAGGCCCTCCGGCGGCCGGTAGGGGCCGCGGTGCGCGGACCAGGCCGGGGAGTCGCCCCCGTCGGCCTCCGGCCCGCCGCTCAGCGACGAACCCGTGACCGAGCGGCCGGAGAGCGCACTCTCCAGCTCGGACCACGGGACATCCGGGTTCTGCCAGCCCACGCACCGGAGCATAGTCGAACACAAGTTCGAACGGGAGTCCCGGATCGCGGACCCGGGGCCGGCCGTGCGGGGACCGGCCGGCAGCTCCCCAGCACCGGCCGGCCCCGCACGGCGGTACCGAGCTCCTCCGCGACACCGGCCGCTCCCCAGCGCCGGGCCGCGGGGCCACTCGGAAGGCCCTCGGATCCGTCGGCGGGTCGCTCCCCGCCGACGGATCCGATTCCACCAGCCGAACCTGTGGGACGGCTGAGATCCGACCGTGGATAGGCCGTGGACAGGCACGTGGACAGGCACGCGGACGGGCCGACCGGCCGCGGCCGCGCCGGTCGTGGCAGGCCCGGACGGCCGATCACCGCTACCGTGTCGTGATCGCCGTTTCACGGCGTGTCCACACCCGATGCCGGATGCTCGGCCGTTGTGGACGGCACGGACGACGACCGGCGCCGGGCCGGGCAGCGGGGGTGGGGGGCCATGCGGTCGGGAACGAGGGGAACGACAGGAGCGGCGGGCGCACCGGGGCGGCGCACCGGCCGCCGATGGGCACGCGTGCTCGGTGCCGGGATCACCGCGGCCGCGCTGGCGGCGTGCGCCAACGTGCCCGCCGGGCCCGGCGCGGCGGCGACCCTGGACACCGGCGCGGCCGGCGCCGGCCAGGCCGATCCCGGTCTGCCGGAGCGGCTCGCCGCCGCGGTCAGCGCCGACGCCGCCTACGCCCACCTGCAGGAGTTCGAGCGCATCGCCGACGCGAACGACGGCAACCGCGCGGTCGGCACCTCCGGCTACGACGCGAGCCTCGACTACGTGGTGGGCGAGCTGCGCGAGGCCGGGTTCGAGGTGCAGACCCCCTCGTTCGACGTCCGCACCTTCACCTCGAACGACGCCCGGCTGACGGTCGCGGACGCGCCCGTCCCCACCGAGGTGCTCAGCTTCTCCCCCGCCACCCCGCCCGGCGGGCTGACCGCGCCGCTGTCCGTGCGGGCGCGCACCCCGCAGGACCCGACGCCGGGCTGCGAGGCGGAGGACTACGCCGGGATGCCGGCCGGGGCGATCGCCGTCGTCGAGCGGGGGGTCTGCCCGTTCGGGCAGAAGTCCCAGCTGGCCGGGGCAGCCGGGGCCGGTGCGGTGATCATCGTGAACACCGAGGACGCCGCGCTGCCCGCCACCCTGGGCGACACCCCGGAGGTGGTCCCGACCGCGTCGGTGACCCGGTCCGCGGGCGAGGGACTGCAGGACGGGCAGCAGGCGACCCTGCTGCTGGACACGACGATCGAGCAGCAGACCTCGCGCAACGTGATCGCCGAGACGACGACCGGCGACCCGGACCGGGTGCTGGTCGCCGGGGCGCACCTGGACTCGGCGCCCGAGGGGGCCGGCATCAACGACAACGGCAGCGGCAGCGCGGCGCTGCTGGAGGTCGCGCAGCAGCTCGGCGCCACCCCGCCCGCGGCGCAGAAGGTGCGTTTCGCCTGGTGGGGCGCCGAGGAGATCGGCCTGGTCGGTGCGGCGCGGTACGTCGAGGGGCTCTCCGACGAGGACCGGGCCCGGATCGCGCTGTATCTGAACTTCGACATGGTCGCCTCCCCGAACCCGGCCTACCTCGTCTACGACGGCGACGACTCCGACGGGCTCGGCGGCGAGCCCGGGCCGCCCGGCTCGGACACCGCGGAGCGGGTGCTGACCGAGGCGCTCGTCGCCGCCGGTGTGACCGGCCCGGAGGGGACCGCCTTCGACGGCCGCTCGGACTACGGGCCCTTCATCGACGCCGGGATCCCGGCGGGGGGCCTGTTCACCGGTGCCGAGGAGCAGAAGACCCCGGAGCAGGCGCAGAAGTGGGGCGGCACGGCGGGCCAGTCGTTCGATCCCTGCTACCACACCGCCTGCGACCGGCTGACCAACATCGACCGCACGGCGCTGGACCGCAACCTCACCGCGATGGGCTCGGCGATCGGCCGGTTCGCGGTGGACCTGTCCGGGGTGCCGGCAAGGTGAGCCGCCGGGCCGGGCCCGCCCGGTCGGCGGCGCCTCAGTCGTAGACACCGGCCACCGCCCAGCCACCGGCCCGGTGCACCAGCAGCAGCGCCGTCCCGTCGGCGAGGACGGCCTGCACCCGCACCGCCGGGCCGGGGTCCCCCGGCACCCACCAGCGGGCCCCGACCGGCCAGGGGCCTGCCCACCCGGTGATCTCCCGGTCCGGACCGCCGCCCCCGGAGATCCGGTGCGGGACGCCGTCGAGCAGGTCCGGGGCGGCCGGGTGCACCTCGGTGCCGCCGGCCGCGAGCAGCCGGACCGGCACCGGCTCCGGCGGCACCGTCGCCGGGGACGGCGCGGGCAACCGCCCCGGCCAGGACGGCGGCGGGTCCTTCGGTGAGGCGCCCGCGCCCACGGGGGTCCGCTCCTCCCCCCAGGGCACCAGCCGGACCCGTTCGCCCGGGTCCCGCCCGCCGACCGGGACCGCGGTGAGCACCGCCTCCGGGCCGAGCAGCGCCTGCACCCGGACCAGCGCCCGCCCGGCCCGCTCGTCGGACTCGCCGACGTCGCCCCACAGCCCGCGTTGCAGCGCGCCGGCCTGCACCGTGTCCTCCGGGGTCAGGCGCAGCGCGACGAGCGTGCCCGAGCCGCCGCGCCCGAGCCACGAGTCGAGCTGCCAGCGCACCCGGTCGACCGTGCCGCCCGGGGTCAGCGGCTCGGCGCACCGCCAGACCCGCAGCAGCTCCTCCCCGCCCTCGGTGCGTGCGTGCACCCCGAGCCGGGTGCAGGCCAGACCGTGCCCGGCGAGCGCCTCGTGCAGCCGGGTCGCCAGCCCGCGGGCGGCGAACGCGGCCGCGTCCACCCGGTCCACCGGCGGATCCAGCTCGATCGCCGCGGCCAGCTCCTCCGGCGGCACCCGGCGGGCCGGGGGGCGCGGATCGAGGCCCCGGGCCAGCCGGTGCGCGGCCACCGCGTCGGCACCGAACCGGGAGGCGACGTCGGCCTCGGCGAGCTCCGCGAACGCCCCCAGCGACCGCAGGCCGAGCCGGCGCAGCAGATCGACCAGCGCGGACCGGTCGACATCCGGATCCCGGTCCAGCTCGGCGACCTCCAGCGGGGCCAGGAACTCCGCCGACCGGCCCGCCGGCACCCCGCGCCCGCGGCGGGCCGCGAGCCCGGCGGCGAACATCCCGTCCGCGATCCCGATCTGGCACTCGGTGGCGGCCCGCAGCGCGACCTGGTCGATCAGCCGTTCCACCGCGGCCCGCTCGCCGCCGAACCAGCCGACCGGGCCGCGCGCGGGCAGCACCAGCAGCCCGGGCCGGACCACCTCGACGCCGGGGGCGAGTTCCTCGACCGCCGCCGCGACCGGCTCGAACAGCCGGGCGTCCCGGCCGGGATCCGGCGCGAGCACCGCGAGCCCCGGGCAGCGGGCCTGTGCCTCGCGCCGGCGCAGGCCGCGGCGCACCCCGTGCCTGCGGGCGTTCGCCGAGCAGGCCAGCACCCGGTTGGCGTGGAACACCGCCGCCGGACGGTGCACCGGCACGTGCGCGGCCCGGGCCGCCGCGGTGACCGGCCAGTCCGGGGACCAGACCGCGAGCACCCGGGCCGCGGCGCTCATCCGGCCACCCGCACCGCGGCGGCCGGCCCGGGCGATGCGGCCACTACGGCCGGTGCGGCCGGTGCGGACACTCCGGCCGGCGCGGCCACTGCGGCCGGTGCGGCCTGCCCGGCCGGTGCCGGCAGCCCGGCCGGTGCGACGGCGGTTCCGGGACCGGCCGGGGCCTCGACGACGGTCCCGCCCGGGCCCGGCAGCAGCACCTCGACGCCCCACCCCGCCGGCCCGATCCCGCGGCCGTGCGCGCGCACCTCCACCCGGCGCGACCGGAGCCGGCCCGTCCCCCGGCCGGCACCCTCCCAGCGCGCCCGCTCGCAGTGCAGCCGCAGGTCCGCCCCCGGCCAGGGGCCCAGCGCCAGCAGCACCGCCCCGCGCTGCCGGGCGCGGGCCGCCAGCCGCTGCCGGTCCGCCGCGCGCAGCCCGGCCCGCTCCGGGCCCGCCACCACGACCAGATCCAGCCCGTCGAGCAGGGCCGCGGCGACCGGCACCACGTCGATCCCCGGATCCGGGACCAGCGCCAGCCGGTCCAGCCGGACACCGCTCTCGGCCGCCGCCGTCGCCCCCAGGCCCGGACGGCCGACCACCCCGGCCCAGGCGCCCTCCGCGGAGGCCGCGGCCAGCAGGGCGAACAGCAGCGATCCGGCGCCGGACCCGGCGCCGACCGCGACCGTGGAGCCGCGGCGCAATCCACCCCCGGGCAGCAGCCCGGACAGCGGGCCGGGCACCGGCAGCACCGGATCGCCCGGCGCGTCGTCGATCCCTGCGGCGGCACCTGTCGCGGTACCGGCCGGGCGCGCGGGCCCGGTGCGGGGGACCCCGCGCGGCCGGGACCGCTCCGGATCCGCCCGGGCCTCCATCCGGTGCAGCACCCGCCGCGCCGCGGCCAGCCGGTCCGCGGGTGACGCACCGACCGGGGCGCCGGACCCGGCATCGCCGGGACCGGCGCGGCCCACGGGGACGGGCTCCCCGTCCGTCCCCGTGTACCCGGCGCCGATCACCGGGCCCGACACCTCCGCCGGGTCGAACACCGGCTCCGGGTCCCCACCCGCACCGGCATCCACTGCGCTCACCACTGCACGGCCCACCACTGCACGGCCCACCACTGCACGGCCCTCACCACTGCACGGCCCTCACCACACGGACCTCCCCCGCTCCACGCACCGTGGCCGGTCAGCTGACCGGCCGGAACCTGCCCGGCACGCCGTGGGGAAGACGGCGCGTGCTCGAACTTACGTTCGAATCATAGGGCCCGGCCCGGCGCTGTGCAGCCCCCGGTCGGGGGATGCCCGGGCCGATGCGGAGCACCGTCGCACGGCACCCCGACAGTTTCGGCCGGGCTGCTCACGGACCCCGGACACGGCGCGGCCCGGGCCGCCCGCGGCGACCCGGGCCGACGGCCGGGGGACGAGGTCAGTGCGCGAAGTGCCGGGTCCCGGTCAGGTACATCGGGACGCCCGCCTTCGCGCAGGCGGCGATCACCTGCTCGTCGCGCACCGATCCGCCGGGCTGCACGACGGCGGCGACGCCGGCGTCGAGCAGCACCTCCAGCCCGTCCGGGAACGGGAAGAACGCGTCCGAGGCCGCGACCGAGCCGCGCGCCCGGTCCCCGGCCCGCTGCACCGCGAGCTTGGCCGCGTCCACCCGGTTGACCTGGCCCATGCCGACCCCGACCGCGGCGCCGTCGTGCGCGAGCAGGATCGCGTTCGACTTCACCGCGCGGCAGGCGCGCCAGGCGAACGCCAGGTCGGCGAGCGTCTCCTCGGCGACCGGGTCGCCGGTGACGAGCTTCCACGCCGCCGGGTCGTCACCGTCGGCGTCGACCAGGTCGCGCTGCTGGACGAGCACCCCGCCGGAGATCGGCCGCAGCTCCACGCCGGATCGGGCGACCTCGCCGGGGATCCGCAGCAGGCGGACGTTCTTCTTGCGCGACAGCACCTCCAGCGCACCGTCGGCGTAGGAGGGGGCGACCACCACCTCGGTGAAGATCTCCGCGACCTGCTCGGCCAGCTCCACCGAGACCTCGCCGTTGACCGCGATCACGCCGCCGAAGGCGGACACCGGGTCGGTGGCGTTGGCCTTGCGGTGCGCCTGCGCGACGTCGGTGCCGACCGCGATGCCGCACGGGTTCGCGTGCTTGATCACCGCGACGGTCGGCTGGTCACCGTGGTCGTGCGCGGCCCGCCAGGCGGCGTCGGCGTCGACGAAGTTGTTGTAGGACATCTCCTTGCCGTGCAGCTGCTCGGCACCGGCGAGGCCGGGGGCGCCGTCGGTGTAGAGCGCGGCGGCCTGGTGCGGGTTCTCGCCGTAGCGCAGCGACCGCTCCCGGTTCCAGGTGGCGCCGATCCAGGTCGGGAACGGCCCGGCGTCCTGCTCGGGCGCCAGCTCGCCGCCCATCCAGGACGCCACCGCGACGTCGTAGCCCGCGGTGTGCCGGAACGCCTCGGCCGCCAGCCCGCGCCGGTCCTCGATCACGAACCCGCCCGCGGCGACCTGCTCCAGCACCCAGTCGTACCGGGCCGGGTCGACCACGACGGCGACGCTGTCGTGGTTCTTCGCCGACGCCCGCACCATCGCCGGACCGCCGATGTCGATCTGCTCGACGATCTCGTCCCGGCCGGCGCCGGAGGCCACCGTCTCCCGGAACGGGTACAGGTTGGACACCAGCAGGTCGAACGGCGCGATGCCCAGCTGCTCCAGCTGGTCGACGTGCTCGGGCTTGCGGGTGTCGGCCAGCAGCCCGGCGTGCACCCGCGGGTGCAGGGTCTTCACCCGGCCGTCGAAGCACTCCGGGAACCCGGTGACCTCCTCGACCGCGGTGACCGGCACGCCGGCGTCGGCGATCCGCGCGGCGGTCGAGCCGGTCGAGACGATCTCCACCCCCGCGGCGTGCAGCCCGGTCGCCAGGTCCAGCAGCCCGGCCTTGTCGTAGACGCTGATCAGGGCCCGGCGGACCGGCCTGCGCTCACTCATGTTCACCTCGTGGGTTCGGAGGCGGTGGTCCCCGATGCGGCGAGCCGCCGCACCGTCCCGACCAGCAGCCGTCGTTCCTCGGTCTTGATCCGCTCGTGCAGGACGGTCTCGTCGTCGCCCGGGAGTACCGGCACCTCCGCCTGCGCGAGCACCGGCCCGGTGTCCAGTCCCGCGTCGACCTCGTGCACGGTCGCGCCGGTGACGTCCACCCCGGCGGCCAGCGCGTCACGCACCGCGTGCGCGCCGGGGAACGCCGGCAGCAGGGCCGGGTGCGTGTTCAGCATCGGGCATCCGAGCGCGTCCAGGAAAGCCGGTGCGACGAGCTTCATGAAGCCGGCCCCGACGACGAGGTCCGGCCGGTGTGCCGTCACGGCGGCGGCGAGCGCCCGGTTCCATGCCGCGCGGTCGGGATGGTCACCGACCCGTTCGACGAAGGTGGGCAGGCCGGCGGCGCGTGCCCGGTCCAGCCCGGCGGCCCCCGGCCGGTCGGCGCCGACCGCGACCACTGCGAACTCCGGGCCCGCCGCGTCGAGCAGTGCCTGGAGCAGGGTCCCGCCGCCCGAGATCAGGACGACGATCCGGAACCGGCCGGTCACCGGCTGTTCGTCCGCGCCCACCGCTCTCCCTCGACATCGCCCCGCGGGCCGTCCCGCTGCACAGGCCAGGGTAGGCGGGGGCCCGCCGGGCGGTGCCGGGGCCCTGTCCGGGCCGGGTGGGAGGTCCGGCGGCGGTCAGCGGTCCGGCTCGCCGCCCGGTTCGCCGGGGGTGCCGGTGGTGCCGCGACCGCCGGTGTCGCCGTGGCTGCCGATCGCCCTGTGGTCGCCGGTCGCCCCATGGCTGCCGGTCGCACCATGGTCGCCGGGATCGGCGGTGCTGCCGTTGTCGGTGGCGCGGTGCTCACCTGTCGCGGTCGGCGCTGTCGCCGTCGGGACTGTCGCCGTCGGTGGTGCTGTGGTCGGCGCTGCCGTGGTCGGCGCGGTGATCGATGGCGCTGCGATCGGGGCTGTCGTCGGCGGCGCTGTCGCGATCGGCGGTGCTGTGGTCGGCGGTGCTGTGGTCGGCGGTGCTGTGGTCGGCACCGTCGTCGTCGGCGCTGCCGCGATCGGTGCTGTCCTGGCCGGTGCTGTCCTGGTCGGCGCTGTCCTGGTC
Organism: Pseudonocardia kongjuensis; assembly: GCF_039526905.1. Classification (NCBI taxonomy): domain Bacteria; kingdom Bacillati; phylum Actinomycetota; class Actinomycetes; order Pseudonocardiales; family Pseudonocardiaceae; genus Pseudonocardia; species Pseudonocardia kongjuensis. The sequence continues at coordinate 102,233 of NZ_BAAAJK010000053.1, read as the reverse complement.
GGCGCGGTGGCCGGTGGCGCGGTGGTCGGTGGCGCTGCCCGGATCCGGGTCGTCGGCCGAGCGCCCGGCCGGGGTCGCGGCGGATGCCCGGCCGGGGGCCCCGGAGCCCGAGGTGCGGTGCCGTTCGACGAGGTCACCGACCGTGGCCGGGCGGCCCTGGCGCGCACCGCGGGATCGCGCGGGCGCCGGGCGCGCGGACGGACGGCGACCGGTCGCGCTGCCCATCGGGACGTGCCGGGCCAGCTCCGGCCCGGCGCAGGTGAGCAGCGCGGGCAGACCGACCAGGAGCAGCACCGCCCCGAAGAGGGCACCGGGGTGGAAGGACACCGGGTCGTACGGGCCGCCGCCGAGCGGGCCACCGGCCACGGTGGCGAGCACCGCCGCCCCGACGGCGGTGACGGCGGCCGCCGTCACCGGCGCGGCGATCCGGTCCGCGGTGGGGGCGCCGGTGGGCAGCGCACGCCGGCAGGCCAGCCCGGTCAGCACGCCCACCGCCACCGGGAACAGCAGCACCAGCGGTGCGGCGGTCGGGACGGCCGTCACCGGGAGGACCGCGGTGAGCGGGAACGGCGGCATCGGGCCGGGTTCGGCGGCCAGCGGCCCGGAGGTGGCGATGCCGATCGTCACGCCCGGCCCGGTCGCCCAGGACAGCGCGCCGACGAGCGCGTTCGGCAGGTAGCCCACGGTCAGCACGAGCACCCCGGTCGCGGCGCCCATCCCGGGGCCGAGCCGCAGGGCGATGTCGGTCACCGCGGGCGCGGTGATCAGCAGCGCCGCGGTCAGCACGAGCGCGGCGGTGAGCAGCAGGCCGGTGGCCGCCACCCGGATCCCGGCCAACGCCACCCCCGGCCAGCCCGCCAGCACCCGGCGCCAGGCCACCGGGAGCCCGCAGGCGTGGACGACGCCCACCCCGGCGGCGGTGCCGCCGATCAGCCCGGCACCGACCAGCGACGCCCACGGCGCGGTGACCGCCATCTCCCGCGGCAGCAGCGCACCGGCCAGCACGGCGACGGCCGCCGCGGCGCCGGCCTGGCTCGCGACCACGGCTCCCGCGTCGTGCCGGACCCGCCCGCCGAGCCGGCGCACCGCCCAGCGCGAGAAGCAGCCGACCAGCACGACGACCACGATCGTCGGCAGCAGCGGGAGGACGCCGAGCGGATGCCCGTCCAGCGCGATCGGGATCTGGTGGGCGGCCAGCCACATGGGGACGGCCGCGGCGAGCGCGCCGTCCGCGGTGACCGGGGCACCGCCGGTACCGGTGAGCAGTGCGGCGACCGGGACCAGCATCGTGTAGCCGGCCAGCACCGCCCCCATCGTCGAGGCGAGCAGCACCCGCAGCCGGTCCAGACCGTGCCCGGTGCCGCCGCGCTCCGGTCGCCCGCCGGGACCGCCCGCGCGGGCCGTGCCACGGGACCGGCCGCGCCCGGCCGCAGTCCCGTCGCGGGACCGGCCACGCTCCGCGGCACCCGCGTCACGGGGCCGGCCGCGGTCGGCGACACCCGCGTCACGGGTTCGGCCGCGGTCGGCGGCACCGCCGTCACGGGACCGGCCGCCCTCGACAGCAACGCCGTCACGGGACCGACCGCGCTCGGCGGCACCCGCGTCACGGGACGCCCCCCGATCCGGGGCACCGCCGTCACGGGACCGGCCGCGCTCGGCGACGCCCGCGTCGCGCACCCCGCCGCGGGTCCGGCCGGCCGCGGAGCCGGTCGTCCGGGAACGGGACGCGGGACGGCCGCGGGTGGGCCGGGACGGGGTGCTCACCCGGTCAGGGTCGCAGCGCCGGGACGCCACCGACGGCAGGCACGCCGGGGACGGCGGTCACCGTCACCCGCGTCCCGGCTCAGCCCGACGAGCCGCCGTCGGTGCGCAGTGCGCGGGTCGCCTCGTCGTCCGGGGCGTTCCCGGCGGGATCCGGCTGCCGGTGGCCCGCCGAGGAGGCCGCACCGGCGCCGGGCTCGGCGCCGGGGACGTCCTCGCCGCCGTAGGGGCGGGTGCTGGGCGGCGGATCGGCCGGCGTCCCCGGCTGGGCGGTCCCGGACGGTCCCGGCGCCCACTCCGACTGCCCCGCGGAATGCTGGGACACCGACCGGGGTGCCCCGGACTGGGGCGACGGGGACTGGGCCGGGACCGGGTGGGCCGGCGAGGACGCCTGCCCCTGCTCGGGGAGCGCCGAGCCGGGCTGGGCGGCCGGGGAGAGCCCCGGCGCGGGCTGACCGGACGACGACGGCGCGGCCGGCTGGGCCGGCACCTGCTGGCCGGCGGAAGCATCATGACCAGCGGGCACACCCGGGGACGCCGGCTGACCCGCACCCGGCTGACCGGCCGCCTGCTGACCCGCACCCGGCTGACCCGCGGCCGGCTGGCCCGCACCCGGCTGACCCGGGTACTGCTGGCCCGGCGCCTGCCCGTACCCACCCGGCTCGGACGCCGCGACCGGCCGCTCGCCGTAGGCGATCCCGGAGAACGCACCGCCGGACGGCACCCCCGAGGGATGCGCCCCGGGCGTGTGACCGCCCGGCTGCGGACCGGCGTAACCGGGCTGGCCGTACGGGCCCGGGTACTGCCCCGGCGGCTGGGCGTGCTGGGCGTGCTGGCCGTAACCGGGCGCGGCCTGCTGCCCCACGCCGTAGTGGCCGGGGACGGCGCCGTACTGGCCGTATCCGGGCTGCTGGAACTGGCCGGGCCCGGGCTGACCGGGGTAGCCGGGCTGCGGCAGCCCCGGCGTGGCCCACGGCTGCTCGGCCACGTGCGACGGCCGGGCCGGCCGCGGCGCGGGCGCCGACAGCACCCCGGACAGCAGGAGCTGCCCGTAGAGCAGCGCGGCCGCGGCGAGCAGGGCGAACGCCAGCGAGATCCAGCCCGCCGCACCCGCGGACACCGGGCTGCCGCTCGCGGTGAACAGGAACAGCATCGTCAGGAACCCGGTTCCGGTGAGCGCCACCCCGGCGACCAGGGTGCGGCCGGTGCCGGGCAGCAGCGACAGGGTGCCCGCGATCCCGCCACCGACGACCAGCGTCAGCGGGAGCAGGCTGCCCGCGCCGGCGTCGAAGAACGCCGCGATCAGCGAGATCAGGGCCAGCGCCCCGCCGCCCAGCACCGCGAGCCGCGCCGGACCTCCCTGGAGGGTGCCGGGATCACCGGCCTCCGCGGGTCGGGCAGGGGGTGCGGCCCCCGGGGAGGCGGGCTGGTGGCTCGTCATGACGGCTACTCCAGCGGGCCGCGACGGGCGCGGCGTCGGCGACAGGACTGCTCGGTCGCACGCTAGCCGATCGGGCCACCCGGTCGGGTGAGGCACCACGCGAACGCGCGGGCCCCGGGAGACGATCCCGGGGCCCGCGCGTGCGTCGGCGAGTGCCTGCTACTTCGAGGAGAGGATCTCCTTCATCAGCGCGGCGGTCTCGGACGGCGTCTTGCCGACCTTCACGCCCGCGGCCTCGAGGGCCTCCTTCTTCGCCTGCGCGGTGCCGGCCGAGCCGGACACGATGGCGCCGGCGTGGCCCATCGTCTTGCCCTCCGGCGCGGTGAAGCCCGCGACGTACCCGGCGACCGGCTTGGTGACGTTCGCCTTGATGAAGTCGGCGGCCCGCTCCTCGGCGTCACCGCCGATCTCGCCGATCATCACGATGGCCTCGGTCTCCGGGTCCGCCTCGAACGCCTCGAGGGCGTCGATGTGGGTGGTGCCGATGACCGGGTCGCCGCCGATGCCGATCGCGGTGGAGAAGCCGAACTCACGCAGCTCGAACATCATCTGGTAGGTCAGCGTGCCGGACTTCGACACCAGACCGATCTTGCCGGGGCCGGCGATGTTCGCCGGGATGATGCCCGCGTTGGACTTCCCCGGGGAGATGATGCCGGGGCAGTTCGGGCCGATGATCCGGGTCCGGTTGCCCTTCGCGACGGCGTGCGCCCAGAAGTACGCCGAGTCGTGCACCGGGATGCCCTCGGTGATCACGACGGCGAGCGGGATCTCGGCGTCGATCGCCTCGATCACGGCGTCCTTGGCGAACTTCGGCGGGACGAACAGCACCGACACGTCGGCGCCGGTCTCCTTGATCGCCTCCTCGACCGTGCCGAACACGTGGACGTCCTTGTCGCCCACGGTGTGGGTGGTCCCGGCCTTGCGGGCGTTCACGCCGCCCACGATGTTCGTGCCCGAGGCCAGCATCTTGGTGGCGTGCTTGGTGCCCTCGCCGCCGGTGATGCCCTGGACGATGACCTTGCTGTTCTCGTTGAGGAAGATCGACATGTCTCAGGCTCCAGCGTTCGCGAGCTCGGCGGCCTTGGCGGCCGCGTCGTCCATCGTGCCCACCACGGTGACGAGCGGGTGGTTCGCGTCGGCGAGGATCTGACGTCCCTCGTCGACGTTGTTGCCGTCCAGCCGGACGACCAGCGGCTTGGTCGCCTCGTCGCCGAGGATCTTCAGCGCCTCGACGATGCCGTTGGCGACCGCGTCGCAGGCGGTGATGCCGCCGAAGACGTTGACGAAGACGCTCTTGACCTCGTCGTCGCCCAGGATGACGTCCAGGCCGTCGGCCATGACCTGCGCCGAGGCGCCGCCGCCGATGTCGAGGAAGTTGGCGGGCTTCACGCCACCGTGCGCCTCACCGGCGTAGGCGACGACGTCCAGGGTGCTCATGACCAGGCCCGCGCCGTTGCCGATGATGCCGACCTGGCCGCCGTCGAGCTTGACGTAGTTGAGGCCCTTGGCCTTCGCCTTCGCCTCGAGCGGGTTCTCGGTGCGCTCGTCGACCAGCTCGGCGTGCGCCGGGTGCCGGAAGCCGGCGTTCTCGTCCAGGGTGACCTTGCCGTCGAGCGCGATCACCTTGTCCTGCGGGTCGCGGACCAGCGGGTTGACCTCGACCAGCGTGGCGTCCTCGGAGACGAAGGTCTCCCACAGCTTGACGATCACGGTCGCGGCCTCGTCGGCCACCGCCGCCGGGATCTTGCCCGCGGCGACGATCTCGTCGGCCTTGGCCTTGTCGACACCGGCGATCGGGTCGATCGCGATCCGGGCCAGCGCGTCCGGCCGCTCGACGGCCAGCTGCTCGATCTCCATGCCGCCCTCGGCCGAGCACATGGCCAGGAAGGTGCGGTTGGAGCGGTCCAGCAGGAACGAGAAGTAGTACTCCTCGGCGATGTCGCTGGCCTCGGTCACCAGCACCTGGTGGACGGTGTGGCCCTTGATGTCCAGCCCGAGGATGGCCTCGGCCTTCTCCTTGGCCTCGTCCGCGTTCTCGGCCAGCTTGACGCCACCGGCCTTGCCCCGGCCGCCGGTCTTGACCTGAGCCTTCACCACGACGGCGGTGCCCAGCTCGGCCGCCGCGGCCGCCGCGTCGGCGGCGTTGTCCACGGTCCTGCCCGGCAGCACCGGGACTCCGTGCGCGGCGAAGAGATCCTTCGCCTGGTACTCGTACAGGTCCACTCGGCTCTCCCGCTCCACTTCGCTCTCGTCGCGACCGGCGCGGCCCGGCTTCTCCCGGGGGCGCCCCGCACAGGGGAGGCGGCAGCGGTCGCGGACGTCGGTCGTGCTGCGTCGGGGAGCCTAACCAGACCGGCCGCACCCGTCCTGACCTGGTCCTGGTGACTGCTGTCACCCCGCAAGAGCAGTCACCGATGACCGCGGGCGACGGACCCCGGTCAGCCCTGACCGTTTTGCCGTCTGGTTGCGGTGACGTTTCTGACCTATCGTTCGATCATGGCGACGGCGCTACCCGGATGGCGGCGCCTGCGCGCGGCGGCCGCCGGGGTCCCGTCCCTGGCCCTCGACCTCGGGCAGGCTGCCGGGTACGCGCTGCGCACCTTCACCTCGCCCGCCGGCCTGCGTGGCCTGGCCGTGGAGTGGGCCTGGCTCACCGCGCACGTGGCGCTCTACCCGGTCGGCCTGGCGGAGGAGACGGTCCGCCCGCACGGCCACTACCGCACCGACTCGCTGCCCCCGGTCAAGCGCAGCCTGGTGGTCGCCGACCCGGCCGCGGCGGGCACCCCGATCCTGCTGATCCACGGCATCATGGACAACCGTTCGGTGTTCACCGTCTTCGCCCACGAGCTCCGCCGCCGCGGGTTCGGTGTGGTGAACGCCATCAACTACAGCCTGCTCACCGGGGACCTGCGCAGTGCCGCGCACGAGCTGCACGGCCACGTCGAGCGGCTGCGCGAGGTGACCGGCTCGGAGAAGGTGCACATCGTCGGACACTCGCTGGGCGGGGTGATCGCCCGCTACTACGTGCAGCGGATGGGCGGCGACGCGGTCGTCGACACCGTGGTCACCCTCGGCAGCCCGCACTCGGGCAGCAACCTGGCCCGGCTCGCGCCGACCGCGCTGTGCCGCCAGCTGCGACCCGGCTCGGACGTGCTGCGCGAGCTGGCCGAGCCGGCACCCGGCTGCCGGACCCGGTTCCTGGTGGTCTGGTCGCGGATGGACGAGATCATCCTCCCGCAGCGCAACTCCCGGCTCCGCCATCCCGATCTCGACGTTCAGGAGCTGGGGCTCGACGACGTCGGTCACCTGTCGCTGCCGATCGACCGGCGGACGGTGCACTGGGTGGCGAGCACGCTGGCCCGCGGCGAGCAGGAGCGGCGCGAGCACGACCGGGTCCGCGACCGGCGGCTGCGCGGCTCGCTGCGCCCGGCCGGACGGCGCGATCCGGGTTCCGCCGAAGCGGTCACCGACCAGCGCGGCGCCCCCGCCTCCTGACGACGCCGGCGACGGCTCCCCGCACCGGCCCGACCGGTCGTCGATGATCTCCGACCGTCCGCAACCACCCGGTGGCACGCCGTTGCCACACCGCGACTCGCGGGTTACCGTCGCGTCGTCCACGTCACGGACCGATCACGGTGGTCGGCGCCCTCCCCGAACGGCGCCACCCCCCGACGGAGCCCCCACTCCGACGACCACCGGCGAACGGCCCGCGGCGCCATGAACACCCAGAAGGGCAGGTCTTGGCGCGCCACCGCTCCCCCAGCGGCGCCATCCGACCGGAGCTCCGGCCCGGCACGCTCCCCCGTGTGCCGGTCACCGCGGGCGGTCACCGGCTCCCGGCGCCACCGCCGACGATCTCGCGCACCCGTGTGACGGTCGCCGCCGCAGCCGGCGGTGCGCTGGTCGCGGCCGGGCAGACCGTGGCGGGCACCCTCGGCATCCCCGCACTGGCGGGTGCGCCGTCGGTGGAGGAGTCCTACGAGCGGATCGCCGCGTCGGCGATGCTCCCGGTGACCGCCGAGCCGGCCGCGGCGACCGCACCCGCGGTGACCTCGGCGATCGGCGGCGAGCAGCTGGCGGCCGCGTCGTCGGTGCCCGATCTGGCGCGGACGGCCGCGGTCGACGTGGAGAACCTGACCAAGGCCGCCCGGCTCGGTGAGCAGGCCGCCAAGGTCGAGCGCGCCCTGTCCACCGCGATGTCGCAGGGTGCCCCGAAGGCCGTCGTCTACGACGGCGAGCCGTTCGTGATGCCGACCTCGGGCCGGTTCACCTCCGGCTTCGGCGCCCGCTGGGGCGTGCAGCACTACGGGATCGACCTGGCCGCCCCGATCGGCACGCCGATCTTCGCCCTCACCGACGGCGTCGTCGAGGAGTCCGGGCCGGCCAGCGGGTTCGGCATGTGGGTCGTGCTCCGGCACCACGACGGCACCGCGACGGTCTACGGGCACATCAACCGCTCGCTGGTCGAGGTCGGTCAGCAGGTCCGGGCCGGCGAGGAGATCGCCGAGGTCGGCAACCGCGGCCAGTCCACCGGCCCGCACCTGCACCTGGAGGTGTGGGAGGCGGACGGCACCAAGACCGACCCGCGGCCGTGGCTCGCCGCGCGCGGCCTCGACATCAGCGGCGCCACCGGCAGCCGGGACGCCTGAGCCGGTCGCCCGACCGGGTCGGGTCCCCGCCTTCCCCTCGCCGGAGGCGACCCGACAGGATGTCCGGGTGGGGGACGACTACCGGATCGGGGACGCCGAGCGGCGGGCGGTCGACGACCGGCTGCAGCGCGCACACGGCGAGGGACGGCTGACGCTGGAGGAGTACGAGGAACGGTCGGCCAAGGCGTGGGCCGCCCGGCACCGTTCCGAGCTGGCCGGCCTGACCGACGACCTGCCGCCCGACGACCGGGCGCCCGCCACCCGCGCGGGCGCGGCCCCGGCCACCTCACGGGCCCGCGAGATCGGCCTGGAGTGGGCGCGCACGGCGGGCGGGACGCTCACCACGATCGCGCTGGTCGCCGCCGCCCTGTGGGGCGGCTCGCACCTGCTCGGCGGGGACGACGGCACGGTCGTGTTCGGCAGCCGCACGGTCGGCGTCGCCGAGGACCGCGACCGGGTCGAGCTCGGGGTGCTGTTCGGCTCGGTCCGGGTGGTCGTGCCCGACGACGCGCGGGTGACCGTGGGCGGCTGGAAGGTGTTCGGCTCGGTGGACTGCGAGACCGCGTGCGCGACCACCGGCGGGCAGCCCGTCCGGGTGGACGTGTCCGGCGCGTTCGGCAGCACCGAGATCCTCACCCGCAGCGAGGCCGTCGCCGATCCGGACGACGACGACGACTGAGCCGCCCGGCTACAGCTTCTGCATCGGCACGCCGCCGATCAGCATCAGCCGGACGGTGCCGCCGCTGCCGAAGTCGATCGTCACCGTGGCCCGCGGCCCGGACCCGTCGGAGGCGACCACCGTGCCCAGGCCGTACTTGTCGTGGTTGACCCGGTCGCCGACGTCGAGCTGCAGGGACTGGTTGTTCAGGCTGCGCTCGGGGACCTTCCAGTCGCCGCGGTCGGAGCCGGAGCGGCGGCCGAAGCCGAACCGGCCGACCGGGGCGGACGGCCGCTCGGCCACCAGCTGCTCCTCGGTGCGCCGCCAGTCGACGAGCTCCGGCGGCACCTCGTCCAGGAAGCGGGACGCGGGATTGGTGCTCGGCTGCCCGAACGCGGACCGGACGATCGCCCGGGAGAGGTAGAGCCGCTGCTCGGCGCGGGTGATGCCGACGTAGGCGAGCCGGCGCTCCTCGGCGAGCTCCTTCGGGTCGCCGAGGGTGCGCAGGTGCGGGAAGATCCCGTCCTCCCAGCCGGTCAGGAACACCACCGGGAACTCCAGGCCCTTCGCCGTGTGCAGGGTCATCAGGGTGACCAGGCCGGAGTCGTCGTCCGGGATGGAGTCGGCGTCGGCGACCAGCGCGACCCGCTCCAGGAACGCGGCCAGCGAACCCGGCTCGGGGACGCCGGCGGCGATGTCGTCGTCGGCACCCGGCCCGTCGGTGGCCGGGCCGTCGGTGGCCGGGCGGTCGGTGGCCGGGTCGTCGGTGGCCGGTGCGGCCCCGGCGTCCGGATCGGTCGACAGCGCCGCCAGGTCGGCCACCGCCGCGTCCCCCGCGAACTCACGGGCGACGGTGACCAGCTCGGCGAGGTTGTCCATCCGGGTGCCGTCCTGCGGGTCCTCGGAGGCCTGCAGCTCCTCCAGGTACCCGGTGCGCCCGTAGACGGCCTCCAGGATCTCGGCGGTGTCGTCGCCGCGCTCGACCAGCTCGCCCAGCTCGTCGAGCATCCGGACGAACCCGGCGATGTTGCGCTGCGACCGGGTGGCCAGCGCGGGCAGCCGCTCCGGCTGCTCGGCCGCGGTGCGCAGCGCGCGGGCGAACGAGGTGCGCTCCCGCTCGGCGTACTCGGCGACGACCGCCTCGGCCCGGTCGCCGATGCCGCGCTTGGGCACGTTCAGGATGCGGCGCAGGCTGACCGTGTCCTCCGGGTTGGAGAGCACCCGCAGGTAGGCCAGCGCGTCCCGGATCTCGCGCCGCTCGTAGAAGCGCACGCCGCCGACGACCCGGTAGGGCAGCCCGACCCGGAGGAAGACGTCCTCGAAGACCCGGGACTGGTTGTTGGTCCGGTAGAACACGGCGATGTCGGAGTTGCGGTACTCGCCGGAGTCGACCAGCCGGTCGATCTCGCGGGCGACGAACGACGCCTCGTCGTGCTCGTTGTCGGCGACGTAGCCGACCAGCTTCTCGCCGTCGCCCGCGTCCGACCACAGCCGCTTGTCGCGGCGCTCGGTGTTCCGCGCGATGACCCGGTTGGCCGCGGTGAGGATGGTCTGGGTGGAGCGGTAGTTCTGCTCGAGCAGGATGGTCCGCGCGTCCGGGAAGTCCTGCTCGAACTCGACGATGTTGCGGATGTTCGCGCCGCGGAAGGCGTAGATCGACTGGTCCGAGTCGCCGACCACGCACAGCTCGGCCGGGGCGGCCTGCGCCGTCGCGGGCAGCACCAGCTGGCGGACCAGCTCGTACTGCGCGTGGTTGGTGTCCTGGTACTCGTCGACCAGCACGTGCCGGAACCGGCGCCGGTAGTACTCGGCGACGGCGGGCATCCGGTCCAGCAGCGAGACCGTCTCCATGATCAGGTCGTCGAAGTCGAACGCGTTCGCCTGGCGGAGCCGCGCCTGGTAGACGCCGTACACCTCGGCCACCCGGCGCTCGTGGTCGTTCGCCGCGCGCTCGGCCGCGTCGTCCGGCGAGAGCAGCTCGTTCTTCAGGTTCGAGATCTGCGCGGCCAGCGCCCGCGGGGCGTACTTCTTCGGGTCCAGCTCCAGGTCCCGGCCGACGATGCCGACCAGCCGGCGGGTGTCGTCCGCGTCGTACACCGAGAAGGCGCTGCGCACCCCCAGGTGCTTGGCCTCCCGGCGCAGGATCCGCACGCACATCGAGTGGAACGTCGACACCCACATCGGGCCGGACCGGCGGCCGACCAGCGCGTCGACCCGCTCCTTCATCTCGGCCGCTGCCTTGTTGGTGAAGGTGATCGACATGATCTCGCCGGGGTGCACGCCGCGCTCGGCGAGCAGCCAGCCGATCCGGTGGGTGAGCACCCGGGTCTTGCCGGAGCCGGCACCGGCCACGATGAGCAGCGGCGATCCCGCGTGCGTGACCGCCTCTCGCTGCCGGTCGTTGAGACCCTCCAGCAGCTGGCGGCCGCGCGAGGTCTTCGGCTCGGCGGCGGACCCGCCCTGGCTGGTTCCGGGGAGTTCGAACAGCGCACTCATCGTGTCGAACACGGTACGCCGGGGGTCCGACACTCCCGAACCCGCGGCCGTCATCGCGCCGGGTGGTCTACACTTCCGCGCGTGCGCAACGTGTACGTCGGCGGGCGATTTCGCCACGGGTCCCGGACCCGGGTACCCGCTGCGCCCACCGCGCCCACCGTCTGAGCGCAGAGCCACCAGCACGCCCCGGAGTCCGCGGACCCGGGGCGTTCGCGCGTCCCCGGTCCCCGGGCCCGAGCACCCGACCGACCGAGACGAGGAGCCCATGCCCGCCACCGACCCCCGCCCGCACGGCACCCGCACCGACTCCGTCCCCACCGCCGCGGACGACGAGATCGACGCACTGCGCGCCGAGATCGACCGGCTGGACGCCGAGATCCTGGACGCGATCCTGCGGCGCACCGAGGTCTCGAAGCGGATCGGCGCCGCCCGGATGGCGGCCGGCGGCCCACGGATCGTCTACAGCCGCGAGATGGCCGTGCTGGACCGGTTCGACGCGCTCGGGTCCGAGGGCCGGGAGCTGGCGATGATGCTGCTGCGCCTCGGCCGCGGCCGGCTCGGCGGGCGCTGAACCGGCACCCGTCCCGCCGGGGCGTGCGGCACACGGCGTGTCGGCGGATCAGATCACAACCGTTCGCCGATTCGCCCGGCGTGCCCGCTGCGTGACCGATTCCGAAGGCGACGGGTGACCGACCTGGGACTTCCGACCTCGGTGCGTCACACACAGGTTGCCTGTGACGCCAACGAGCAGGACGAGCGGTTGGATACGCCCGATGAACGGGAATCACCCTAAAGGGGTACCTGCGACGAGCGGAGGGTCACCACTTGGGACGGGGCGGCTCATCCGGTACATCTTCCCTGGTCGAAATGACCCGAAGGAGGACGTGCGGCCGTGACCGACACCCCCGCCGGTGCCCCGCTCCCCGGCGCCCAGGGCGGCGCCTCCGGGCCCCGTGAGGTAGTGAGCGTCGCCGAACTGCTGGCCAGGCACACGGCAGGCGCGCGCGAGTCCCGGCACGAGACCGGTCCGCTGACCGGCCCCGTGCTGTCCGTGGGCGACCTGCTGCGCCGGGAGGGCCGCGCGCCGGTCCCCGCCGCGGCCGCCGACGTCCCCGCCGCCGGTGCGCCCGGCGGCTGGCCCGACATCGACCTGCCGCAGCCGCGCTCCGCGGCCGTCGCGGCCCAGGAGTGGGCCAACCGGCCCGCGGCCGGCCGCCGGCGGGCGGGTGCCGTCGCCGGTGCCCTGGTCGCCGCGGGTTCGGTGCTCGGCGCCGCCATCTACAACGGCGCCGCGTCGCACCCGTCGGACGCCCAGGCCGCCGCGGACGGGCTGTTCCCCGGCGTCGGGCTGCCGGCGAGCGCCCAGACCGACGGCCTGCCCGGCCAGTACCTGGCCGCGAACGTGGCGCTGCAGTCGACGCTGGAGACCCTCCCGGCGACCGCGCCCGGCGCGACCGACTGGATGGAGGTCGCGTTCCCGCAGCAGGCGGCCGGGTCCACCGCCGCGGCCACGGTGCGCCAGGTCTCCACCGGCTCCGGCCCGAGCGCCGCCGCCGCGGTGCCGGTGCAGCGCGCCCCGGAACAGGGCGGTCAGGGTGGCGGGCTGCTGCCCGGGATCCTCTCGCCCGCCCCGTCCGCGCCGGGCACGCCGGGCACCCCGGGCACCGGGACCGGTTCCACCGCCACCGGCTCGCCGATCGGCGGGGTCCCGCTGGTCGCGGCGCTCAACAACCCGTCCCGCCCGCCCGCGACGAACCTGATCGAGCCGGTCACCGCGCCCGGCCCGGCGCAGGGCGGCACCAGCACCGGCCCGCTGCAGGACATCACCGAGGCCACCCGCCCGGTCGGGTCCACGGTCGGCGGCGTGGTCGCGCCGGTCGCCCGGGCCGCGGCACCGGTCGGCGAGACCCTCGGCGGCACCCTCAGCCCGGTCACCTCGGCCGTCACCCCGGTGACCGAGGCGGTGCAGCCGCTGACGAAGCCGCTCACCGACACCCTCGAGCCGGTCACCACCCCCGTCCTGGGGGCGCTCTCCCCGGTCACCGAGCCGGTGCTGAGCGCGACCGAGCCGCTCACCGGTCCGGTGCTGAAGGCCGCCGCCCCGGTGACCGACCTGCTGGACACCTCCGCGAAGCGGGACTCCGGCGACGGCGGGTCCTCCGACGACGGGGGCAGCGAGGCCACCCAGCCGCTGCAGGCCGTCACGAAGCCGGTCGGCCAGACCCTGGGCGCGGTGACCGAGCCGGTCGGCGGCGCGCTGTCCGGTGTCACCGAGCCGGTCGGCGGCGCGCTCGGCGGCGTGACGAAGGGCGTCGGCTCGCTGCTCGGCGGCTGAGCCCGACCCGTACCCCGAACGGCCCCGGACCAGCTGGTCCGGGGCCGTCGGCGTCACGGCGTCCGGATCAGACCAGCCTGCGGTCGGTCGCCCAGCGCGACAGCTCGTGCCGGTTCGACGTCTGGGTCTTGCGCAGCACGCTCGACACGTGCGTCTCGACCGTCTTCACCGAGATGAACAGCTCCCCGGCGATCTCCTTGTAGGCGTAGCCCCTGGCCAGCAGGCGCAGCACGTCCCGCTCGCGCTTGGTGAGCTGGTCGACCTCCGGATCGACCGGCGGGGCGGCGCCCGGGCGGTCGGAGAAGGCGTCCAGCACGAACCCGGCGAGCCGCGGCGAGAAGACCGCGTCCCCGGCCCGGACCCGGCGCACCGCGTCCGACAGGTCCCGGCCGGAGATCGTCTTGGTGACGTAGCCGCGGGCGCCTGCCCGGATCACGCTGATCACGTCCTCGGCCGCGTCGGACACCGACAGTGCGAGGAACACCGACTCGGTGCCCGCCGCCCGGGTCCGGCGCAGGATCTCCGCGCCGCCCCCGCCGGGCAGGTGCACGTCGAGCAGCACCACGTCCGGGGCCAGGTGCCCGACGCCGGCCACCGCCTCGTCCACCGATCCGGCCTCGCCGATCACCTCGACCACCGGTGTGCCGCCGTCGCCGCGGTCCAGCTCGGCGCGCACCCCGGACCGGAACAGCGCGTGGTCGTCGACCAGGTAGACCCGGATCGGATCGCCGTCGTCGCTCATGCCGTCTCCTTCTCCCCCAGCGGCATCGACAGCCGCACCTCCGTACCCGAGCCCGCGCCGGTCCGGATCCGGACCGTACCGCCGTGCCGACGCATCCGTTCGTGCACCGAGTCGGCGAGGCCGTGCCGGTCGCCGTCCACCGCGTCCGGGTCGAAGCCGCGCCCGCGGTCCCGGACGAACACCTCGGCGGTGCCTGCGGCGCCGTCCTCGCCGGGTTCGACCTCCACGTAGACGTCCACCTCCGAACATCCGGAGTGCTTCGCCGCGTTCACCATCGCCTCGCGGGCCGCGAGCACCAGCGCCCGCAGGTCGCCGTCCAGCTCGGCGTCACCGACCAGGACCGGGCCGACCGTGACCGCGTAGGTGTCCTCGACCTCGCCGGCGACCCGGGTGATCGCCGCGGACAGCGTCGTCTCGGTCGCCGCGGCGCTGCCGTCACCGCCCCGCGCCCGGCCACCCGGCCCGTACAGCCACGCCCGCAGCTCCCGTTCCTGCCCGCGGGCCAGCCGCTGCACCTCGCGGGAGTCGCCGGCCTGCCGCTGGATCAGGGCGAGCGTCTGCAGCACCGAGTCGTGCAGGTGCGCCGCGATCTCCACCCGTTCCGCCTCCACGGCGCGGGCCTGCCGCTCCTCCCCGAGGTCCCGGACCAGCCGCACCCACCACGGCACGGTCAGCACCGCGACGCCGAGCAGCGTGGCGAGCGCGGCCAGGATCCCGAACCGGACCTGGCCGAGATCGAGGTTGCCGACCAGGAACACCGCCAGCCCGGTCAGCACCAGGGCCGCGCCGAGCAGCGTGCGCAGCAGCGCCGCCCGCCCGCCGACGACCCGGCTGCGGGCGTCGCGCGCCCACCGCCTGCGCTGCGCCTCGTCGGCCTCCCGCCAGACGACGGCGGCACCCACCGTCGCGAGCCCCAGCGGCCCGGCGATCCAGCCGAGCACCGACGCCCCGGAGGTCGCCGCGACCAGGGACAGCCCGAGACCGAGGGTGAGCAGCCCGGCCGCCTGCAGCCGCTCGGAGCGGGTCACCGTGCGCTCGACCGGATCGTCCTCCTGCCGGACGAACACCCACAGCAGGCCGTACGCCAGCACCCCGGCCCAGCCCAGGAAGGTCAGGACGACGAACGCCGCCCGGACCCACCGCACGTCCACACCCACGTGGTCGGCGAGACCGCCCGCGACGCCGCCGAGCAGCCGCCCGGTGCGCCGCCGGGTGAGCGGGGCCGCGGGCCGGGTGGCCGGGCCCGGCACGGTCGGCGCCGCGCCCGGGGCCGCCTGGTCCGGTGGCGCAGGCTGGTCCGACGGCGCAGCCTGGTCCGGCGGCGCAGCCTGGTCCGGCGGCGCAGCCTGGGTCCCGGCCGGCTCCGGGGACGTTCCCGGCTGCTCCCCGGGCACCACGTCCGGTTCGCGCGCGACGGTCGCGGGCGGGCTCCCGGTGCGCGGGTTCGGGCTGTTCACCCCTCCATCGTCACACGCGCCGCGCCCCGGGCCCTCCGGTCCGGTTCCGGGGTCGCCTCGGGGTTGTCCCGGAGACCCCGGGTCCCCGGGGCGGGCAGAGTGACCTGCATGAGCGGATCGGGGGCCCCGGGGACGGGGGTGCAGGCGACGGACACCCTGCGCGACATGTGGGAGTCACGGCCACTGCGGCCGCGCGACGACCGGAAGCTGGCCGGCGTCGCCGCGGCGCTGGCCCGGCGCTACGAGCTGGATCCGACGCTGGTGCGGGTCGGCTTCGTCGTCGCGGCGATCGCCGGCCCGGGACTGCCGCTGTACCTCGCCGGGTGCGCGGTGCTGCCGGATGCGGGGCGGCCGGGGGGCCCGCCACCGCAGCGCGGCGGATCGACCTCCGCGCTCGCCGCGGTGCTGCTGACGATCGCGGCGCTGCTGGCGATCCCGCTGGTGATGCCGGTGGACCGGCTGATCGCGACGATCGTCACGCTGGGCCTGCTGGTCGCGGTGCACGTGACCCGCGGGGGGCGCCCGGGCGGCCGGACCGCCGCGCTCACCCCGACGCCGCCGGTGCCCTGGGCCGCACCGGACGGGACGACCGCCGCGATCCCGGCCCGGGATCCGGGCCGGCCGGGTACGCCGCCGGTCGCGCCACCGGAGCCGGAGCGCGCGCCACCGGCGTGGGACCCGCTCGGCGTCGCACCGTTCGCCTGGGACCTCCCCGAGCCGGGCCCCGAACCGGCGCCGCCACCCCGGCCGCGCTCCAGGGTGACCCCGGTGACCCTCGCCGTCGCGCTGGTCACCGCGGGCATGGTCGGCGTCGTGGTGCTGGCCGCACCCGGCGCACTGCCCGCCTCCGCGGTCCCCGGTGCGGCACTCGCCGTCGTCGGGATCGGGTTGCTGGTGGGTGCGTTCCGGCGGGCCGGCCGCTGGCTGATCCCGTTCGCGGTGCTGCTCGCGATCGTGACCTGGCTGGCGACCCTGCTGAACGGTGCGCTGGGCCCGGACGGGTGGGCGGTCCGCGGCGGGATGGGCCCGATGATGGACGCTCCGGCGACGCTGGCCCAGCTGGCGCCGGAGTACCGGCGCGGCACCGGCAGCATCGAACTGGACCTGACCCGGCTCGACCTCACCGCGGCCCCCGGCGCCGAGGGCCCGGTGTCCACCCGGGCCGAGGTGGGTGCCGGGGCGGTGATCGTGCGCGTCCCGCAGGACGCCGATCTCGTCGTGCGCAGCTCGGCCGGATGGGGCGACGTGACCGTCGACGGCCAGTCCCGGGCCGGGCAGGACGCCCGGCTCGACGTGACCGATCCCGGGCCGGACGGTCCCGGCGGACGGGTACTGGAGCTCGACCTGCGGGCCGAGATGGGAGCGGTGGAGGTGCAGCGTGGCTGAGCAGGGCGGTACCGGCCGGGACGGCCGTGCACGGACCCGGCCGGATCCGGTCGGACTGGTCGCGGGCCTGCTGTCGCTGCTGGTCGCGGCGGCCGGGATCACCGGGACGGGCCCGTGGGAGGTCGTCGACATCCGCTGGCTGCTGGCCGGGACCGCGGTCGTGGCCGGGATCGCATTCCTGGTGGCGAGTGTGCGTAACTCCCGGGCGGCCACGGACGACTAAGGGAGAGACGACGGGTGCCGGCGGGCTGGGGAGCCTCGCCGACGTCCGTTCCACCCGCGAGGTCGCGGCTCCGACGGGGGTCGAGCGCCGCTCGACCCGGGTGGGCCGGGGCGGGGCCGGACTGACCGGCTCCGCCCCGCATCACGTCGGCCGGGGGCTCACTCCCACTCGATGGTGCCCGGGGGCTTGCTCGTCACGTCGAGCACCACCCGGTTCACCTCGGACACCTCATTGGTGATCCGGGTGGAGATCCGCTCGAGCACCTCGTAGGGCAGCCGGGTCCAGTCCGCGGTCATCGCGTCCTCGGAGCTGACCGGGCGGAGCACGATCGGGTTCCCGTAGGTGCGGCCGTCGCCCTGCACGCCGACGCTGCGGACGTCGGCCAGCAGCACCACCGGGCACTGCCAGATCTCCCGGTCCAGACCGGCCGCGGTGAGCTCGTCGCGGGCGATCGCGTCGGCGGCGCGCAGCGTCTCCAGCCGGTCGTGGGTGACCTCGCCGATGATCCGGATGCCCAGGCCGGGGCCGGGGAACGGCTGCCGGGCGACGATCACCTCGGGCAGCCCGAGCTCGGCGCCGACCTTGCGGACCTCGTCCTTGAACAGCGCGCGCAGCGGCTCGATCAGGGCGAACTCGATGTCGTCGGGGAGCCCGCCGACGTTGTGGTGGCTCTTGATCGTCGCGGTGTTGTTGCCCGAGCCGTCCACCCCGCCCGACTCGACGACGTCCGGGTAGAGCGTGCCCTGCACCAGGAAGTCGACCTTCTCCTCGGCCAGCACCTCGGCGGTGGCGGCCTCGAAGACCCGGATGAACTCCCGGCCGATGATCTTGCGCTTCTCCTCCGGGTCGGTGACCCCGGCGAGCGCGGTGAGGAAGCGGTCGGCCGCGTCGACGGTGTGCAGCTTCGCCCCGGTGGCGGCGACGAAGTCCGACTCGACCTGCTCGCGCTCGCCGGCGCGCAGCAGCCCGTGGTCGACGAACACACAGGTCAGCCGGTCGCCGATGGCCCGCTGGACGATCGCGGCGGCGACCGCGGAGTCGACCCCGCCGGACAGCCCGCAGATCGCCCGGCCGTCGCCGACCTGGGCCCGGACCGCCTCGACGGTCTCGTCGATGATCGACGCCGTGGTCCAGCCCGGGGTGATGCCGGCGACCTCGTGCAGGAACCGGCGCAGCACCTCCTGGCCGTGCGGCGAGTGGCCGACCTCCGGGTGGTACTGCACGCCGGCCAGCCGGCGGCCGGTGTCCTCGAAGGCGGCGACCGCGACCCGGTCCGACGACGCGGTCACGGTGAAGCCCTCGGGCGCGGCGGTCACCGAGTCGCCGTGGCTCATCCAGACCGGGTGCCGGGCGGGCAGGCCGTCGTGCAGCACGCCCGGCGAACCGGACAGCGTGACCTCGGTGCGGCCGTACTCGCGGGTGCCGTCGTGCGCGACCTCGCCGCCGAGCGCGCGGGCCATCGCCTGGAAGCCGTAGCACATGCCGAAGACCGGGATGCCGGTGTCGAACAGCGCCGGATCGAGCGCCGGGGCGCCCTCGGCGTAGACGCTCGCCGGGCCGCCGGAGAGGATCACGGCGGCGGGCCCGCGGGCGACGATCTCGGAGACGGGCGTGGACGCCGGGACGATCTCGGAGTACACGTCGGCCTCCCGCACCCGCCGGGCGATGAGCTGCGCGTACTGGGCGCCGTAGTCCACGACGAGGACGGTCGGGGTCTGCACGCGTCAAGGGTAACGACGCGATCCGGGTCACCCGGGCCCCGGACCACCCGCCAGCCGCTCGATCCCGTCCAGGACGAGTTCCAGGCCGAACTCCCAGTCCCCGTCCGGGTTGTCGGCGTCGAACCCGCCGGCGTTCCAGAGCCGCAGCATCGACGGGAACCGCTGCTCGCTGAAGTAGGTCCCCCAGAACCCGGCCCGGGCCGCGTAGTAGTCGTCCTGGGTGACCCCGGTGCGCGCCGCGACGCTGGTGTCGGTGATCTCGGCCCGGGCGGCGCCGAACACGTGCGACTCGATCAGCCCGGCCGCGCGGACCACGGTGACCGCGTCCAGCCCGGTCAGCAGGACGACCCGGTAGAGGTCCTCCTGGACGTCCAGCACGTGCGGCCCCAGCGGCATCCGCCACAGGTTGGAGCTGATCAGCCAGGGGTGCGCGCGGTACATCCGCCACGCCTCGTGGGCGTGGAACGCGGCCTGCACGCGCCACGGCAGCTCGCGGTCCGGGAGCTCCCGCATCCGCCACGCCCGGTCGACCATCAGCTCGAACAGCTCGTCCCGGCCGGGGACGTAGGTGTAGAGGCTCATCGTCCCGACGCCCAGCTCCTGGGCGACCTTGCGCATGGACAGCTCGTCCACCGAGCGGGCGGCCACCGCCATCCCGGCGTCGACCACCTGGTCCAGGGTCAGCCGCTGACGCGGCCCGCGGCGCGGGGCCGGCGGCGGGTCCCACAGCAGCTCGATCATCGCCTGCCCGGCGGTGGTCCCGGCGGGCAGCTGGTCGTCGGTCACGAATTCTCCCTGGCGTGGTCTTTCCGTACGGCGTACTCTAACGACCCATTACTCAGTACGGCGTACGACGAGAGGCTGCTGTGATCCACACCGAATCGCTGACCCGGCACTTCCGGGTCGGCCGGACGACGGTCGAGGCGGTCCGCGGCATCGATCTCGACGTCGGCGCGGGCGAGCTGGTCGCCCTCCTCGGACCCAACGGGGCCGGCAAGTCGACGACGCTGCGGATGCTCACCAGCCTGCTGCCGCCCAGCTCCGGGCGGGCCGAGGTGGCCGGCGTCGACGTCGCGGCGCACCCGGCCGAGGTCCGCCGCCGGATCGGCTACATCGGGCAGAAGGACGGCGCCGGGCACAACTACCGGGTCCGCGACGAGCT
This sequence comes from Pseudonocardia kongjuensis, assembly GCF_039526905.1. NCBI lineage: Bacteria > Bacillati > Actinomycetota > Actinomycetes > Pseudonocardiales > Pseudonocardiaceae > Pseudonocardia > Pseudonocardia kongjuensis. The sequence goes on along the minus strand of NZ_BAAAJK010000053.1, from coordinate 82,202 downwards.
CGTCGTGCAGGGCCGCTTCTACGGGATGGGCAGGGCCGAGAGCGTCGCGAGCGCGGACCGGCTGCTGCGCACCCTCGATCTCGGGCCGCTGGCGATGCGCAAGGTCGGGTCGCTCTCCGGCGGGCAGAAGCGCCGCCTCGACATCGCGCTCGGCCTCGTCCACGCCCCCCGGCTGCTGTTCCTCGACGAGCCCTCCACCGGGATGGACCCGCAGAACCGGGCGAACCTGTGGGAGCACATCCTGCGGATCCGGGCCGAGCACGGCACCACCGTCGTGCTCACCACGCACTACCTCGACGAGGCCGACGCGATGGCCGAGCGGGTCGTCATCATCGACCACGGCCGGGTGATCGCCGACGACACCGCGGAGCGGCTCAAGAGCGAGCGGGCCGGTGACCGGCTCACCGTCACCGTCGCCGCCGGGGACGTCCCGGCCGCCCGCGCGGTGCTCGCCGCCGCGGTCACCCCGGCGCTCGCCGGGCCCGCCGGACCGGGCGGCCGGACCGGGCCGGAACCCGAGGTGCAGGAGCGGAGCGGGCCGGAGGGGCGGGCGCTCACCGTCGGCGTCCCCGCCGCAGCCCGCGCACTGCCCGCGCTGGTGGGGCGGCTGCGCGACGCCGGGATCGACGTCGTCGCCGCCGAGTCCCGGCGGCCCACCCTCGACGACGTGTTCCTGCACCTGACCGGCCGCAGCCTGCGCGACGGGGAGGCCGGACGATGAGCGCACCCGCCACCACCGGGCCCCGGGCCACCGGCGCGCTGACCGACATCGGCAACGTCTGGTGGCGGGAGACGCTGACCATCGTGCGGGACCCGTTCTCGCTGATCTTCTCGCTGCTCCAGCCGCTGGTGTTCCTCGGCCTGTTCGGGCCGCTGCTGGCCGGCGTCGTCGGCGACACCGGCGCCCTCGGCGGCTCGTCGCTGCAGTGGTTCCTGCCCGGCGTGGTCGTCATGATCACGATGTTCGGGACGTCGATGACCGGATCGAACCTGCAGTTCGAGATCATGACCGGGGCGTTCGAGCGGATGCTCGCGACGCCGCTGTCCCGGTCGTCGCTGATGGTCGGCCGGGCGCTGAAGGAGCTGACCCCGCTGGTCGTGCAGGCCGCGATCATCACCCTGGTCGCGGTGCCGTTCGGGTTCGCGCTGTACCCGCTGCACGTGCTGGCCGGGCTGGTCGTCCTGGGGATCTTCGGGATCGGCGTCGGTGCGCTGTCCTACGCGCTGGCGATCGCCGCCCGGAAGACCGAGTGGATCTTCTGGGCGGTCCAGCAGTCGCTGCTGTTCCCGCTGCTGATCCTGTCCGGGATGATGCTGCCGCTGGAGACCGGCCCGGAGTGGATGCGGGTCGCGTCGGTGCTGAACCCGCTCACCTGGATCGTGGACGCCGAGCGGGTGCTGTTCGCCGGGACGTTCGCCGATCCGGCGGTGCTGTGGGGCCTGCTCGCCGCGGTGGCGACGATGGCGGTCGGGCTGACCGTCGGCGTCCGGTCGATCCGGGGCGCCACCGCCTGATCGTCAGTCCTCGTGCCGCCCGCGGGAGCGGTGCGGGGGCGGGTTCACCGCGCCCAGCAGGGCGCGCAGGTCGGCGGCGGAGGCGGCGCGGCGGGCCAGGTCGACCGCGATGACCGGGGCGATCTGCCGCAGCCGACCGAGCACGGCCGGATCGGCGAGATCGTGCCTGCCGTCGCCGAGCCCGGTGACGATCGCGTCCGGCCGCAGCGCTGCGACGGCCTGCGGATCGGGTGCGCGCTCGGCGCCGACCGGCTCCGCGCCGTCCAGCGGGCCTGCGCAGCCGACCACCCGGGCGCCCAGCTCGGCCAGCAGCGCACCGACCTCCGGATCCGTCGCCACCACCCGCTGCACCGGTCCGCGCAGCGGCACCGGGGTGCCGGTGGCGTCGACGAACGCGCGGCCGCCGCCCATGGCGGATCCGGCGGTGGGTCGGCTCATCGGGTCCTCCTCGACCTGCGGGACGGCTCTGCCGACCATCATGCACCGGCGCGCCGGGCCGGGAGCCGTCCCCGGCCGGGGTGGTCGGTCAGGCCCGCAGGTTCAGCCCGACCCGCTGGAACTCCTTGAGGTCCGAGTAGCCGGTCTTGGCCATCGCCCGGCGCAGTGCACCGAACAGGTTGGTGGTGCCGTACGGGCTGTCGGTCGGGCCGAACAGCACCTGGTCCAGGGTTCGCCCGGACCGGCCCAGGCCGGTCACCTCGGAGCGCGGCAGCGACGGGTGCGCCGCCGACGAGGTCCAGTACAGGCCGCCGGCGGGTGCCTCGGCGGCCTCGGCCAGCTGCTCGCCGAGCATCACCGCGTCCGCGCCGCAGGCCACGGCGCGGGCGATGTCGCCGGAGGTGCCGATGCCGCCGTCGGCGATCACGTGCACGTAGCGGCCGCCGGTCTCGTCGAGGTAGTCGCGGCGGGCGGCGGCGGCGTCGACGATCGCGGTCGCCATCGGCACGCCCACGCCCAGCACCTCGTCGGTGGTGGTGGCGGTGGACTGCCCGTAGCCGACGATCACGCCGGCCGCGCCGGTGCGCATCAGGTGCAGCGCGGTGCGGTAGTCACCGACCCCGCCGGCGACGACCGGGACGTCGAGGTCGGCGATGAAGTCCTTCAGGTTCAGCGGCTCGCCGTCGGAGACGTGCTCGGCCGAGACGATGGTGCCCTGCACGATGAGCACCTCGACGCCGGCGGCGAGCAGCGCCGGGGTCAGCTCGCGGGCCCGCTGCGGGCTGACCCGGGCCGCGACGGTGTGCGCACCGTCGCGCAGCGGGCGCAGCGCCTCGGCGATCAGGTCCTCGCGGATCGGCGCCTGGTGCAGCTCCTGCAGCAGCGCGAGGGCGGTGTCCGGCTCGTCGCCGGTGGCCGCCTCGACCACCTTCGCCAGTGCGCCCTCGGCGTCGCCGTGCCGGGCCCACAGGCCCTCGGCGTTGAGCACCGCCAGGCCGCCCAGCTCGCTGACCCGCACCGCCGACGACGGTGAGACCACCGCGTCGGTCGGGTGGGTCACCAGCGGGATGTCGAACCGGTAGGCATCCAACTGCCAGGCCGTCGACACCGCCTTCGAGCTGCGGGTCCGCCGCGACGGCACGATCTCGATCTGGCCGAGGTCGTAGGCACGACGGGCCTCCCGGCCCATCCCGATCTCCACGAGGTCACGCACGAGCACACCCTAGGCGGCGCTCCCGCGCCGCGGACTAGCGGGCGGCGTAGTTCGGCGCCTCGACGGTCATCGTGATGTCGTGCGGGTGGCTCTCCTTGAGCCCGGCGGCGGTGATCCGGACCAGCCGCGCCTGCTGCAGCTCCGGGATCGTCTGCGCGCCGACGTAGCCCATGCCCGAGCGCAGCCCGCCGCCCAGCTGGTGCACCACCGACGACAGCGGCCCGCGGAACGGGATCCGCCCCTCGATGCCCTCCGGGACGAGCTTGTCCTCGCTGAGCACGTCGTCCTGGGCGTAGCGGTCCTTGGAGTAGCTGCGCCCGGCGGCACCGGCGCGGCCCTGCATGGCGCCCAGCGAACCCATGCCGCGGTAGGTCTTGAACTGCTTGCCACCGACCAGCACGACCTCGCCCGGCGACTCCGCGGTGCCCGCGAGCAGCGAGCCCAGCATCACCGTGGACGCGCCGGCCGCGATCGCCTTGGCGACGTCCCCGGAGTACTGGATGCCGCCGTCGCCGATCACCGGGACGCCGGCCGGGGCGCACGCCCGGGTGGCCTCGTAGATCGCGGTGATCTGCGGCGCGCCGACCCCGGCGACGACCCGGGTGGTGCAGATCGAGCCCGGGCCCACACCGACCTTGACGGCGTCCGCGCCGGCCTCGACGAGCGCCAGCGCGCCCTCGTAGGTGGCGACGTTCCCGCCGACGACGTCGACCTGCTCGCCGACCTCGGCGCGCAGCTTCGCGACGGTCTCCAGCACCCGCCGGGAGTGCCCGTGCGCGGTGTCGACCATCAGCACGTCCACACCGGCCTCGACGAGCAGCATGGCGCGCGCGTAGGCGTCGTCGCCGACGCCGACCGCGGCGGCGACCACGAGCCGGCCGTCCGGGTCCTTGGTGGCCAGCGGGTACTGCTCGGTCTTGTTGAAGTCCTTGATCGTGATGAGGCCGCGCAGCACGTCGTCGCCGTCGACGATCGGCAGCTTCTCCAGCTTGTGCCTGCGCAGCAGGCCGAGCGCCGCCTCCGCGGTCACCCCGACCTTCGCCGTCACCAGCGGCGCCCTGGTCATCACCTCGGCGACCGAGCGGTCCTGGTCGACCTCGTAGCGCATGTCCCGGTTGGTGATGATCCCGACGAGCTTGCCGCCCTCACCGGTCACCGGCACGCCGGAGATCCGGAACTTGGCACACAGCGCGTCGACGTCGGCCAGCGTCGCGTCCGGCGAGCAGGTCACCGGATCGGTCACCATCCCGGCCTCGGACCGCTTGACCACCTCGGCCTGGGCCGCCTGGGCCTCCGGGGAGAGGTTGCGGTGCAGCACGCCCAGTCCACCGGCCCGGGCCATGGCGATCGCCATCCGGGACTCGGTGACGGTGTCCATCGGGGACGACACCAGCGGGACCTGGACCCGGACCCGCCGGGTGACCTGGCTCGAGGTGTCGGCGGCACTGGGCACGACGTCCGACTCGGCAGGGAGCAGCAGGACGTCGTCGAACGTCAGGCCGAGCATCGCGAACTTCTCGGGCAGGCCGCCGATCTCGCTCGTCATCTCCTGGAGGCTCCTTGCAGTCACGGCTACCGCGGCGGGCGCCCGCCGCGCCGACGCCATCGTACGTCCACCATTGCGGGGTGGGCCGGGGCCCGGCCCCGTGCCCCGGTACCGTGTACAGCGTGTCACCAGAGGCGCTGCCACCGGACCCGTTCGCCGGAGACCCGGATGACCCTGCGCGCTCCATGGGGGCGCTGGACGATCACGCCGAGATCACCGGAGCGGGCTCCGGTGACCCCGACGGACCCCCGCTGACCGAGACCGACCGCGGCGAGATCCTGGCCGACCTGGCCGATCTCGCGGTCTACCAGGCGCTGCTGTCCGGGCGTGGGGTCCGGGGCATCGTGGTGGACTGCGCCGACTGCGGTGAGCAGCACTTCCACGAGTGGAACCTGCTGCGGGCGAGCCTCCAGCAGCTGCTCGACGAGGGCCGGATGCGGCCGCACGAGCCGGCCTACGATCCCGATCCCGCGCACTACGTCACGTGGGAGTACTGCCGCGGGTACGCGGACGCGACGCTCGCCGACGGCTGAGCCGCGCGACCCCGGCCGGGTGACGGCCGGGCTGAGACGAAGACCGCACAGCGACCTGCGGCACACACGAAGGGCGGGCCCGGCCGGGCCCGCCCTTCGTCGTTCCTGCGTGGCGCTAGTTGGGGCTGCTGCTGACCGCCCCGGTCGCGGTCGACGACGTCGGCCCCTCCGGGTCGGAGCTGCCCTCGCCGGAGGCGGTCGGCCGGGTCGACGACGTGGTGGTCGTCGGGTCGGCCGAGCCCTCGGTGGTCGGCGAGGTCTGCGACGGGTCCGGGCTCGTCGTGGTGGACGGGTCGGACGTGGTGCCACCCGGGCCGGACAGCACCCGCGGATCGGTCGAGCCGCTCGGGTCGGCCGGTCCGGGGCTGCCCTCGCCGCCACCGGTGGTGCCACCGGGACCGGTCGAGCCGGGCGGCGGGGACGGCTGCTGCGGCTGCGCCGGCGGCGGCTCCTCCGGGGTGCCCTCCGACGCCGGGGGCGGCGGAGGGGCCGGGGTGCCGTCGCGCAGCGGGGACCGCGGATCGGTCGGGGTCCCGGGCGGCGTCTCGGCGACCTTGGCGGTCAGGAACCGGTTCTGCTGCTCGAAGTAGCCCTGCTCGTCCGGCCCGACCTTGTCGACCAGCGGGCCGAGCGAGGCCAGGTCCTGCTGCGCGCCGACGGTGTCGCCGACGGCCAGCTTGGCGTTGACCCGCTCGATGCCCTGTCGCAGGTCGGCCGCGGCCTGCACCTGCTCGGCGCGCTCGCTGTAGAGCACCTTCGAGACGCCCCAGAGCGTGTCGCCCGGCACCGCCTCGTGGGCGCTGATCGAGACGACGGCGAGCGCGCAGGCGGCCACCGCCGCGGCGGCGACCAGCGGACGCAGGCAGGAGACCTTCCGCGACGGCCGCGCCGGCTGCAGCATCTGCACGGCCTCGTCGGTGCCGACGAGCTCGGGGACCGGTTCGCGGTCGACCTCGTCCTTCCAGGACGACAGCATCGCGACCAGCCGGTCGTCGACGTCGTAGCCCTGGCGGCCGGGGCCGGACACGCCGAGCCCGGAGGACAGCGCGTTGATCAGCTCGTCGTCGGCCTGCAGCTCGACCAGGTCCACCGGACCCTCGTCGTCGAGCTCGGCGAACCGCCTGCCGACCGGCTGCGGGGCGGGATGCCCGTTGCGGCCGGGCGGGTGGACGTAACCGTGCCCGTTCGGGCCGTTCGGGCCGCGGCTGTTCGGGCCGTGCGGGCCGTTCGGTCCGCCCTGGCTGTTCGGGCCGCTGCCGTGGCGGCCCGTGCGGGGCTCGCCGAAGCGGCCCCGGGTCACCGGTGCCGGCGGTCGCTCCCAGCCGTCGCCGGACGGCGGAGGGGAGCCCGGACCGACCGGACCCTGGTCGTCACGCATCCCGGACCACCTCCTCACTCATTATCTTCCGCAGCCGGGTCAGCGCCCGGTGCTGTGCCACCCGGACGGCGCCCGGTGTGGAGTCGACGGCCGCCGCGGTCTCCTCCGCGGACAACCCCACGACCACCCGCAACACGATGATCTCCCGATGTTTCTCCGGGAGGACCTCCAGCAGCCTGGACATCTCCGCGGACAGTTCGACCTGAAGGGCCCTGCTCTCCGGACCGTCCGCGATCTCGATCCGGTCCGGCACGTCCGCGACGGGCTCGGACCGGTTCCGGGATGCGGCGCGGTGCGCGTCGATCACCTTGTGCGACGCGATGCCGTAGACGAAAGCGAGGAACGGGCGGCCCTGCACCCGGTACCCCGGCAACGCCGTCAGCACTGCAACACACACCTCCTGGGCGACGTCGTCCGCCGAGACGGACCCTCGGTCGGTCCCCAGTCGGGCGCGGCAGTAGCGCACGACGAGGGGCCGAATCATGGTGAGAACGCGCTCGACCGCGGAGCGATCGCCGGCCATGGCCGCTTCGATCCACTCGTCGGGTACGTCTCTTGATTCACTCATCGTGGGGAACCGCCCAGGCGTTACGAGACTCCGTCAGTGTCATCCGATCGTGGAGGCAACCCGCCGCAGGACAGGCGGGGACCACAGTCCGCCCACCGTATCCGAGCGCAGTACGCCCGCGGGAGTTGCTCCACACGGAGTCAGACGATCGTGCGGAGTGTCGGGTTGCGCGGCGTGTCGGGTGCACGCGGTCACCAGCCGGGCACGGTCGGCGAACGGTCTGTTCGGGCCGCGGGGGGACGATCCGGGCGCTGCGCGGCGATGACAGGGCCCATGACAGGGCCACTGACAGGACCCGGACACCGGGACCGGACCGCCCGGCGCCGGTGGTGCCCGGCTCGGCGCTGTCCGGGCCGAAGGTCCTCGCGCGGGCGATGTAACACCAGAGGCGCGAGTGACGAGAGTGAAGCAGGAGCAGCGAGGTGACGACTCCCGGCGCGGGAGCGACCGCTCGTCCGCGGGGCGACGGCACGCGCTCGGGAGGAGCAGGCCGCCGACGGCGGGACGGGATGTGCGGGTCCGGCCGCGGGGAGCACGACCGGCGCCGCGGCCCGGGACACGGGCCGTCGAGGGGGTGCGCGCTGCGCACTCCGCACCGGACCGCGGGGGTCGGCCCGGCTCACCAGATCACATCCGGGGGTCGCGCCGGTGGTGCGGCGCCGACCGGATGCTGCGGGCGTTCCGGCTCGGGACCGGCGGACGCTCCGCGGGAACGACGTGGGTGTGGAACCCGGTCAGGAGACCAGGCCGCGGCGGAAGCCGTGCGCGACGGCCTGTGCCCGGTCCCGGACGCCCAGCTTGCGGAACAGCCGGCGCGCGTGGGTCTTGACGGTGTCCTCGGACAGGTAGAGCTCGCGGCCGATCTGACCGTTGCTCTTGCCCTGGCTCATCCCGCGCAGCACCTGCAGCTCGCGCTCGGTGAGCTGGACACCCGGGTCGGTCGGCACCCGCGGGGTCGGCACCGAGGTGCTGGCCAGGGTGTGCGCGAGCGCGGCGACCAGCTCGGGACGCGAGGCGTCCCAGCGCAGGTAGCCACGGGCCCCGCCGGCGATGGCGGCGGCGATGCTGCCGGCGTCGTCCGGGGCGCCGAACACGATCACGTTCGCCTGCGGGTGGGCCGCGACGAGGCGCCGGGTGGCCTCCACGCCGGTGGGGACCGCTCGCTGCGTCCCGACCAGGACGACGTCGACGGACTGGCGGGCGTAGCGGGCGAGGAGTTCGTCCCCGTGGGCCACGCAGTCGATGCGCTGGACCCCGGGGACCGCGGACATGACGCGAGTCAATCCCTCGCGGACGCTGCGACGATCGTCGCAGATGAGTACCGTCGTCACGACGATTCCTTCCTGCAGCTTCCTGCAGCCGGGTGATATTCACCCTCCGAATCGGCGGGTGACCCTCTCACCTTGACACGGTCGGGGCGAATTTGTTGCCTCCGTTCGGAACCTCGCCCCGCCTGGCTCAGCGTCATGTGGGTGAAGGTTCGCCGAATGGAGTAGTCCATACGGTACATCCTCCGGGCCCGCCTGCGGGCACTACTCCCGCAGCAGGTCCCGCCCGGGCCCGTCACTTCGCGTATATAGGACGCTCACCGTGCGCAACACCGCACTTCGGCGACCCTCCGCATCCGTTTGGCGACTACGCGTATCGGATCGTGACGCTCCGGCGTGTCGTCCCCTGGCGTCCGGATCACGCCGGCCGTCCGGCGTCGCCCGATCGGCCGTGGCGTGTCCGGTTCGTGAACGGCCGGCTCCCGCGGACGGACCACCGCGCTGTCCGGATGGCGGCCGGGCGCCCGTGCGGGCCGCGAGATCGGCGCCGGCGAGCAGTGCGGCACGGTGCAGCGGCAGCAGCCCGGAGCCGTCCGCCTCCGCCGCGACCGCATCCAGCTTGGCGAGCACCGCGACCGGGTCCTCACCCGCGACCCCGCCGGCCACCGCGCGGACCAGCCGGCTCTTCAGCACGTGCCGGGGCGAGCCGAGCAGCCGGGCCCCGGCCAGCGCGCGCCCGGCCGCCCCGAGCGCCGCGACCGGGTCCCCCGCGACCAGCGCGGTCTCGGCCAGCACCCAGTCGTGGCGCACCCGGGTCCGGTGGCCGGGGCCGCCGCACCACGGCCCGGCGCGGTCGAGCAGCACCCGGGCGGTCCGCGCGTCGAACCGGCCGAGGGCGTCCGCGGCGAGCCCGGTGAGCGCGTCGGCCGTCGCGGCGCAGGCCCCGGTCCCCCAGACGTCGGTGGCGGACGGGTCCCCCGCGGCGGCGATCGCGGACAGCGCCCGGAGCGCCCCGCCGTCGAGCACCGCGGCGGCGGCGTGCCCGCCCAGCTGCCGCAGGTGCGACGCCCGGGTGACCGCGGCGTGCGCCCGCAGCGCCGGGCCGGCGGCCGGCGACCGGGACAGCGGCTCCAGCACCGCCGCGGCGGCCGCGTAGTGGCCGAGCCCGCCGAGCGCGACCCCACCGGCCCAGCGCCACAGCGGTCCGGACCGGCCGGCCGCGGCCGTCTCGGCGGTGCTCGCCGGGCCGCCGAGCAGGCGCCGGATCCCGGGCGGCGGGACGGCTCCCGGATCCGACGTCCGGACGTGCACGATCGTTCACCTCGAATCAGGTTTGCGCCCGGCAGACCCCGGGAATCTGGACCTCGACACGTCCGAGGTCGAAGGCAGGTGACGAACATGGCGGACATCCGGAGGCTTCCCGGCCCGGTCGCCGACATCTACGACTGGCAGATGGAGGGAGCCTGCCGGGGGATGGACAGCGCGTTCTTCTTCCATCCCGAGGGCGAGCGCGGTCCCGCGCGGGCCCGGCGCGAGGCACGCGCCAAACAGGTCTGCCAGGAATGCCCGGTGCTGGCCCAGTGCCGGGAGCACGCGCTGAAGGTCCACGAGCCGTACGGCATCTGGGGCGGGCTCTCCGAGTCCGAGCGCGACACGATCATCCGCGGGCCGCGCCGGACCCTCAAGGTCGCCGATCCCCAGCCGATCGAGAAGACGCTGGGCTCCGCCTGAGCGCCGCACCCTGCCGCGATACCGGCGCGTCACACCGGTTCCCGACGCCGACGAGGGCGGGTGGTCGATTCGACCACCCGCCCTCGTCGTGCGTGCTGTGTGGATCCGGGGTCAGTGCCCGTGCCCGTGGCCGTGACCACCGGCGGCGGCCGGCGGCTCCTCCTCGGGCTTGTCCACCACGGCGCTCTCGGTGGTGAGCACCATCCGCGCGATGGAGGACGCGTTCTCCACCGCCGACCGGACCACCTTGACCGGGTCGATGACCCCGTCGGCGATCAGGTCGCCGTAGCTGCGGCTGGCCGAGTTGTACCCGGTGCCCCAGCCCTTCTCGGCGACCCGGGACACCACGATCGAGCCCTCGTCGCCACCGTTCTCGGCGATCCAGTACAGCGGCGCCGAGAGCGCCTTGCGGACGATCGCGACGCCGGTCGCGGCGTCACCGGTCAGGCCCAGGCCGCCGTCGAGCTCCGAGGCGACGTGCACCAGTGCGGAACCGCCACCGGGGACGATGCCCTCCTCGACCGCCGCCCGGGTCGCCGCGACGGCGTCCTCGATGCGGTGCTTGCGCTCCTTGAGCGCGGTCTCGGTGGCCGCGCCGGCGCGGATCACCGCGACGCCGCCGGAGAGCTTGGCCAGGCGCTCCTGGAGCTTCTCCCGGTCCCAGTCGGAGTCGGACTCCTCGATCTCGCGCTTGAGCAGCGCGACCCGGCCCGCGACGTCGTCCTTCGAGCCGCCGCCCTCGACGATCGTGGTGTTGTCCTTGGTGACCACGACGCGCCGGGCCCGGCCCAGCAGCTCCAGCCCCGCCTCGTTGAGCTTGAGGCCGATCTCAGGGTTGATGACCTGACCGCCGGTGGCGATCGCCAGGTCGTCCATGAACGCCTTGCGCCGGTCACCGAAGAACGGCGACTTCACCGCGGCGACCTTGACGGTCTTGCGGATCGAGTTCACCACCAGGGTGGACAGCGCCTCGCCCTCGACGTCCTCGGCGATGATCAGCAGCGGCCGGCCCTCGCCGAGCACCTTCTCCAGCAGCGGGAGCAGGTCCTGGATGGAGCTGATCTTGTCCCGGTGCAGCAGGATGTACGGGTCGTCGAGCGCCGCCTCCATCGACTCGGAGTCGGTGACGAAGTACGGCGACAGGTAGCCCTTGTCGAACTGCAGGCCCTCGGTGATCTCCAGCTCCGTCGAGAGCGTGGAGCCCTCCTCGACGGTGATGACGCCGTCGTTGCCGACGGTCTGGATCGCCTGGGCGATCAGGTCGCCGATCTCCTGCTCGCGGGAGGCGATGGCGCCGACCTGGGCGATGTGGCTGCCCGCGTCGACCGGGGTCGCCCGGGAGAGCAGGACGTCGGACACCTTCTGCGCGGCGGCCGCGATGCCCTGGCCGAGCGCGAACGGGGCGGCGCCCGCCGCGACGTTGCGCAGGCCCTCCTTCACCAGCGCCTGGGCCAGCACGGTGGCGGTGGTGGTGCCGTCGCCCGCGACGTCGTTGGTCTTGGTGGCGACGGTCTTCGCCAGCTGCGCCCCGAGGTTCTCGAAGGGGTCCTCGAGGTCGATCTCGCGGGCGATCGTGACGCCGTCGTTGGTGACCGTGGGGCCACCGAACTTCTTGTCGATGACGACGTGCCGGCCGCGCGGGCCGAGCGTCACCTTCACCGCGTCGGCGAGCTGGTTCACGCCGCGCTCGAGCGCGCGACGCGTGTTCTCGTCGAAGCTGATCTGCTTCGCCATCTTCTCTTCTCTCAACCTCTCGTCATGGGAGAAATGCGACCGCCCCGGCCGGACCACCCCTCGGAGTGGACCCGCCGGGGCGGTGCGTTCACGAGATGCTCGGCGTCAGTTGACGACGGCCAGCACGTCGCGGGCGGAGAGGATCAGGTACTCCTCGCCGTTGTACTTGACCTCGGTGCCGCCGTACTTCGAGTAGATGACGACGTCGCCGACCGCCACGTCGAGCGGGACGCGGTTCCCGTTGTCGTCCACCCGGCCCGGGCCGACGGCCAGGACCTTGCCCTCCTGGGGCTTCTCCTTGGCGGTGTCCGGGATGACGATGCCGGAGGCGGTGGTGGTCTCCGCCTCGCTGGCCTGGACGACGATCTTGTCCTCGAGCGGCTTGATGTTCGCCACGACGATGACCTCCCCTTCCTGGGGTGAATCCGGTGTCACGGGTATGTCCGGTGTCAGAAGCGCGCGCGTACGCCCTCCCGCCCCGCCGTCGCGGGTGCCGGGGCGACAGGTGTCCGTCGCGCGCATTGGCACTCTACTCACGAGAGTGCCAGAACCGCGACGGGGGCTCAACCGGTTCTTCACCCACCCGGGGCACGAACCGCGGTGCGCCCCGGAGGGTAGCGTCCACAGCCGTGGCTGACCTGGTTCTCGGGGCGAACGTGTTCGGCTGGACGGCGGACCGGGACGCGTCGTTCGCGGTACTCGACGCGTTCGCCGACGCGGGCGGGACGATGATCGACACCGCCGACTCCTACATGTGGCGCCATCCCGGCAACTCCGGCGGCGAGTCCGAGACGATCCTCGGCGAGTGGATGCGGGCCCGGGGCAACCGGGACCGGCTGCACATCGCCACCAAGGTCGGCGCGCTGCCCGGGCACACCGGGCTCGCCGCGGAGAACATCGCGGCGGCCGCGCGCGCGTCGCTGCGCCGGCTCGGCACCGACCGGATCGACCTCTACCACGCACACCGCGACGACCCGGACACCGCGCAGGAGGAGACCCTCGACGCGTTCGACGCGCTCGTCCGCGAGGGCCTCGTCCGCGAGATCGGCGCGTCGAACTTCGCCCCCGACCGGCTGCGCTCGGCGCTGGAGATCTCCGCGCGCGACGGGCTCACCGCCTTCACCGCCGTCCAGCCGCTCTACAACCTGATGGAGCGCGACGACTACGAGGCCGCGCTGGCGCCGCTGGCGGAGTCCGAGAAACTGGCCGTCTACCCCTACTACGGGCTGGCCAGGGGCTTCCTCACCGGGAAGTACCGGCCCGACTCGGTGCCGGAGGGTCCGCGCGCCGAGGGCGCCGCCGCCTATCTCGACTCCCGCGGCCGCGCCGTGCTCGCCGGGCTGGACGAGATCGCCGCCGGGCACGGCGTTCCGGTCCCGGCCGTCGCGCTGGCCTGGCTGGCGGCCCAGCCGTCGGTCACCGCGCCGATCGCCAGTGCCCGCACCCCGGAGCAGCTGGCGCAGCTGCTGCCGATGCGGACCCTGGAGCTCACCGACGACGAGCTGCGGCTGCTGGTCTACCTGTCGGCGACCGGCTGACCGGCCCCGGGCGGTCGCGCGCGGATCCCCGTGCCGGGGCGCCGACAGCCACGCCGCGTGGCCCACCTCGCGATCACCCGCCGGTGAGCAGGGCGAGGTAGATCCCGGCCAGCACCGCCGGGTCCCGCAGGTCCCCGACCAGCGCCTGCACCCGGCCCAGCCGGTGCCGGACGCTGTTCGGGTGCACGTGCAGCGCCCGCGCGGTCGCCGGCACGTCCTGGCGGTGCGCGAGCCAGACCCGCACCGTCTCGACCAGCGGCGGGGCCAGCGGCGCGAGCAGGGGCCGGGCCAGCTCCGCGGTGCGCTCCTCGCCGATCTCCAGCACCATCCGGTCGAGGACGCCGAGGTCCCCGGCGCGGACCGGGCCGCCGCCGGTCAGCGCCGCGTGCCGGGCGGCGAGCCGGGCGTCGCGGTGGCCGGGGCCCAGCGGCGCCCCGGCAGCGACCCCGGCCGACCCGGCCACCGGGAGCCCGCCGGCCGCGCCGGCCACCGGGGGCGCGCCGGCCGCGCCGGCCACCGGGGGCCCGGGGGCGGGGACGTCCTCCCCCACGACGGCCACCACCGAGCCGTCGACCTCGCCGAGCAGGTACGGGACGCGCAGCGCGTCCAGCGTGCGCTCGGCGTCGGCGAGTGCCGTGCCGGCGGCCAGCACGAGCACCGTCCGCGGCCGGTCGGCGGGCGGTCCGTGGGTCCCGGCGTCCGGGCCGGGCGCCGGGTCCCCGGCCACCAGCCGGTGCAGCTCGGCGGCCCGGTCGGCCCGGCGGCGGAGCGCGTCGTCGTCCGCGGCGGCGGCCAGCCCGCCGAGCAGCCGCGCCACCAGCGCCACCGCCCGCACGATCAGCGGGACCGGCACCGATCCGCGCGACGCCCCCGCCACCAGCCAGGCGCGCAGCTCGCCGCGCGGCCGGACGGCGGCGGCGAACAGCCCGTCGGCGTCCACCACCTCGACCGGTGGCCCGGTGATCGCGAGCCCGCGGAACCGGGTCCAGCGCTCGGCCGCCCCGGCCCGGCCGGACGCCGGATCGGCGGCGAGCACCGACCCGTCCGGGCGGTGCAGCGCGACCCCGCAGCGCAGCGCACGGGCGAGCCCGTGCACCAGCGACTGCTGCGGGACCGGCCCGTCGAGCAGCCCGGTCAGCGTGTCGGTGATCGCCGCGGTCCGCCGGAACACGTCCCGGTCGCGATCCAGCACCGCCGCGTCGACGGCGCGGACGATCTCCCGGAACGGCGTCGCCTCGGGCACCGCGAACAGCGGCAGCTCCCGGCGGCGGGCCTCGTCGACCAGCGCGGCGGGGACGGTGTCGTGCACGATCCCGATCCCGAACCCGAGCGCCGCGAGATCACCGGCGGCCAGCTCCGCGACCAGCTCCCGGCAGTCGGCGGGCGAGCCGAGCCGCAGGCCGGTGGTGAGCAGCACCCAGCCCGGCGGCACCCAGCGCGTCGGGTGCCCGATCTCGACGACGTGCGCGCCGAGCACCGGCCGCCGCCGCCCCGGCACGACCGGGAGGAGCCCGAAACCGTCCCGGCCGAGCAGGTCGTCGAGATCCACACCCTTGTGGATAACACAACGACGCCGTCCACAGTTGTGGATCCACCGGGATCCGGCGGCCGGTGATCGGGGCTAGCGTCGAACGGCGAGTCCCCGTCCCGCCCAGGAGGTCCGCCGATGTCCGCGTTCTGGCATCCGTTCGCCGCCATGCACTCCGTCCGCGACAGCGCGGTGACGATCGTCCGCGGCGAGGACGTCTGGGTGTTCGACGACGCAGGCAGGCGCTACCTCGACGGCACCGCGAGCCTCTGGTACGCCAACGTCGGCCACGGCCGGCGGGAGATCGTCGACGCGATCGCCGAGCAGCTCGGCCGGCTGGAGGCGTACTCCACGTTCACCGACTTCACCAACGAGCCGGCCGAGCGGCTCGCCGCCGAGATCGCCGAGCGCGCCCCGCTGGACGACGGCAAGGTCTTCTTCACCAGCGGCGGCGGCGACTCGATCGAGACCGCCGCGAAGCTCGCCAGGGAGTACTTCGGCGCGATCGGGGAACCGCAGCGCACGGTGCTGCTGCACCGCGAGCACAGCTACCACGGCACCCACGGCCTGGGCACCTCGCTGGCGGGCATCCCGGGCAACCGGCTGGCCGGGCCGTTCGTGCCGGACGTCGTGCAGACCCCCTGGGACGACGCCGCCGGCCTGGAGAAGGCCATCGTCGATCTCGGCCCGGAGCGGGTCGCGGCGTTCTTCTGCGAGCCGGTGATCGGTGCGGGCGGCGTGCTGCCGCCGCCGGAGGGCTACGTCGCGGCCGCCGCCGAGGTCTGCCGCCGGCACGGGGTGCTGTTCGTCGCCGACGCGGTGATCTGCGGGTTCGGCCGGCTCGGCGACTGGTTCGGCGTCGAGCGGTTCGGGGTCCGCCCGGACATCGCCGTCTTCGCGAAGGGCGTGACGTCGGGCTACCAGCCGCTCGGCGGGATCGTGGCGTCCGAGCGGATCGCGGCCCCGTTCTGGGACGTCCCGGGCCGGGTGTTCCGGCACGGCCAGACCTACGCCGGTCATCCCGCGGCGTGCGCGGCGGGCAGCGCCACGATCGCCCTGCTGGAGCGGGACGGGCTGCTGGCCAGGGCCGACGTGCTGGAGACGCAGCTGCTGGAGCGGCTGCAGGGGATCGCCGACCATCCGCTGGTCGACCACGCCCGCGGCGGCACCGGGGTGCTCGGCGCGCTCGCGCTCGACCCGGAGCGGCTGGCCGGGGCGCCCGACCTGCCGCAGCGGGTGTTCCGCGCGGCCCGCGAGCGCGGGGCGCTGATCCGCCCGATGGGCTCGGCGGTCGGCTTCTCGCCGCCGCTCACCGCGACCGCCGAGCACCTCGACCTGCTGGCCGAGGTGACCGCGGCCGCGCTGGACGACGCTGCTGTGAGCCGGTAGACGGCTCAGCCGCGCGCGGTCCGGCGCATGGTGTGCGCGTCGGCGCCGGACGGGTGGTAGTACCGCTTGCGCAGGCCGACGATCTCGAAGCCGTGCCGCTCGTACAGCGTCCTCGCCGGCTCGTTGTCGGTCCGCACCTCCAGGAACACGGTGGCGCGCAGCTCGTCGGCGACCTCCAGCAGCTTCGCCAGCAGGGCCCGGCCGATCCCGTGCCGCTGCCAGGCCGGATCGACGCCGATCGTGTGCACCTCCGCCTCGGCCTGCGGCGGGCCGGCGACGACGGCCAGCCCGGCGTAACCGACGAGCTCGCTGCCCGCCCGCGCGGCGAGATAGAGCTGCCCGGAGCTGACGGCGTCCCGGAACGCCTGGGCGCTCCACGGGTCGTCGCCGGGGAACAGCAACCGCTCCAGCTCCGCGCAGCGCTCGGCGTCGGCCCGGTAGAGCGGGCCGACCGTGACGGTGGTGCTCATGCGGTGACGCGCTTGCGCCCGGTGGGCTCGACGGCGTCCGGGCGGCGCAGGTAGAGCGGCTCGACCGGCTCCGGCTCCCGCCCGGCCCGCAGCGCGGCCGCGGCCACCCCGACCAGGCCCTCCGGGGTGGCGGCATCGGGCCCGCCGACCGGGACACCGAGCCGGTCGGCGAACGCCGGGTCCCCGGCGACGGTGCCGACCGCCAGCTCGCCGAGCCGGCCGGCCAGCGTGTCCGGCGGTTCGACGGCGGGGCCGCTGAGCCGCCGCGCCGCCGGGTCGTAGGCCGCCCAGTACACCTCGCGCCGGCGCGCGTCGGTCACGACGAGCAGGTTGCCCGGCCCGGCCTGCGGACGTTCCGCGCCCGGCTCGGCGATCCCGGCCGCGGCCAGCGCGATCGCGTCGTGCGTGCAGACGCCGTGCACCGGGACGTCGAGCGCGTGGCCGAGCGCGGCCGCCGAGGCGATCCCGACCCGCAGCCCGGTGAACGGCCCCGGCCCGGCGCCGACCACGATCGCGTCCACCGTCGCGAGGTCCCGGCCGGTCTCGGCGCACAGCGCCCGGACGGCGGGCATCAGCAGCTCGCCGTGCCTGCTCGGGCGGGTGGGGGAACCGCGGTGGGCGCGGACGGCGAGGGCCCGCGGGATGTCCTCCAGCGCGACCAGGCCGGCGGTGACGACCGGGGTCGCGGTGTCCAGGGCCAGTACCAGCACGGTCGGCCAGCCTACGGGCGTGCGGTGCGGCGCAGCGTGGCGACCCGGGTCTCGTCCTCGCGGCGCTCCAGGACGACCTCGACGGCGCGCTCGGCGAGCCGGTCGGCCACCCCGATCCCCCACTCGACGGCGACCACGGCCCGGTCCAGCTCGGTGTCCAGGTCCAGGTCGTCGAGCTCGTCGATGACCGCGGCGGCAGCGGCAGCCTCGTCCGGCCCGCCGGCGCCGCCCAGCCGGTAGGCGTCGACGTGCACCAGCGCCGGCCCGTCCCCGGACGGCGGGTGCTCGCGGGCGATCACGAACGTCGGCGACGCGACCTGCCCGGTCACCCCGAGCCCGCGGGCCAGCCCGCGGACCAGCGCGGTCTTGCCCGCCCCGAGCGGGCCGGCGAGCAGCAGCACGTCCCCGGCGACGAGCTCGCGGCCCAGCTCCTCGCCGAACGTCTCGGTGTCGGCGACGGTCGGCAGCTCGCGGCGCAGCGGCGCGGCACCCGGCGCGGGGATCACGCGCGGCCCTTCCGCTTCCCGCGGCCGGCCCCGCGCAGGACGCCGGCGCGGCGGCGCGGGCGGTCCGGCGTGCCGTCGGCGTCCGGGCGCCGGTCCGGGCCGTGCTCGGGGCGCCTGCGCCGGAACCGGCCGCCCCGGGTGCGTTCCAGGCTGCGCTCGATCAGCGCACCCAGCTCGGCGTCGACCTTCTCCGGCTGCTCCAGCATCGGCATGTGCCCGACGCCGGGCAGCCGCACCAGCCGCGCGGTCGGGATCGCGTCGGCGATCACCTCGCTGTGCCGGTACGGGATGATCCGGTCGCCGTCGCCGGCCAGCACCAGCACCTCGGCGCAGCACAGGCCGGGCAGCGCGGCGAGCCGGTCGTGCGTGCCGAGGGTGTCGACGAAGTCGGTGAGCGCACCCACCGCGTTCGAGTCGATCATCGTGTCGACCAGGTCCACCATCCGCGGGTCGACCTGCCGGTCGCCGTAGGCGAACCGCTTGGTGATCGCCCAGATGATGTCGCCGAGCGCGCGGCGGCCGGTCTCCACCAGCCCCGGCTGCCAGGCGGCGAGCCCGCCGAGCGCGCGGATCACCGGGTTGCGGCGGGACAGGAAGGTGCCGGGCAGGCCGGACGCCGCCATCTCGCCCGCCGACGTCGACACCAGCGCGACGGCGGCGACCCGGTCGTGGAACAGCTCCGGGTGCTGCTCGGCGAGCGCCATCACCGTCATGCCGCCCATCGAGTGCGACACCAGCACCAGCGGCCCCTCCGGGACCATCGCGCGGATCACCGCGTCGAGGTCCCGGCCGAGCTGGTCGATGGTGCAGGAGTCCTGCGGCGCCCGCTCGGAGCGGCCGTGGCTGCGCTGGTCGTAGAGCACCATCCGCACCGACGGGTCGGTCATGCCGGCCAGGAACGCGCGCTGCTCCTGCCAGGTCCGCCGGTCCAGCGCGAAGCCGTGCACCAGGACGACGGTCGCGGCGGGCTCCGATCCGTCCGCGGGCGCGACCTCCTCGCAGGCGAGCCGGATGCCGTCGTCGGCCATCACCGAGCTCTCCTCGCCGATCCGGCCGGGCGAGGGCGCGCCGCCGTGCTCGGCCATCTCGGTGGCCAGGCTGCGCCGCGCCGAGGCGATCTTGCGGCGCTGCGCGGCGACGCCGACACCGGCGGCCGCCCCGGCCGCGCCGACCAGGCCGCCGGTGATCCCGGCGACCGTCCATCCCCTGCGGCTCACGCCTGCCCTCCGTCGTGCACCGTCCGGCGGACCCGGCCCTTGATCCCGGTGACGATCTCGTAGTGGATGGTGCCGAGCTCGTCGGCCCACTCGCGGGCGGTCGGCCCGCCGCCCGCGCCGGTCCCGAACAGCTCCACCGGGTCCCCGACGGCGACCGCGAGCGCGCCCGGCTCCCCGCAGTCGACGACGAACTGGTCCATGCACACCCGGCCGGCCACCGGCCGGATCGTGCCACCGATCCGCACCCGCATCCGGCCGCGGTCGTTCCCCCGCCGCGGGACGCCGTCGGCGTAGCCGAGCGGCACCAGCGCCAGCACCCGCGGGCCGGCGGCCACGAACTCGTGGCCGTAGGACACGCCCTCGCCCGCCGGGACCGTCTTCACCAGCGCGACCCGCCCGCGCAGCGTCATCGCCGGGCGCAGCGGGCTGTCCGCGGGCTGCGCGATCGGGTCCAGCCCGTAGGCGGCGATGCCCGGCCGGACCAGGTCGAGGTGCAGGTCGGAGCGGGTCAGGGTGGCCGCCGAGTTGGCGAGATGGCGCAGCGGGGCGAAGCCGCGGTCGCGGACGTGCGCGACGGCCGCGTGCAGCCGGGCCGCCTGGGCGTCGATGCTGGGATCGCCGGGCTCGTCGGCCCGCGCCAGGTGCGACCAGACGGCGACCGGCTCGGCGGTCCCGTCGGCGGCGGCCGCCACGACGTCGTCGACCAGGCCCGGCCACTCGCCGGGCGGGCAGCCGTTGCGGCCCAGCCCGGTGTCGGCCTTGAGGTGCAGCCGGACCGGCCGGCCGGCCGCGCGGGCCCCGGCGAGCACCGCGGCGAGGTGCTCGCGGGAGGACACCGACAGCTCCACCCCGGCGGCGACGGCGGCGGCGAAGTCCTCGTCGGGCAGGTGCAGCCAGCTCAGCAGCGGGGCGTCGATCCCGGCGGAGCGCACCGCGAGCGCCTCGTCGAGGGTCGCCACGCCCAGCCGGGTCGCGCCCGCCGAGAGCGCGGCCCGGGCGACGCCGGGTGCGCCGTGGCCGTAGCCGTCGGCCTTCACCACGACCATCGTCTCGGCGCCCGAGCGGGACGCCGCACCGGAGAGCAGGGCGACGTTGTGCCGCACCGCGTCCAGGTCGATCACGGCCTCGGCGCGCGGGCCGCCGGCCGGGGGTGTGGCGGCACCCGCACCGGGCACGGGTTCGGTGGCAGGCAACACGGGTCCGATCATCGCATCCCGCACCGGTCGGCCCGCCGGGGACGGGACCGCGCGGCCCGGGCTCAGCCCGCTGCGGCGGCCCGCACCCCGCTCAGCGCGCCCGGGATCGCGGCCTGCAGCGACGACGCGGGCACCGGCACCGGCGGCAGCCCGTGCGCACGCGCGGCGCGGGTCGCCGCCCTGGCGTGCACGAGGGTCGCGCAGCCGGCCGCCCACCAGGGCTCCAGGCCGGCCGCCAGGAGGGCACCGATCATCCCGGTGAGCACGTCGCCGGAGCCCGCGGTGGCGGCCCACGCGTCGGCCGCCGGATCGACCAGCGCGCGCCCGTCCGGGGCGGCGACGACGGTGGCGTTGCCCTTCAGCAGCACCGTCACGCCCAGCTCGGCCGCGGCGGCCCGGGCCGCCGCGACCCGGTCGCCGCCGTGGTCCCGGTACAGGTCGCCGGCGATCCGGGCGAACTCGCCGGCGTGCGGGGTGAGCACCGCGGGCTGCCCGTGCACGCGCTCCCGCAGGGCCCGGTCGGCGGCCAGCAGGGTGATCCCGTCGGCGTCGATGCAGACCGGCACCTCCCGGTCCAGCACCGCCTCCAGCACGGCCCGGCCGGCCGATCCGGTGCCGATGCCGGGGCCGACCGCCCACGCCTGGGTGCGGCCGGCGTCGGTGATGTCCCCGGTGGCGACGATCTCCGGCCAGTGCCGGCGCACCTCGTCGGCCGCCGATCCGGCGAACCGCACCATCCCGGAGGTGGCCAGCGCGGCCGCGCCGGCGGCCAGCACGGCGGCGCCCGGGTAGGTCGCCGATCCGGCGGCGATCCCGACGACGCCCTGGCTGTACTTGTCGTCGTCCGGGCCCGGGACCGGCCAGTACCGGCCGGCGTCGGCGTCGTCGAGCACCCGGGCGTGCGGCTCGCCCAGGTACGGTCCGAGGCCGAAGTCGACCAGGTGGACCGGTCCGCACAGCGGCGCCGCGAGCGCGTGCACCGGCTTGCGGGTGCCGAAGGTGACGGTGCACGCGGCCCGCACGTGCGGCCCGGCGGTGCGCCCGGTGTCGGTGTCGACGCCCGACGGCAGGTCGCAGGCGACGATCGGGACGCCCGCCCGGTCCGCGGCGTCGACCAGCGCCGGGGCCGGATCGCGCAGCGGGCCGCGGCCGGAGATGCCGACGATGCCGTCCACCACGACGTCGGCACCGGCCACCAGCTCGCGCGCCGCGTCCAGGGTCTCCGGCAGCACCGGCAGCACCCGGCCGCGGGCCCGGCGCAGCGCGGCGAGCCCGGCCGGATGGGCCCGGTCCCGGTCCAGCAGCAGCGCGGTGACCCGGGCGCCGCGGCGGCGCAGCTCGGCACCGGCCCACAGCGCGTCGCCGCCGTTGTCGCCGGCCCCGACCAGCAGGACCACCCGGCGTCCGTAGCCGCCGCCGAGCAGGCCGCGCAGGTGCGCGGCCAGCCCACCGGCCGCCCGGCGCATCAGCACGCCGTCGGCGACCGTCGCCGCCATCGCGCTCTCGGACGCCCTGACCTGCTCCGCGGTGTACAACCCGTGCATGGCGCGGAGACTAGACCCGCGTCCCGATCGGCGGTCGGCTCACTCCACGGTGACCGACTTCGCCAGGTTCCGCGGCTTGTCCACGTCGTAGCCGCGGGCCCGGGCGATCTCGGCCGCGATGACCTGCAGCGGGATCGTCGCCACCAGCGGCTGCAGCAGCGTCGGCACGGCCGGCAGCTCGAAGAGGTGGTCGGCGAACGGCCGCACCGTCTCGTCCCCGGTCTCGGCCAGCACCACGGTCCGCGCGCCGCGGGCCTTGATCTCCTGGATGTTGCTCAGCAGCTTGGAGTGCAGCACCGCGCGCCCCTTCGGCGACGGCATCACCACGACCACCGGCAGGCCGTCCTCGATCAGCGCGATCGGGCCGTGCTTGAGCTCGCCCGCCGCGAACGCCTCGGCGTGCATGTAGGCGAGCTCCTTGAGCTTGAGCGCACCCTCCAGGGCGACCGGGTAGCCGACGTGGCGGCCCAGGAACAGCACGGCCTTCGACGGCGCCAGCTCCTGCCCGAGCGCGCGGGCCGCCCCCAGCGACTCCAGCACCTCGGCGACGGCCGCCGGGATCGCCTCCAGCTGCTCGTACTCGCGGACCACCTCGTCCGGGTACTTGGTGCCGCGGGCCTGCGCCAGCGCCAGGCCGACCAGGTAGTTCGCGGCGACCTGCGCGGTGAACGTCTTGGTCGCGGCGACGCCGATCTCCGGACCGGCGTGGGTGTAGATCACCGCGTCCGACTCGCGCGGGATCTGCGCCCCGTTGGTGTTGCAGATGGCCAGCACCCTGGCCTTCTGGTCCTTGGCGTGCCGCAGCGCCTCCAGGGTGTCCGCGGTCTCGCCGGACTGGGAGATCGCGACGACCAGCGTGGACCGGTCCAGCACCGGGTCGCGGTAGCGGAACTCGCTGGCCAGCTCGATCTCGACCGGGATCCGGGTCCAGTGCTCGATCGCGTACTTCGCGAGCAGCCCGGAGTGGTAGGCGGTCCCGCAGGCGACCACGAAGACCTTGTCGACGTCGCGCAGCTCCTGGTCGGTGAGCCGCTGCTCGTCGAGCACGATCCGGCCGTCGACCAGGTGCCCGCGCAGGGTGTCGGCGATCGCGGTCGGCTGCTCCTCGATCTCCTTGAGCATGAAGTAGTCGTGGCCGCCCTTCTCGGCGGCGGCCAGGTCCCAGGTCACCTCGAACGGGGTGGCGGTCACCGGCTCGCCGTGGAAGTCGGTGACCTCGTAGCCGTCCCGGGTGATGGTGACGACCTGGTCCTGCCCGAGCTCGACGGCCGAGCGGGTGTGCTCGATGAACGCCGCGACGTCGGACGCCAGGAACGTCTCGCCGTCGCCGATGCCGAGCACCAGCGGCGAGTTCCGGCGGGCCGCGACGATCCGGTCCGGGTCGTCGGCGTGCGTGACGACCAGGGTGAAGGCGCCCTCGAGCCGGCGGGCCACCGCGCGGACGGCGGCCGGGAGGTCCCCGGCGGTCCCGCCCTCGGCGTAGGCGACGGCGACCAGGTGCGCCGCCGTCTCGGTGTCGGTGTCGGACTCGGCCCAGATCCCGCGCGCCTCCAGCTCGGCGCGCAGCTCGATGAAGTTCTCGATGATCCCGTTGTGGACCACCGCGACCTTGCCGTCGCTGCTGCGGTGCGGGTGCGCGTTGCGGTCGGTCGGCGGGCCGTGCGTCGCCCAGCGGGTGTGCCCGATCCCGGACGTGCTGACGAACCCCTCCCGGCCGATCTCGTCCAGGCGGGCCTCCAGGTTCGCCAGCGCACCCGCCTTCCGCTCCACCAGCAGGTCACCGTCACCCGGTAGGGCGACACCGGCGGAGTCGTACCCGCGGTACTCCAGGCGGCGCAGGCCGCCGAGCACGACGTCGAGTGCGACCTGATGACCGACGTAACCGACGATGCCACACATACGACCGAGCGTATCGACGCCCGATCCGCGATCTTCCGGCGCCGGGTGCGAGCGGCGCCACGCCCGAGGTGGGCGGCGCGGCGGGCAGGTCGTGACCTGCACCGGTACGGTGCCGTCCGTGGCCCGGACCAGCGTGACCCGTCCCCCGTCCATGAAGGGGGCCAAGGACGCCCTCGGCGTGCTCTCCCGGCCGGGGCCGAACCCGGTCCGGTACGGCGATCTCGGCCTGATCGGGTTGCCGGGCATCGTCTACACCCCCGCGGAGGGCTACCAGCTGCCCGCCGTCGTGCTCGGGCACGCCTGGCTGCAGCCGGTGCGCCGCTATCACGAGCTGCTCCGGCACCTCGCGACCTGGGGTTTCGTCGCCGCGGCACCGAACACGCAGCGCGGCCCGGTGCCGAGCGTGTCCCGGTTCTCCGCGGACCTGAACACCGTGCTCGACGTGTGCGTCGGCGTCCGGCTCGGCGACGGCCACATCAGTGTCGACGCCCGCCGCACCGCCCTGGTCGGGCACGGCATCGGCGGTGGCGCGGCGATCCTGGCCGCGGCCGCCCGGGAGCGCCTCGGCGCGCTGGTGACGCTCGCCCCGGCCGAGACCTCGCCGTCCGCGATCGAGGCCGCGGGCCGGGTGACCGCACCCGCCCTGCACCTGGCCGCCGCGGTCGACTCGCTGGCGCCGGCCGCCGGGCACGCCGAGCCGATCGCCAGGGCGGCCGGTGGCGAGGTGACCCTGCGCAGCATCGACAAGGCGGGTCATCTCGGCTTCTGCGAGGGCACGCACTGGTCGAGCCTGCTGCTGCAGAACCGCCCGCAGCACCGCACCCGCAAGATCACCCGGGCGCTGGTCACCGCGTTCCTGATGCAGGAGCTGATCGGCGAGAAGCGGGTGTCCGCACTGACCTCGGGCAACGTCCCGGGGGCTCCGCTGGTCGATCTCACCCCGGCCGAGGACGACGAGGAGTCCGCCTCGTCCGGCGGCCTGCTCGGCATCGGCCGCTGACCGGGCCGGCCGGCGCCTGATCACCGATCGGGAACCGGGACGCCTCCCGGGCGACCGATCCGGTGCCCGATCCGTGATCAGCAGCCGGGGTCCGGGCCGCCGTGTCAGCGGCCGGGTCCCGGCCCCCCGTGTCAGCGGCCGGGGTCCGGGCCGAGCGGCGGCAGCAGCGGTGCGACGACGCCGCGGCGGTCGGTGGTGCGGGTCCCGGTGATGCCGGGCAGCGGCGGGGCGGTAGGCCCGGCCGGGCCGGTTTCCGGCTGCCCGGGTTCGGGTTGCCCGGGTTCGGGTTGCCCGGGTTCGGGTTGCTCGGAGCACCCGTCGAGGCGCTGTCTTTCGGCCGTGGCGTCGGCGGCCAGCCGGTCGGTCGCCCGGCGCACCAGATCGAGCCGGTCGGTCCACTCCCGGCCCGCCGGGTCGTCCCAGGCGGCGGCGAGGGCACGGCGCACCGCGACCAGCGCACCGGCGGTGTCGTCGAGGTGCTCCACCAGCCGCCGCAGCGCAGCGCTCTGCTCCGCGATCCCGGTCACCGCGGGTCCCGTGCCCCGGCCGGATCCGATCGCCCGGCCGGATCCGATGGTCCGGCCGGATGGCTCGGCGTCGTCCAGTGGGCCGCCCGGAACGCTGCGGCCGTCATCTCGTCGGCGGCGCGGGCTGCGCCGGCGCAGTACCGGGCGGTGGCGGCCAGGGACTCCAGCTCGTCGGCGATCCGCAGCGCGTCCCGGCCGTGCTCACCGGTCGGGCCGGCGGCCACGGCGGCCCGCAGATCGACCACGGCGTCGTCCAGCCGGGTGGCCATCCGGTCCAGTGCATCGGGGTCCCGCCGCAGGTCCGGTCGCATCCCGGCACTCTGCCCGATCCGGCCCCCGACCACCCCGGGTCGTTCGCCATCGCGAACGGCAGCCGTCGAGCGTTGCACGATGGCGGTCCCGACGACCATCGTGCAACGCTCGAGCGGCGGCGGTTCAGCTCGCGGCGGCGACCACGTCGGCCAGCCGGGCGGCGACCGCACCGGCCTCCTCGGCGGTCGGCGCCTCCACCATCACCCGGACCAGCAGCTCGGTGCCCGAGGGTCGCAGCAGCACCCGCCCGGTGTCGCCGAGCTCGGCCTCGGCCTTCGCGACGGCCTCGGCGACCCGGTCGGACGCGGCGACCGCGTCCCGGTCGCCGACCACGACGTTGCGCAGCACCTGCGGCAGCGGCGTCATCACCGACGCCAGCTCGGCCAGCGACGATCCGGTCGAGGCGATCCGGCTCATCAGCCGCAGCGCGGTGAGCAGGCCGTCCCCGGTCGTCGCGTGACCCGGCAGCACCACGTGCCCGGACTGCTCCCCGCCGAGCGAGTACCCGCCCTCGCGCAGCCGCTCCAGCACGTACCGGTCACCGACCTTGGTGGTGTCCAGGGTGATCCCGGCGTCGCGCATGGCGAGGTGCAGGCCCAGGTTGCTCATCACGGTCGCGACGAGCGTGTCGTGGGCGAGCTCGCCGGCGTCGCGCATCGCGAGCGCGAGCACCGCCATGATCCGGTCGCCGTCGACGACGTTCCCGGCGGCGTCCACCGCCAGGCAGCGGTCGGCGTCGCCGTCGTGCGCGATGCCGAGATCGGCCCCGTGCTCGACGACGGCGCGCTGCAACGGCTCCAGGTGGGTGGACCCGACGCCGTCGTTGATGTTCAGCCCGGTCGGCTCGGCGTTCAGCGCGATCACGTCCGCGCCGGCCTGGCGGTACGCCTCGGGCGCGGCGACGGACGCGGCGCCGTGCGCACAGTCCACGACCACCTTCAGCCCGGCCAGCGAGCCGGGGGCCGCCGACAGCAGATGGTCGACGTAGACGGTGGTCGCGTCCGGCGCGTCCCAGACCCGCCCGATGTCCGCACCGGTGGGCCGGTCCGCGCGGGTGCCGAGACCGCGCTCGATCTCGTCCTCGACGTCGTCGGGCAGCTTGTGACCGCCCGCGGCGAACAGCTTGATGCCGTTGTCGGGCATCGGGTTGTGCGACGCGGAGATCATCACGCCGAGATCGGCGCCCGCCTCGGCGACCAGGTGCGCGACGCCCGGGGTGGGCAGCACGCCGACCCGGATCGCGTCCGCACCGGCCGAGGTCAGGCCCGCGACGACCGCGGCCTCCAGCATCTCCCCGCTCGCGCGCGGGTCCCGGCCGACGACCGCGACGGGGCGGCGGCCGGCTCCGTTCGACAGGGTGCGCGCGGCCGAGGCACACACACCAACGGCGAACTCCGGAGTGAGGAGTTCGCCGTTGGCCAGGCCCCGGACGCCGTCTGTCCCGAAAAGGCGACGCATCCGGTCTGCGATCAGCGCTTGGAGTACTGGGGCGCCTTGCGGGCCTTCTTGAGGCCGTACTTCTTGCGCTCGACGGCGCGGGCGTCCCGGGTGAGGAAGCCGGCCTTCTTCAGGGCCGGGCGGTCCTCGGAGTCGAGCTCGACCAGCGCGCGGGCGATGGCCAGGCGCAGCGCGCCGGCCTGACCCGCGGTGCCGCCGCCGCGCAGGTTCGCGAAGATGTCGAACCGCTCCGTCTTCTCGACGGTGACCAGCGGCTCCTTCACGATCTGCTGGTGCAGCTTGTTCGGGAAGTAGGTCTCGAGCGGCTTGCCGTTGAGCGTGAAGCCACCGGTGCCCGGCAGCAGCCGGACGCGGACCACGGCCTCCTTGCGGCGGCCGACGGTCTGCACCGGACGGTCGCCCTGCAGCGGCGCCTCGGCGGCGAACGCGTCGGCGTTCTCCTCGATCGAGTAGTCGACCTCGTCGACGGCCTCGGCGTCTGCGGCCTCGACGTCACCGACGGCCTCGCCGACGGTCTCGGTCAGCTCGGTCTCGGTCGCCGCGGCGGCCGCACCCTCGGTCTCGACCGCGTCGACGACCTCGTCGGGTCCGTTCTCGGGGCTGGTCACGGGCTGTCCCTCTTCGTTGCTCGGGGTGGTCACTGGCTGACCTGGGTGATCTCGAACGGCTGCGGCTTCTGCGCCTCGTGCGGGTGGTCCGGACCGGCGTAGACCTTCAGCTTCTTGGCCATCGCACGCCCGAGCCGGTTCTTCGGCAGCATGCCCTTGATCGCCTTCTCGACGAGGCGGTCGGGCTGGCTGTCGATCATCTCGCCGACGGAGCGCTGGCGGAGGCCACCCGGGAAGCCGGAGTGGCGGTAGACGAACTTGTCGGTCCGCTTGTTGCCGGACACCGAGATCTTCTCCGCGTTCACGATCACCACGAAGTCGCCGTTGTCGACGTGCGGCGCGTAGGTCGGCTTGTGCTTGCCACGCAGCAGCGTGGCGGCGTGCGTGGCGAGCCGACCGAGGCGCACGTCGTCGGCATCGATCACGTGCCAGGCGCGGGTGATGTCGCCGGGCTTGGGGCTGTACGTGGGCACGGATCTACCTCGTCGTCGTTCTCGGCTGCGGTGGGCGGTACCGGCGGACTCGTCCGCTCGGATCCGGCCCACACTGGTGTGGTTCCTAGCGTGCCGCTGGTGGACGCCGGAGGGACGCTCGCCCGCCGGAGTTCGCTGCCTCGCACCTTCTCGAGGAACGACGGTCGGCGCCCGCGGGTCTCCACCGCTGCACAACGAGTGTCAAGAGTACCCGGCGATCCCGGGAGCGGGCGCGAGGGGGGTCGGTCGGCCCGCTCCCGGGATGGTCAGACGCCGAATCGGCCCGCGTTGCGACGCTCCACGTCCTGGTATCCCTGGCCCGCGGCGGACACCAGCGCCCGGATCCGCTGCAGCGTCCCGGTGAGGTCCGCGGCGGAGCGGTCCCAGCGCTGCTGCGCCTCGTTGTACCGGTTCGCCGCGTCGCCGGTCCAGCCCGCCACGACCGGGGTCAGATGACTCTGCAGCTCCCCGAGCTGCGCGGTGATCCTCGCCCTCGCCCCGTCGATGTCCGCGGCCGCCTGGTCGATCGCCGCGAACGTGACCCTGATCTCCGATCCCATGCCCGTTCCCCTCTCAGCCCAGCGCCGATGTGATCGCGGAGACGTTCCGCGCGTTCTCGTCCTCGACCGCCTGGTAGGCCGTGGCCGTGCCGCCGAGCTGCTCGGCGATGTCGGCGAGCGCGGCGTTGAGCCGCTTCGCCTCGGCGTCCCACTCCGCCATCAGCGCGGTGAACGCCGTGGCCGCCGCACCCGCCCACTGCCCGCGGGTCGCCTCGAGCCGCGAGCGCAGCCCGCCGAGCTCGCCGTTGACGGCCTGGCTCACCTCCCGCACCCGCCCGGCCGCGCGGGCCATCTCGTCGGTCGTCGTGCCGAATCCCTGGGTCATCCGCCCACCCCGTCCCGTTCCGGCCGGGCGGTCGCCCGGCCGGCGGGGACCGTGCCATCCGACGCCCGGCGGCCGCGGCCGTTCCCGGGGTGACTGTTCGCGACCGGGAACGGATCACCGCGTCCGGCGCAGCGATCCGGCGATCTCGGCGCAGGCGGCCGGCGGCTCGGCCGCGACCGGCCTGCGGCAGCCGACGACGAGCTGGTCGGTGCCGCTGAACAGGACCAGCCAGTCGACGACGGTGCCGTCGCCGGGATGCTGGCGGTAGCGGTGCGTCCCGGGGGCCGCGCCCGGTTCCGGCGGGGTCACGCCGCGGGCACCGGCCAGCCGGGCGGCCAGCTCCCGGCGGGCGCGGTCCGGTTCGCGTCCGGCGTCGTAGCCGAGCGGGCTGCGCTCGACGACCACCAGCTCGGCCCCGTCCGGCCGCCCGGCCGGGGTGAGCAGGCTGCGCCGGCGGGCCGGGTCGCCGCCGGTGTGCTCCCAGCCCGCCGGGAGGACGGCCGCGTACCCGTACTGGACGAGGGTCCCGCCGGCTGGTGCACCGGGTGACGGTCCGGGTGGCGGTCCGGGTGGCGGTCCGGGTGGCGGTCCGGGTGGCGGGCCGCCCGCCAGGAGCCCGGCGGTGAGCAGTGCCGCCCCGAGCAGGGCGGTGGCCGGGAGCGCGGCCCGGCCGACGACCCGGCGCACCCGGCGCACCCGGGGCACCCGGGGCATGCGGTCCCGCCGGTCCCGGCCGGCGGGCGGTCCCGGCGGCGGCCCGGGCCGGACCGGCCCGGGCAGCACGGCGTCTACCGGCCCCGACTCCAGCAGCCCGGCACCCAGCAGCCCGGCACCCAGCAGCCCGGCACCCAGCAGCGCCGCCCCCAGCACCGCGGCGGTGTCCGGACCCGCGCCGTCGACCGCGGCCGGGTCGGCGGGGTCGTCCGGGTCCACCGGGCCGGCCCGCCGCACCGGGCAGGGTGCGGCGGCGACGTCCCCCGCCGGCTCCCCCACCAGCACGATCTCCACCGCACCGACGGCGCGTGCCGCGATCCCGAGCGGGAGCGCCGCCGGCACCGGCTCGACCACCGCGCCGTCCCGGACGACCGCGGGCCCGCCCCGGGACGGATCCGCCGACCAGGTCTCCGCGACCAGGACCGGCCCGGGCGGCGGCGCGGGCCCCACCGCGAGCGCGGCGACCGCGACCGGCACCGTCTCCACCCGCGGCGTGCCGGGGAACCGCCCGCCGGGGGTCGCACCGACCCGGACGACCACCGCGGGCGGATGGTCCCCGAAGAAGTCGGCGACCGCGGCCGCCGGATCGGTGCCGCCGGGCGCGGCGGCGAGGAGGCGGATGCCGTCCGGATCGGCCGCGGCGAGCAGCACCCGGTCCGGGCGGGCGTGCACCGCGACCGCGTACCCGGTCATCCCGGCTCGGTCCAGGCGAGCTGCAGCCGCCGGGCGCCGTGCCTGCGGTCGACCAGCACGGCCCGCCCGGGGGGCCCGGGCCGCGGCTTGACCTTCTCCAGCAGCGCGCCCTCGTCGGGGCTGCCCGACCCGACCAGACCGGGCGCGCCGAGCTCGCGCAGCCTGCCGAGCACCGGATCGAACAGCGCCCGTGCCGCGCCGCCGGTGCGGCGGGCCAGCACCACGTGCAGCCCGACGTCGCGGGCCTGCGGCAGGAACTCGGCCAGCGGCAGCAGCGGGTGCGGCGTCGTCCCGCCGGGCGGGACGACCAGGTCGTAGTCGTCCACCAGCAGCCACACCTCGGGCCCGCTCCACCAGGACCGGTCGCGCAGCTGCTGCGCGGAGACGCCGGGCCCCGGCAACCGGCGCCCCAGCGAGCCGGCGATGTCGGCGCAGGCCTGCGCGGTGGCCTGGGCGGTGGAGGTGTGTGCCAGCAGGTGCGTGGCGTCGATCGCGCCGAGCAGGGTCCGCCGGTGGTCGACGGCGACGATCCGGGCCTGCTCGGGCGTCCACCGGCGGGTGATGTCGCGGGCCAGCAGCCGGAGCAGGTTCGTCTTGCCGCCGCCGGAGTCGGCGAAGCAGAGCAGGTGCGGCTCGTCCGGGTCGAGCTCGACGGCGGCGAGCCGGTCCTCGTCGACGCCGACGGCGGGCCCGCGGCCGGGTCCGGTGGGCAGCTCGTCGACCGCGATCCGCTCGGGGAGCAGCCGGACCTCCGGCATCGTGGGCCCGTCCCAGGCCGCCGCGACGGCCGGGGCGAGATCGGCTCCGGGACCGGGCCACGGCGCGGCGAGCACGGCGGGGGCGCCGTCCGGGGCGAGCCCGTGCCCGGGCCGGACCGGCACCGCCGCCGCCCGCCTGCGGTCCACCTCGGACTCGCCGGGATCGCCGAGGCGCAGCTCGATCCGGCTGCCGAGCTGGTCCTTGAGCGCGGGCCGGAAGTCGGCCCAGCGGGCGGCGGTCACCGCGACGTGCACGCCGTAGGCCAGCCCGCCCGACGCCAGCGCGGTGACCCGCTCGTCGAGGTCCTCGAACCCGGCCCGCAGCGCCGTCCAGCCGTCGACGACGAGCAGCAGATCGGTGCACGGCTCGTCCGCCAGGTCCCCGGCGCCGCGCCGGGCCCGGAACTCCTCGATCCCGGCGATGCCGTGCGCGGCGAACAGCTGCTCGCGCCGGTCGACGGTCGCGACGAC
Source organism: Pseudonocardia kongjuensis (assembly GCF_039526905.1). Classification (NCBI taxonomy): domain Bacteria; kingdom Bacillati; phylum Actinomycetota; class Actinomycetes; order Pseudonocardiales; family Pseudonocardiaceae; genus Pseudonocardia; species Pseudonocardia kongjuensis. The sequence continues at coordinate 50,382 of NZ_BAAAJK010000053.1, read as the reverse complement.
CTCGGCGACGACCCGGCGCACCAGGTCGGTCCGGCGCCGGTCGGCGACCGTCCCGACGTGCGGCAGCCCGGCGAGCGGGCCGAGGCCGCCGCCCCCCAGGTCGAGCACGTGCACGCCGAGCTCGTGCGGGGTGCGGGTGAGCGCGAGCGCGGTGACCACCGTGCGCAGCGCCGTCGACTTGCCCGACCGGGGCCCGCCGACGACGGCGAGATGCCCGGCCGCCCCGGACAGGTCGAGCGTGAGCAGGTCCCGGCTCTGCAGGTAGGGCCGGTCGACGAGGCCGACCGGCACCGCCCAGCCGCCCGGGCCGGGCACCTGCAGGCCGCGGCCGGGCCGCACGGCCGGCTCGCCGAGCACCGCGGTCAGCGGCGGCGGCTCCTCCAGCGGCGGCAGCCACACCCGGTGCGCCCGCGGGCCGGGAGCCGCACCGACGGCGGCGACGACCCGGTCGAGCAGGCTCGCCGCGGCGACCGGCTGCCCGGCCGGTTCCGGGACCGGCACCGGGTCCGGCAGCGCGACCGGCCCGGCCGGGAACGGCAGCGCGCGGCGCGGCCCGCCGGACGCCCGGCCCCGGCCGGCCGGCTCGTCCTGCGGGCCGGAGACGTAGGCGGCCCGGAACCGGACCAGCTCGTCGGTGCCCGCGGACAGGTAGGCCGAGCCGGGGGTCGGCGGGAGCAGGTGGGCGTCCGGCACGCCGAGCACGGCGCGGGACTCGGCGGCGGAGAACGTCCGCAGCGCGATCCGGTAGGACAGGTGCGACTCCAGGCCGCGCAGCCGCCCCTCCTCCAGCCGCTGCGAGGCCAGCAGCAGGTGGATCCCGAGCGACCGGCCGAGCCGGCCGATCGTCACCATCAGGTCGATCATCTCGGGGCGCTGCGCGAGCAGCTCGGAGAACTCGTCGACCACCACCAGCAGCGACGGCAGCGGGTCCAGCGGAGCCCCGCCGCGCCGGGCCGCGTCGTGCTCGGCCAGCGACGCGAGGTTCCCGGCGGCGCGCAGCAGCTCCTGCCGCCGGGTGATCTCCCCGGCGAGCGCGTCGGCCATCCGGTCGACCAGGGTCAGCTCCTCGGCCAGGTTCGTGATCACCGCCGAGACGTGCGGGAGCCCGGCCAGCCCGAGGAACGTCGCACCGCCCTTGAAGTCGACCAGCACCAGGTTCAGCTCGTCCGCACCCGCGGTGGCGACCAGGCCGAGCACCAGCGTCCGCAGCAGCTCGGACTTGCCGGACCCGGTCGCGCCGATGCACAGCCCGTGCGGCCCGGCGCCGCCCTGCGCCGACTCCTTGAGATCGAGCACGACCGGCCGGCCCGCCGGGTCGGTGCCCAGCGGGACGCGCAGCCGGTCCGCCGGGCCGCGGCGCCCGCGCAGCGCCGCGATCCCGTCCCGGTCCGGGCGGCCGAGGCCGAGCAGCGGCCCCAGCCCGGGCGCCCGGACGTCCACCGGACCGTCCGGGCCCGCGGCGTCGGCCGGGCCGTCCGGCCGGTAGCGCGCCAGCCGCCGGGCGAGCGCGCGCGCCTCGGCCCCGGTGACCGCGTCCGGGACGCCGACGGGTGTCCCGCCGGGGCCGCCGCGGCGCAGCGTGCGTGCCCCGCCGGGTTCGACGCCGACGGCGAGCCGCAGCACCGACACCGCGGGCCGGCGGCCGCGGGCCGGGCCGATCCGCAGCACGGTGACGCCGGGCACCCCGGCCCAGGCGCCGGGGGTGTCGGCGGCGCCGTCCAGCACCACCAGCAGGTGCCGGTCGCCCGACGACGGCTCGTCCACCCACCAGCGGCGGACCCGGTCCGGGTCGTCGGTGAGCATCCGGAGCGGCCCGACGGCGTCGGCGAGCGCCGGGTGCCCGGCGTGCGGCAGCCATTTCACCCAGTCCCAGCGCCCGGCGGCCGTCCCCGGCGCGACGACGGCCAGCCGCGCGTCGTCCGGCCCGTGCCACAGCACGTACTGGACGACGAGCGCGCGGGCCAGGTCGACCGCGGCGGCCGCGGCGGCGCTCCCGTCCGGCTCCACCCAGATCGTCGCCGACGCCCGCGCGTCCACCGCCACCGGCAGGTCGTCCACGGTGGAGTGCCGGCGCAGGAAGCGGCGCAGTGCGAGCGCGGACAGCGGCTCCAGGCTCTCCAGCGGGCCGGTGTGCGGTGCGCTGAGCCGGGCGGCGAGCCGCTGGGTGCCGCGACCGGCCCGCAACCGGCCGAAGTCGTCGTCGGCGGGGCGACGCTCCCACAGCCGGCCCGCGGCGAGCACGTCCGGCCAGGCCCCGGGATCGGGGTGCACGGTCTCCAGCGCGCGGCGCTGCCGGGCGGCGATCCCGGCCGCGCGGCCGCCGAGCACCTCGAGGTAGCGCAGGTAGTCGCGGCGGTCCTCGTCCATCGTCGCGGTGCGCGCGCCGGCCCCGCGCCCGCCGCCGGTGAGCAGCATGCCCAACGCCGAGAGCGCGAACATCCCGCCGAACAGCCACGTCCCGGTGTCGCCGCGGCCGAGCACCACGAACAGCACCGCGCCGCCGACCATCGCCAGCGGCAGCAGCCGCTGCGCGAGCCCGCCGGGGACCGGCCGCTCCGGCTCCGGCGGCGGCTCGGGCACCAGCTCCCCGCCGGGCATCTCCGGCACCGTCCGGCGTGGCCGCCGCAACCCGATCGTCCCGCCCACCGGTGCCTCCTCTGTGGACACGAGTTCTCCCGAACGCCCGCGGCCGGCGCCGGGACCGGCGAATACTCGCAGCGGCCCGGTGCCCCCGCGGCCGTTTCCGACAACTCCCCGGAGCCCGCCCGTGACCCTCGTCCTCCCCCCGCCGGCGGCGGGCGCCGTCCCCGAACCGACCGGCCGCTGGGTGCGGCTGTCCGTGCTCACCCCGCGTGGGCGGGCCGACCTGGCCCTGCCGGCGGACGTGCCGGTCGCCGAGCTGGTGCCGATGGTCCGCGAGCTCGTCGGCGGCCCGGTCCGCACCGGGGTGCCGGAGGCGTGGCGGTTCACCGGCCCGGCCGGCGGCCCGCTGCCCCCGGACGCGACGCTCGACGAGCTCCGGGTCCGCGACGGCGAGCTGCTCCATCTCGGTCCCGCCCGCCCGGCACCCGCCGCACCGGTGTTCGACGACGCCGCGGAGGCCGTCGCGCACGCCGTCGGCGAGGCCCGCGACCGGGCGACCGGCACGCACCGGTCCGGGCTCGGCGCCGCGCTGCTCGGCACCGTCGCGGGCTGCGCGGTGCTGTGCACCGTGGCCGGTCCGCTGCGCCCGGCGGCGGCCGGCGTGGCGGCGGCCGCGGCACTCGCGGCGCTCGCCGTCACCCACCACCGCAACCGGTCCGAACCGGACACCGCGGCGGCCGCGGCTCTCTGCGCCGTCCCGGCGGCGGCGACCGCCGGCCTGCTGGCGGTCCCCGGGCCGCCGGGGGCCGGGGCGGTGCTGCTCGCAGCGGCCGGTGCGGTGGTCGCCGCGGCCGCCGGCCAGGTGCTGGTCCGGGCGGTGTCCCCGGTGCTGCTCGCGGTCGCGGTCGCCGGGACCGGTACCGCGCTCGCCGCGCTCGCCCGGCTGCTGCTCGACGCGCCCGCCGGAGCCGTCGCCGCCGGACTGGCCGCGCCGGCGCTCGCCGCCGGGCCGCTGCTGCCGCGGCTGGCGCTGCGGCTCGCCGGGATGCCGGCACCGGCGGTCCCGGCCGACGCCGGCGAGCTCGCGGCGGCCGAGCCGATGCCGCCCGCCGACGGGCTCGCCGTCCGCGCGCGGCTGGCCCGCGGGCTGCACTCCGGCGCGCTCGCCGGGACCGCGGTCCCGGCCGCGGGCGGCGCGGTGGTGGCCGCGGCGACCGGCGGCCCGGCCGGCTGCGTGCTGCTCGCGGTCACCGCGGCGGTGCTGCTGATGCGGGCCAGGGCGCTCGCCGAACCGGTCCCGGCCCGGGTGCTCGCGGGCACCGCGGTGCTGGCCGTCGCGGTGGCGGCCGTCCCGGCCGCGCTGGCGTTCGGCCCGCCGGCCCGGCTCGCCGCCGGGATCGGGCTGCTGGTCGCGACGGCGGTCGGGGCGCTGGCGGTCCGGGCGACCCCGTCCCCACCCGCGCGCCGGGCGCTCGACATCGCCGAGCTGCTGCTGACCGCCGCCGCGATCCCGGCATCGCTCGCCGCGATGGGCCTGTTCGCCCTGGTCCGCGGGCTGTGAGCGGCCTCCGGACGGCCACCGCGCTGGCCGCCGCCGCACTCGCCGTACTCGCCGCGCTGGCCGCCGCGGGGCCCGCCGCCGCCGACCCGGGGCCGCCGCGCCCGGCCGACGGGCTCCGGCAGACCACCGGCTGCACCGAGCCCGGCCCGGGCGGCCCGGGCAGCACGCCACCACCGTCGGCGCCCCCGCCCGGGCTGGCGTCCGGCGCGGGCCGGCTGGTCGCGGTGATCGACACCGGGGTGGCGCCGGTGCCGCGGCTCGCCGGCAGGCTGCAGGGCGGCGGGGACTACCTCACCGGCGGCGACGGGCTGACCGACTGCGACGGCCACGGGACCGGCGTCGCACTGGTCCTCGCCGGCGCGGCCGATCCGGTGACCGGCGGCGGCGCCGGGATCGCGCCGGGTGCCGGGGTGCTGTCGCTGCGCCAGTCGTCGACCCGGTTCGTGGTGGGCGACCCCGACGGGTCCGAGCGCCCGGCCGGTGACATCGCGACGCTCGCCTCGGCGATCCGGCGGGCCGTCGCGCTCGGCGCGTCGGTGGTCAACGTGTCCCAGGTGGTGTGCGTGCCGGCCGCCGCGGCCGACGACGCCGGTGCCGCCCTGCACGCCGCCGTCACCGCCGCCGCGGCGGCGGACGTGCTCGTGGTGGCGGCGGCCGGCAACGTCGATCCGGCGGGGACCTGCACCGGCGATCCGGACCTGCGGCCGCTGCCAGCCGCCTACGACGAGGTGCTGGCCGTCGGCGCGGTCGACGCCCGCGACCATCCGGCCGGGTTCTCGATCGCCGGGCCGTGGATCGACGTCGCCGCACCGGGCGTCGACCTGCCCGCGCCGGCCGGGCCGGAGGGCGCCGTGGTCAGCGGCACGTCGTACGCGGCACCGGTGGTCGCCGGCACGGCGGCGCTGCTGCGCGAGCGGTTCCCGATGCTCACCGCGGGCCAGGTCGCCGACCGGATCCTGGCGACCGCACGCCGCCCGGCCGCCGGTCGGGACGACCGGGTCGGCACCGGTGTCGTCGATCCGGCGGCGGCCCTCACCGCGGAGCCGTTGCTGCTCGTCCCGGGGCACCACGGCGGCGCGGCGGCCGGCACCGGCCGGGTCCCGCTGCCCGTCCCGGCCGCGCCGCGGGCCGGGCTCCCCACGGCGGCCGGGGTGGGCGCCGTCGCGGCGGGCGGGGGTGCGCTGGCGCTGGCGCTGACCGCGGTGCGCCGCCGCCCCGCGGCCCGCGACAGCGGCCGCTCCCCCGGCCACCCCGGCGGCCCACCCGGCGGCCCACCCGGCGCCGGCGGCTCACCCCGGCACGTCGGTGGTGTCCCGCGCGGCCGCGAGGTCCAGCGCTCCGGCCCGCGGCAGTAGGCGCACCAGCTCGGCCGGGGCGGCGCCCGGCTCACCGATCCCGAGCGCCGCGGCCGTCGGGTCGTCGGCGACGCCGAACACCGCCCCGGACGACGCCAGCAGCCACCGGGTCCCGCCGGCGCCCCCGGCCGGGGCGGCCCGCAGCGGCCCAGGTCCGGTCCGGGGCAGCACCACCGCGTCGAGCCGCGGGCCCGGCCCGTCGGCACCGGCCAGCGCCACCGGCACCGCGCCGTCCGCGACCGGGAGCCGGTCGCCGAGGAACAGCCCGCCCCGGACGTCCCGCCAGGTCCGGCACAGCACCGGCGCACCGGCCACGGTGACCCGGGCCGCCGGCCACGCCGTGGCGCCGGGCAGGGTCCGCGCCGGCGCCGCCGCGACCGCACCGGGCGGGAGCTCCGCGGGGGCGCCCTGCCCGGTCCGGGACAGCACCGCGTCGGCGAGGGTGACCGGGATCGGGGCCAGCCCGTCGGCGGTCCGCAGGTGGTACCCGGCGGGCCCGCCGAGCGGGCGATCGACCACGACCTCGCCGGGATCGTCGGGCAGCCGCAGCGGCGGGCCCTCCGGGATCGCCGACAGCAGGCCCTCACCGACCCGGCGGATCCCGGCGTCGAGCAGGCCGAGCCCGTCGAGCACGGCACGGTCGGCCGGGTCGAGCCGGTGCCTGCGGCCGTCGTGCACCAGGTAGGTCGCGCCGCCGTCGACGCCCAGCAGCACCGCCGACGGCGGCCCGGCGGGGTCAGCGCCGAGCGACCCGGCGAGCACCGTCGACGTGCCGCCCACCGGGCCGGACGGCTCCGCCGCACCGCCGTCGGCGGGATCCGCCGGGCTGTCGCAGACCGCCCAGGCGGGCGGCACCGCGGTCCCGTCCAGGGCCGCGCCGAACGCCGCGGGCACCGCAGCGGGCGGGGTGCGGGGTGCGCCGGCGAGTGCCTCGTCGGGCACCGCGACCGGTACCGCGTCCGCCCCGTCGGTGCGCCCGAGCGCGGCGAGCACCAGCCGCCCGCCCAGCGCGTCCGGCACCGGGACCAGCCGTGGCGGCTCCGGGGTGACCGCGTAGAGCACCCCGGAGCGCTCCCCGCGGACCAGCGCGAGCCGGCGCCAGTCCGGCGCCGGATCGTGCCTGGCCAGCAGCGCGGTGACGCCGAGCGCCAGCAGTCCGACCAGGACACCGGCGAACACCGCGCGGCGCTGCGCGCGGAGCTGCTCGTGCAGCGGCACCGGATCGGCGCGGACCAGCGCGGCCTCCATCCGGCGCAGGCCGAACCGGTAGGCGTCGACCTGGTCGCGGGTGGTCGCCGGGGCCCGCTGCACGCGCGCCTCCGGGCCTCCGCGGTCGGGATCGGGGCTCATCGCCCGGACGGTAGGGACGCGGCCACCCGGTCGTGGCGGTTCGGGACACGCTGCGTGGAACTACCCCCTGACCGTACGGTCCGGATTCGTTGCCAGATCAACGTAGTTGCCCATAATGTGCCACAGCGTGATCACGCTGCGGAACATCGCGGTCCCGTTGCTGGTGGGCCTGCTCGTCGCGGGCTGCGCCGCGCCGACGCCGGGGCCCGGCGAGGCCGGTCCCGGGGGCGACGGCTCCACGATGACGCTCGCCGACGGCTACGAGCCGGACGACCTCAACCCGCTGCTCGGGTACGGCTCGGAGGGGGCGAGCAAGTTCTACGACGGCCTGTACTCCCGGGACGCCGAGCGGACGCTGCAACCGGCGCTGGCCGCCGGCCCCGCGACCCCGTCGGCCGACCAGCGGTCCTGGACCGTCCCGCTGCGCTCCGGCGTCACCTTCCACGACGGCTCGGCGTTCGGCCCGGAGGACGTGGTCGCCACCTACCAGGCCGTGCTCGATCCGGACCGGGCGGCGACCATCCGCTCCGGCGTCCCGATGCTCGACGCCGTCGAGGCCGTCGGCGAGGACGCCGTCCGGTTCGACCTCGCCTACCCCTACGGCGCGTTCCCGGACCGCCTGACCACCGGGATCCTGCCGTCCGAGGTGCTCGACGACGGCGGCCCGGTCGCCGACCTGGCGGTGAACACCGAGGCGCTCGGGACCGGGCCGTACCGGCTCGCCGAGTGGCGCCGCGGGGACACGATGATCATGGAGGCGAACGAGCGGTACTGGGGCGGCGCCCCGGCGGTGCAGCGGGTGACGGTCGTGTTCGCCACCGACGACAACACCCGCGCCCAGCGCACCGCCGCCGGCGAGTTCGACGGCACCGTGCTGCCGCCGGCGCTGGCCCGGCCGGTCGCCGAGCAGAGCGGCCTCGCGCTGCGCGAGCACGCCTCCGCGGACTACCGCACCATCGCGCTGCCGTTCGCGAACCCGGTCACCGCCGATCCCGCGATCCGGGCCGCGCTGAACCGCTCGGTCGACCGCGAGGGCATGATCGAGGCGCTGCTCGCGGGCCAGGGCGAGCCCGCCCACCACCCGATCCCCGGGGTGCTCCCGGAGCAGGTCGAGCCGTCCGCGACGTTCCCGCACGACCCGGCCGCCGCCGCCCGGATCCTGGACGAGGCCGGCTGGGCCGCCGGGCCGGACGGGATGCGCAGCCGGGACGGGCAGCCGGCGAGCTTCACCCTGATGTACCCGGCCACCGACACCGTCCGGCGCGATCTCGCGCAGGCGTTCGCCTCGGACGTGCGGGCGGCCGGCATCGACGTCCGGCTGGAGGGCCTCGGCTGGGAGGCGATCGAGCCGCGGATGGGCCAGGACGCGCTCGTCCTGGGCGGCGGGGACCCGTTCGACCCGGGCTTCAAGGCGTGGCAGCTGCTGCACTCGGCGAACGCCGCCGACGGCTTCAACAATCCCGGCTCCTACCGCAACCCGCAGGTGGACGCGGCGCTCGACGCGGCGCTGCGGGCGCCCGACGAGGCGACCCGCAACGAGCGGATCAAGGACTTCCAGCGGGCCTACGTCGCCGATCCCGGGATGGTGTTCCTGGCCTTCCTCGGCCACAGCTACGTGTCCCGGGACGACTGGGACGGCTACGTCGAGGTCGTCGAGCCGCACACGCACGGCGTCACCTGGGGGCCGTGGTGGAACCTCGAGGACTGGACACCGCGGCAGTGACCGCACCGGCGGCCGCGGCCGGGCACCGCGGGCGCGGGCGGGCCGTCGCCCGGCTCGTCGGGCTCCGGGTGCTGCTCGGCGTGCCGACCGTGCTGGTGGTGGCGGTCGGGGTGTTCCTGCTGGCCGCGGCGTCGCCGTTCCGGCCGGTCTACCAGTACTTCGGGGTCGGGATCTTCTCGGCGAGCGACGCCGACATCGCGGCCGCCGAGCGCGCGCTCGGCCTGGACGGCGGGGTGTGGGTGCAGCTCGGCCGCTGGCTCGGCGGGTTGCTGTCCGGGGACCTCGGGCAGAGCCTGTCGATGCGCCAGCCGGTGGCCCAGGTGATCGCCGAGCGGCTCCCCTGGACGCTGCTGCTGGTCACCTGCGCGCTGCTGGTCTCGCTGGTGCTGGCGCTGGTCGCGGGCACCGTCGCGGCCTGGCGGCAGGGCGGCTGGTTCGACCGGGCGGTGACCGCCGTCGGGCACACCCTGGAGGGGCTGCCGCCGTTCGTGCTGGCGCTCGGGGCGATCGCGGTGTTCGCCGTCGCCTGGCCGGTGCTGCCGGTCGCCGGGCTCACCGACGCCGGCGCGGCGCCCACCGTCGACCAGGTGAGCCGGCACCTGGTGCTGCCCGCGCTGGTGCTCGGGGTGTCCCAGACGCCGTGGCTGGTGCTGCACGTCCGGGCGTCGCTGATCTCCTCGCTGGACGACGACCACGTGACCGGCGCCCGCGCCCGCGGCCTGCCCGAGCCGGTCGTCGTGCTGCGGCACGCGCTGCCGACGGCGCTGCTGCCGTTCGTGACCGTGCTCGGCAACCGGCTGCCCGAGCTGGTCACCGGGGCCGTGCTGGTGGAGACGGTGTTCTCCTGGCCGGGGATCGCCGCCGCCGTCGTCACGGCGGCGCTGGCGGTCGGCTTCCCGCTGCTCGCCGCCCTCACCCTGCTCTCCGCGGTGGCCGTGCTGGCCGGTTCGCTGGTGGCGGACCTGACGGTGCTGCTGCTCGATCCCCGGGTGGACGCCGATGTCTGAGCGGACCGGCCTCGCGCCGCGCACCCGGGAGCGGCCACCGGCGGGCGAGTGGCGGCCGGCCGGGCGGCCGCGCCCGGGCTCGCCGCGCGGGCGCCGCCGGTCCGGGCGGGCCCGGCTGGTCGCCGGGGCGTCCGGGCTGACCCTGCTGGTGCTGGGTGCGCTGCTCGTCCCGTGGCTGGGCGGGCTCGACCAGGGCGCCGTCGACTACGACGCGATCCGCCTGCCGCCGTCCCCGGAGCACCCGTTCGGCATCGACTCGGTGGGCCGCGACGTGCTGCTCCGCTCGTTCGCCGGGCTGTGGGTGTCGCTGCAGGTCGCCGCAGCCTGCGCGGTGCTCTCGACGGTGATCGGGACGCTGTTCGGGGCGCTGTCCGGGCTGCTCGGCGGCTGGTACGACCGGCTGCTGATGCGGGTGGTGGACGCGGTGAACGCCGTCCCGCACCTGCTGCTCGGCATCGTGATCGTCGCGCTCTACCGGGGCAGCGTGCTCGCCGTGATCGCCTCGATCGGGCTGACCCACTGGACGACGGTGGCCCGGGTGGTGCGCGCCGAGATCCTCTCGCTGCGCGGCCGCCCGTTCGTCGACGCGGCGATCTCCGGCGGGGCCTCCCGGTGGCGGGTGCTGCGCAGGCACCTGCTGCCGGCGGTGCTGCCGCAGGCGGTGCTGTCCGCGGTGCTGATCCTGCCGCACGCGGTCTGGCACGAGACCGCGCTGAGCTTCCTCGGCCTCGGGCTGCCGCCGCACCTGGCCAGCCTGGGCACGATCCTCGGCGAGGGCAGGCAGGCGGTGCTGCTGGGCTCCTGGTGGATCGTGGTGTTCCCGAGCGTCCTGCTGGCCGCGACGACGCTGTCGGTGGCCGGGATCGCCGCCTGGTGGCGGGACCGCTCGCTGCCCCGCCGGCGTTCGGAGCAGGCGCTGTGAGCGCCGCGGAGCCGGTGCTCGCCGTCCGCGGGCTGGACGTCGCGTTCCGGGTGGGCCGCGGCGCCCGGGCCCGCACGGTGCGCGCGGTCACCGGCGCCGACCTGGACCTGCACGCCGGACGGCTGACCGCGCTGGTCGGCGAGTCCGGCTGCGGCAAGTCGGTGCTCACCGAGGCGCTCACCGGGCTGCTGCCCGGTACCGCCTCGGTCCGCGGCCGGGCCGTCCTGTCCACCCCGGACGGACCGCTGGAGCTGCTCGGCGCCCCCGAGGCGGCGCTGCGCGACCGGGTCCGCGGACGGCTGCTGGGCCTGGTCCCGCAGTCGGCCGCCACCCACCTCACCCCCACCCGGACCGTCGGTGCGCAGCTGCGCGAGACCCTCGCCCGGCTCGGCACCCCCACCCCGGCGGCCGAGCTGCTGGAGCGGGTCGCCCTGCCCCGGCACGTGCTCGGGTCCTACCCGCACGAGCTGTCCGGCGGGCAGGCCCAGCGGGCCGGGCTCGCGTCGGCGCTGGCCGGGGACCCGCCGGTGCTGCTCGCCGACGAGCCGACCGCCGGGCTGGACCGGCCGCTGGTCGAGCACGTCACCGGGCTGCTGGCCGGGCTGGCGGCGGAGGGCCGGGCCGTCCTGCTGATCACCCACGACCTGCGGGCGGCCCGCGACGTCGCCGACGACGTCGCCGTCATGTACGCCTCCCGGCTGGTCGAGAGCGGCCCGGCGGACGGCGTGTTCACCGACCCGTGGCACCCGTACACGACCGGCCTGCTGGGTGCGCTGCCGGACGCCGGGTTCACCCCGGTGCCGGGCCACCCGCCGGAGCTCTCGGCGCTGCCGGAGGGCTGCGCGTTCGCGCCGCGCTGTCCGGCCCGCGACGACTGCTCCGGCGATCCCGCGCCGGTCCGGCACGGCGACCGGACGGTGTCCTGCCACCGGCCGGTGGGGCGGGCGTCGTGAGCCTGCGCGCGGAGGCGGTGACCGCGGGCTGGCGGCGCGGGCATCCGGTCGTCGACCGGATCGACCTGGCCGTGGAGCCCGGGACGGTGCTCGGCCTGGCCGGGCCGTCCGGCTGCGGGAAGTCCACCCTGACCAGGGTGCTGGCGCTGCTGCACGCGCCGTGGTCGGGCACCGTGTCGGTGGACGGCGAGCCGGTGCGCCGGTTCCGCTTCGACGCGCCCGCGGCGCTGCGCAGGCGGATCGGGGTGGTCTTCCAGTCGCCGCGCGCCGCGGCCGACCCGCGGCTCACCCTGGACCGGATCGTCGCCGAGCCGCTGCACGCGGCCGGTGTGCCCGCTCCCGCGGTGGACGCCCGGGTCGCCGAGGTCGCCCGGCAGGTCGGCCTGACCGCCGAGCTGCGCTCACGCCGCCCGCACGAGGTGTCCGACGGGCAGCTGCAGCGCGCCTGCCTCGCCCGGGCGCTGGCGCCCCGGCCGGACTACCTGCTGTGCGACGAGATGACCGCGATGCTGGACGCCTCCACCACCGCGGCCCTGGTCTCGGTGGTGGCCGGCGAGGTGTCCGGCCGCGGGCTCGGCGTGCTGGCGGTCAGCCACGACGAGCCGCTGCTGGCGGCGTGGGCGGGCCGGGTGGTGCGGCCCTGGGCCTGAGCTCAGGAGTCGGCGGTGAGCGCCGCGGCGACCGGGCCGAGCGGCGGGGCCCACTCGCGGATCTGCACGTCCGCGATCACGCCGGCCAGGGTGTACGGGTCGCTGTCGACGACGGCCTGCACCGCGGCCCGGTCCTCCGCCCGGAACACCAGCAGCCCGCCGGCGGGCTCGTCCGGCGCCCACGCCCCGGCGACCAGCAGGCCGGGCTGCGCCTCCAGGTAGGCGCGGTGGTCGGGACGGGCGGCGAACCGGCGGTCGTCGTCGTCGGTGTAGGTGTAGAGCACGGCGAAGGTCGTCACGTGCGGCAGCCTAGGTCACCCCGGGGCGACCCCGATGTCCTCGTTCCACAGCTCGGGACGCTCGGCGACGAATGCGGTCATCATCGCCACGCAGCGCTCGTCGTCGAGCACCCGGATCCGGACGCCGTGCCCGGCGAGCCAGTCGTGCCCGCCGTGGAAGGTGCGCGCCTCGCCGACCAGCACCGCGCCGATGCCGAACTGGCGGACCAGACCCGAGCAGTACCAGCAGGGCGACAGCGTGGTCACCATGGTCGTCGCCCGGTAGTCGCGTTGCCGGCCCGCGTCCCGGAAGGCAGCGGTCTCGGCGTGCACCGACGGGTCGTCGTCCTGCACCCGGCGGTTGTGCCCGCGGCCCAGCACCTCGCCGTCCGGCCCGACCAGGGCGGCGCCGATCGGGATCCCGCCGGACGCCAGCCCGGTCCGCGCCTCGGCGATCGCGACGTCCAGCCAGCTCGGGTCCATGCCGGCGAACCTAGCGTCCCGGGTCGCTAGCCGCCCGCGACCCGCAGCCTGCGGGTGGTGTCGGCGCGCGCGGCGAGCTCGTCGTCGGCCGGATAGTCGACGCCGGTCAGCGACAGCCCGTGCGGCGGCGCCACCAGCACCTCCGACGCCCGCGCGGTCCGGGTGAGCAGAGCGGCGGGCCAGCCGGGATCGCGGTGCCCGCGCCCGACCTCCAGCAGCGCGCCGACCAGGCTGCGCACCATCGAGTGGCAGAACGCGTCCGCCGACACCGAGGCGACCAGCACCCCGGGCTCGCCGTCGGCGGGCGCCCAGTCCAGCCGCTGCAGCGCGCGTACGGTCGTGGCGCCCTCGCGGCGCTTGCAGAACGCGGCGAAGTCGTGCTCCCCGAGCAGCAGCGCCGAGGCGGCGTTCATCGGCTCCGGATCGAGATCGTGCGGCCAGGCGACGGTGTCCCGCGCACGCAGCGGCTCGGCGCCGTACGGCGCGGTGCTGACCCGGTAGCGGTAGTGCCTGCGCAGCGCCGAGAACCGGGCGTCGAAGGTGTCCGGCACCCGGCCGACGGCGCGGACCCGCACGTCGGCGGGCAGCAGCCGGTTGAGCCGCCGGAGCAGCCCGTCGACCCGGGTGTCGAGCTCGCCCGGCAGGTCGACGTGGGCGACCTGCCCGGAGGCGTGCACCCCGGCGTCGGTGCGCCCGGCGACGGTCAGCCGCAGCGGGACCCGCAGCACGGTGGACAGCGCGTCGGTCAGCACGCCCTGCACGGTGCGCCGGTCGGGCTGCGCGGCCCAGCCGGAGAAGCCGGTGCCGTCGTAGGCGATGTCGAGCCGCACCCGGAACGGGGCGGCAACGCCGCCGGGCCCGCCGTCGGAGTCGACGGCGGGCCCGGCGGGGTGGTGCGGCTGGCTCAGGAGTCGGACTCCTGCTGGGACGCCGGCTTCGCGAAACCGGCGGCCTCGGCGGCCTCCTCGCTGGCGAACCAGACCTCGGCCACGGTGCGGTCGTAGTGCGACGAACCGGGGACGTGGTAGAGCATCGAGTCGGCGTTGCCCTTGATCTCGAAGCCCTCGGGGGCCTGCGCCGGGTCGTCCAGCGGGGCGTGGCTGCCCTCGCCGTACGGGGCCTCGGCGGTCTCCTCGGTGGCCGTCTCCGCGGAGGTGCTCTCCTCGGTGACGGTCTCCTCGGTGGTGGCCTCGTCCGCCGGAGCGGTGGACTCCTCCGCCGGGGCGGAGTCGGCGGCCTGCGCGGCGGCCGCGCGGCGGGCGCGGTTCGCCTCGTCGGTGACCGTCTTCTGCTGGACCAGCTCGATGACCGCCATCGGGGCGTTGTCGCCCTTGCGCGGCATCGTCTTGGTGATCCGGGTGTAGCCACCGTTGCGGTCCGCGAAGAACGGGCCGATCTCGGTGACGAGGCGGTGCACGACCGACTTGTCGCGGATCACCTTCATGATCTGGCGACGGTTGTGCAGGTCGCCGGCCTTGGCCTTGGTGATCAGCCGCTCCGCGTACGGACGCAGCCGCCGGGCCTTGGCCTCGGTGGTGGTGATCCGGCCGTGCTCGAACAGCGAGGTCGCCAGGTTGGCCAGGATCAGCCGCTGGTGCGCGGGTGACCCGCCGAGGCGGGCCCCCTTGGTGGGCTGGGGCATGGCTACAACTGCTCCGTTTCTGCGTAGTCCTGACCGTCGTCACCGAAGGTGCCGGGGTCGAACCCGCTGTCACCGTCGGCGCCGTAGTCGCTCGCCGCCGCCGACGGGTCGAACCCGGGCGGGCTGTCCTTGAGGGCCAGGCCGAGACCGACGAGCTTCATCTTGACCTCGTCGATCGACTTGGCGCCGAAGTTGCGGATGTCGAGCAGGTCCGCCTCGCTGCGGCCGACGAGCTCGCCGACCGTGTGGATGCCCTCGCGCTTGAGGCAGTTGTAGGACCGGACCGTGAGGTCCAGCTCCTCGATCGGCATCGCGAACGCCGCGATGGTGTCCGCCTCCTGCGGGGAGGGGCCGATCTCGATGCCCTCGGCGTCCACGTTCAGCTCGCGGGCCAGGCCGAACAGCTCGACCAGGGTCTTGCCGGCCGAGGCCAGCGCGTCCCGCGGGGTGATGGACGGCTTCGACTCGACGTCGAGGACGAGCTTGTCGAAGTCGGTGCGCTGCTCGACTCGCGTGGCCTCGACCTTGTAGGTCACCTTCAGCACCGGGGAGTAGATCGAGTCGACCGGGATCCGGCCGATCTCGGCACCGGTGGCCTTGTTCTGCATCGCCGGGACGTACCCGCGGCCGCGCTCGACGACGAGCTCGACCTCGAGCCGGCCCTTGTCGTTCAGCGAGGCGATGTGCAGGTCCGGGTTGTGCACGGTGACACCGGCCGGCGGCACGATGTCGCCGGCGGTGACCGCGCCCGGGCCCTGCTTGCGCAGGTACATGGTCACCGGCTCGTCCTCCTCGGAGCTCACGACGAGCTCCTTGAGGTTCAGGATGATGTCGGTGACGTCCTCCTTGACCCCCGGCACGGTGGTGAACTCGTGCAGGACGCCGTCGATCCGGATGGAGGTGACGGCGGCGCCGGGGATGGACGACAGCAGCGTCCGGCGCAGGGAGTTGCCGAGCGTGTAGCCGAAGCCCGGCTCCAGCGGCTCGATGACGAACCGGGACCGGGTCTCGGTGACGACGTCCTCGGTGAGGGCGGGTCGCTGAGAGATCAGCATGGGTGTGTGCCTCCTTACGACACCTGCGACGACCGCTATTTGACGCCGCAGTGCACCGCCGCCCCTCCCTGCGGGGCGGCGGGATGTCGAGCTACTTCGAGTAGAACTCGACGATGAGCTGCTCGGTGACCTGGGTGTCGATCTGAGCGCGCTCGGGCAGCTGGTGGACCAGGATGCGCAGCGTCGACGGAACGACCTGCAGCCACGCCGGAACCGGACGCTCGCCCTGGGTCTCCCGGGCGATCACGAACGGATCGGTGTTCCGCGACTTGTCGCGGACGTCGATGATGTCGTAGCGGGAGACCCGGTAGCTGGGGATGTCCACGCGCTTCCCGTTGACCAGGAAGTGGCCGTGGTTCACCAGCTGGCGGGCCATCCGCCGGGTACGGGCGAGACCCGCCCGGTACACGACGTTGTCCAGGCGCGACTCGAGGATCTGCAGCAGCTCGTCGCCGGTCTTGCCCTCCCGGCGGTGCGCCTCCTCGTAGTAGCTGCGGAGCTGCTTCTCCTGCAGCCCGTAGCCGAAGCGCGCCTTCTGCTTCTCCTGCAGCTGCAGGAGGTACTCGGTCTCCTTGATCCGGATCCGGCCGTGCTGGCCGGGCGGGTAGGGACGACGCTCGAACGCCTGGTCGCCGCCGACGAGGTCGGTCTTCAGTCGGCGCGACTTGCGGGTCATGGGGCCGGTGTAGCGAGCCATGGTGTAGTCCCCTTCCCCTAGACCCGGCGCCGCTTGGGCGGACGGCAGCCGTTGTGCGGCTGCGGGGTGACGTCGGAAATGGTGCCGACCTCGAGGCCGGCGGCCTGCAGCGAGCGGATCGCGGTCTCGCGGCCCGAGCCCGGGCCCTTCACGAAGACGTCGACCTTCTTCATGCCGTGCTCGGCGGCCTTGCGGGCCGCGTTCTCGGCGGCCAGCTGCGCGGCGAACGGCGTCGACTTGCGCGAGCCCTTGAGGCCGACGTTGCCGGACGAGGCCCAGGCGATGACGGCACCGGTCGGGTCGGTGATCGACACGATCGTGTTGTTGAACGTGCTCTTGATGTGGGCGTGCCCGTGCGCGACGTTCTTCTTCTCGCGACGGCGGACCTTCTTGGGTCCGGTGCCCTGGCGTGCGCGGGGCGGCATTACTTCTTACCTGCCTTCTTCTTACCGGCGACGGTCTTCTTCGGGCCCTTGCGGCCGCGCGCGTTGGTCTTCGTGCGCTGGCCGCGGACCGGGAGACCGCGACGGTGGCGGATGCCCTGGTACGAGCCGATCTCGATCTTGCGGCGGATGTCCGCCTGCACCTCGCGGCGCAGGTCACCCTCGACCCGCAGGTGCTCCTCGATGTAGTCGCGGAGCTTGGTGACGTCCTCGTCGGTCAGGTCCTTCGACCGCAGGTCAGGGCTGATCGCCGTGCCCTCGAGGATCTCCTTGGACCGGGCTCGTCCGACCCCGTAGATGTAGGTGAGCGCGATCTCCATCCGCTTGTCGCGGGGGAGGTCGACGCCGGCAACACGTGCCATGCGGCGTTGTCTCCGTTCGGTTCTCGTGCCAGGTCTTCCCGACGTCCGTCCCGCTCCGCCGCTGCGATGCGGGCCCCGGCCTGGTTCCGGGGGTGCCTCCGGGCCCTCGTGGCCCGACGGGTACGTCGGGGGCTTCTCTGAAGCATTTCTGAAGCGATCAGACGATCACGACAGCTGCCCGCCGGGTCCGGCGGTGATCAGCCCTGGCGCTGCTTGTGGCGCAGGTTCGAGCAGATCACGATGATCCGGCCGTTGCGGCGGATCACCTGGCACTTGTCGCAGATCTTCTTGACGCTCGGCTTGACCTTCACGTCGTCTGCCTCTGTCCGTTGTTCTTCTGGGGCATGCGACCGACCGTGACGTGCACGGCAGTCACTTGTAGCGGTAGACGATGCGGCCGCGGCTGAGGTCGTAGGGCGACAGCTCGACCACCACCCGGTCCTCCGGAAGGATCCGGATGTAGTGCTGGCGCATCTTCCCGCTGATGTGCGCGAGAACCCGGTGGCCGTTCTCCAGCTCCACCCGGAACATCGCGTTCGGCAGGGGTTCGACGACCCGGCCCTCGACCTCGATCGCCCCGTCCTTCTTGGCCATGTCCTCCGCTATCCGTGACAGGTGTCGGTTGCTCCACCCTGCCGGCCTGACCGGCGGGGCGGCGGATGCGCACGAACGGGCCCGGGCCGGGTGTGGGAACACGACGGAACCGGCGCCACAGAGCGCACCGGCTGTCCAGTATACGGAGGTCGGGCGGGGCGGGTGCACGCGGGGTGACCCACCGGTCGGCACCGTCGACGGTACCGGACCGGTGGGTTCCCGCGCGCGTGTGCGGCCCGGGCCGCTAGAGGGCCTTCAGCTCCTCGCTGACGCTCTCCACCGAGCTCTTCGCGTCGCCGAACAGCATCGAGGTGTTGTCCTGGAAGAACAGCGGATTGTCGATGCCGGCGAAGCCGGAGCCCATCGAGCGCTTCAGCACGATGACGTTGCGCGACTCGTCGACGTTCAGGATCGGCATCCCGTGGATCGGGCTGGACGGGTCGTTGCGGGCGGCCGGGTTGGTGACGTCGTTCGCCCCGATCACCAGCGTCACGTCGGTGCGGGAGAACTCGTCGTTGATGTCGTCCATCTCCTTGAGCGCGTCGTAGGAGACGTCGGCCTCGGCGAGCAGCACGTTCATGTGCCCGGGCATCCGGCCGGCCACCGGGTGGATCGCGTACTTGACCTCGACGCCCTTGCTCTCCAGCAGCTTGGCCATGTCCTTGACCGCGTGCTGGGCCTGGGCCACCGCCATCCCGTAGCCGGGGACGACGATCACCTGCGACGCGTAGGCCATCTGGATGGCCGCGTCGGCCGCGGAGGTGGATTTGACGGTCCGCTCCACCCCGTCGTCGGCCGCCGCGGCCTGCGTCCCGCCGAACCCGCCGGCGACGATCGCCGGGATGGTCCGGTTCATCGCGACGGCCATCTGGTTGGTCAGGATCGAGCCGGAGGCGCCGACGATCATGCCGGCGACGATCATCGCGGTGTTGTTCAGCGCGAGCCCGGCGGCCGCGGCGGACAGGCCGGTCATGGCGTTCAGCAGCGAGATGACGACCGGCATGTCGGCGCCGCCGATCGGCAGCACGACGAGCACGCCGACCACCGCGGCCAGCAGCAGCACCGCGATCACCCAGATCTCGCCCGCCCCGCCGAGCCCGGCGACGACGGCGGCGACCACCGCGAGCACCAGCAGCAGCAGGTTCAGCGGCTGCTGCGCCCGGCCGAGGCCGATCGGGCGGCCGGGCAGGATCTCCTGCAGCTTGCCGAACGCGATCAGCGAGCCCCAGAACGAGATCGACCCGACGATCGCCGCGAACATGGTGGCGATGACGACGTAGAGCGCGGTGTCGACGAAGCCGTCGGTGTTGCGGAACTCGGCCCAGGCGATCAGCGCGACGGCGCCACCGCCGACGCCGTTGAACAGCGCGACCATCTGCGGCATCTGGGTCATCCGCACGTTGCGCGCGGACGGCACGCCGAGGATCGTGCCGACCACCAGGCCGAGGATGATCAGCAACCAGTTCGCCTGGACCAGCAGCAGCGTCGCGCCGACCGCGATGGCCATGCCGACCGCGGCGATCCAGTTGCCGCGCACCGCGGTCTTCGGGCCGGTCAGCCCGGACAGGCCGTAGATGAACAGCGCGAACGCGATGATGTAGAGCACCGGGACGATCACGGCCAGCGGACCGGTCGCCAGGGTGTCGGTGGCGGCGAGGATCTCCGTGTGGCCGCTCACGAGCCGCTCCCGTTCTTCTCGGCGCCGGTGCCGGCCCGGCCCGGCTGCTTGCCCTTGAACATGCCGAGCATCCGGTCGGTGACCAGGAAGCCGCCGACCACGTTGATCACGCCGAACACGATCGCGACGACCAGGATGATCGCGTCCACGACGCCGACCTCCTCACGCCCGAGCACCACGATCGCGCCGAGCAGCACGATGCCGTGGATGGCGTTGGTGCCCGACATCAGCGGGGTGTGCAGGGTGTTCGGGACCTTCGAGATCACCGCGAAGCCGACGAAGCCGGCCAGCACCAGGATGGCGATGTTCGCCAGCAGTCCGGAGTCCATCAGGACACCTCCTCCTCACGGGTGACGCAGGACTTGGCCAGTACCTCGTCGGAGAAGTCCGGGGACAGCTCGCCGTCGGTGACCAGCAGCTCCAGCAGCGCGGTGACGTTGCGGGCGTACAGCTCGGACGCGTGCTCGGGCATCGCGGCCGGGAGGTTCAGCGGGGACACGATCGTCACGTCGTGCCGGACGACGGTCTCCCCCGGCTCGGTCAGCTCGCAGTTGCCGCCCGCCTCGCCCGCCAGGTCGACGATCACGCTGCCCGGCCGCATGCCCTCCACCGCGGCGGCGCTGACCAGCCGCGGCGCGGTCCGGCCCGGCACCAGCGCGGTGGTGATGACGACGTCGAAGCCGGTGATCGCGTCCTCCAGGGCCTGCTGCTGCTTGGCCCGCTCCTCGTCGGTGAGCTCGCGGGCGTAGCCGCCCTCACCGGCCGCGTCGATGCCCAGGTCGAGCCACTGCGCGCCCAGCGAGCGCACCTGGTCGGCGACCTCCGGCCGGACGTCGTAGCCGGTGGTCCGGGCCCCGAGCCGCTTCGCGGTGGCCAGCGCCTGCAGTCCGGCGACGCCGACCCCGAGGACCAGCGCGGTGGCCGGCTTCACGGTGCCCGCCGCCGTCGTCAGCATCGGGAAGAAGCGGGTGGAGTGCTCGGCCGCGGCCAGCACCGCCTTGTAGCCCGCCACGTTCGCCTGCGACGACAGCGCGTCCATGCCCTGCGCCCGGGAGATCCGCGGGATCGACTCCATCGCGAACGCGGTGACACCGGCGTCGCGCAGCTGCTGCACGGTCTCCGGGTGGGTGAGCGGCGACAGGAACCCGACCAGGACCTGGTCCCGGCGGAGCTTCCCGATCTGCTCGGTGGTCGGCGGGTTCACCACCGCGACCACGTCGCACGCCCAGGGATCGCCGATCGAGGCGCCCGCCTGCGTGAACTCCTCGTCCGGGATCAGCGCACCCGCGCCGGCCCCGGCCTCGACCACGACGGTCGCACCACGCCCGCCGAGCTTCCCGATCACCTTCGGTACCAGCGCCACCCGGCGCTCGCCCGCCCGGATCTCCGTCGGCACACCGACCGTGACCGTCTTCTGCGGGTCGTCCCGCCCGGCCTCTTCGCCCATGCCGGGAACCTAGTCCACCCGCAACGGTCCGTGGTCCCGCGACGTGACGCGGACTACCCGCCCGGTGAGTGCTTGATCGATCGCCTGGATCGATCCGGACGGCGTCGATCCGGCGGTGGGCTCAGGCTCCGGGCCGGTCCGGCGCGCCGGCCGGCGCGGTCAGCAGCCAGGGCCCGTCCTCGGTGACGGCGACGGTGTGCTCCCAGTGCACGGCGCGGCCGCCGGCGGCGGTGACGACCGTCCAGCCGTCCGGCAGCTCCAGGGTCTCCGGGTCGCCCGCGACGAGCATCGGCTCGACCGCGAGTGCCATCCCGGGCCGCAGCCGCGGGCCGCGGCCCGGCTCGCCGTGGTTGGGCAGGAACGGGTCCATGTGCATGGAGGTGCCGATGCCGTGCCCGCCGTACTCGGCCACGATCCCGTAGTCGGCGCCGTCCGCCTCGGCCGCCGCCCGGCAGGCCTCCTGCACGGCGTAGGAGATGTCCGTGAGCCGGGCGCCGGGCTGCACCGCGAGGATGCCGGCGTCCAGCGCCGACCGGCAGGCGGCGGACAGTGCGAGATCGGCGGGCGCCACGTCGCCGACCGCGATCGTGACCGCCGAGTCGCCGTGCCAGCCGTCCAGGATCGCGCCGCAGTCCACCGACAGCAGGTCACCCTCGGCCAGTACCTGCGACGACGACGGGATGCCGTGCACGATCTGCTCGTTCACCGATGCGCAGATGCTCGCCGGGAAGCCGTGGTAGCCGAGGAACGACGGGACGGCTCCGCCGTCCCGGATGGTCTGCTCGGCCAGCGCGTCCAGCTCGGCCGTGCTCACGCCCGGCTTCGCCTGCTCGGTGACCGCGGCCAGGGTGGCCGCGACCAGCGCGCCCGCCTCCCGCATCGCCTCCAGCTGGCGCAGGGTCTTGAGCTCGATGTCCCGGCCCCGGTAGCGGGCGATGGCGCCGCGGAGGCCGCCCCGTCCGTTCATGCGTTCCCTCGGTTCCTCGCGGTGCCGGCCGACGCCGGCGGCCGGGTGTCAGGCGCCGTACTTCTTCAGCGCCGCGAACACCCGGTCGGTGATCTCGTCGACCTCGCCGACCGCGTCGATGGTGACCAGCTGGTCACGGTAGTGGTCCAGCAGCGGCGCGGTCTCCTCGCGGTACACGCGCTGCCGGTTGCGGATGGTGTCCTCGTTGTCGTCGCTGCGGCCGCGACCGAGCAGCCGCTGCACGACGACCTCGTCCTCGACGTCGAACTGCACGACCGCGTCGAGCCGGAGGCCCTTCTCGTCCAGGATCTCGCCGAGCGACGCCGCCTGGGCGGTGTTGCGCGGGAACCCGTCGAGGATGAAGCCCTTCGCGGTGTCGGCGTCGCCGAGGCGGTCGCGGACCATGCCCACGGTCACCTCGTCGGGGACCAGGTCCCCCGCGTCCATGTACCGCTTCGCCTCGCGACCGAGCTCGGTCTCGTCGCGGAGGTTGGCGCGGAACAGGTCGCCCGTCGAGATGTGCGGGACGTCCAGCCGCTTCGCCATCTGCTCAGCCTGCGTTCCCTTGCCCGCGCCGGGCGGTCCCACCAGAACGAGTCGCACGCGAACCCGACCTCCTGAAGTCTCATCTGCTCGGCACCGGCATCGCCGCCGGCGCCACGGTGCCACGGCACCCGATCCGAGGCCGGGGCCCCGACCGGGGTTCCCGCACGGCCACGCTGCGGCGAGCCTAACGCAGGAAACCCTCGTAGTTCCGCTGCATGAGCTGGCTCTCGATCTGCTTCAGGGTGTCGAGGCCCACTGTCACCATGATCAGAACCGCCGTCCCGCCGAACGGGAAGTTCTGGTTCTGCCCGGTGCCGGTGATGCCGAGGAAGAAGTTCGGGAGCACCGCGATGATGCCGAGGTACAGCGATCCCGGCAGGGTGATGCGACTGAGCACGAAGTTCAGGTACTCGGCGGTCGGGCGGCCCGGCCGGATGCCCGGGATGAAGCCGCCGTACTTCTTCATGTCCTCGGCGCGGTCGTCCGGGTTGAACGTGATCCCGACGTAGAAGTACGTGAAGAAGATGATCAGCGCCATGTACATGACGATGTGCACAGGACTGGACTGATCGACCAGATAGGTCTGCACGAACTGCTGGAACCAGCCGCCCTCGTTCCCGGCGAGCCGGGCCACCAGGTCGGGCAGGTACAGCAGCGAGCTGCCGAAGATCACCGGCACGACGCCGGCCTGGTTGACCTTCAGCGGGAGGTAGGTCGAGGTGCCGCCGTACATCCGGCGCCCGACCATCCGCTTGGCGTACTGGACCGGGATCCGGCGCTGGCCGTTCTCGACGAACACGACGCTCGCGATGATGGCGAGGCCGAACACGCAGACACCGGCGAAGACCAGGCCGCCGGAGTTCTCCAGGATGAGCCGGCCCTCGGCCGGGATCCGGTGCGCGATCGAGGCGAAGATGAGCAGCGACATGCCGTTGCCGACGCCGCGCTCGGTGACCTGCTCGCCCAGCCACATCACCAGCGTGGTGCCGGCGACCATCGTGGTCACGATGACGACCAGGGTGAAGACCGACGAGTCCGGGATGATCGGCAGCGCGCAGCCCTGGAACAGCTGCCCGCGCTCGGCGAGCGCCACGAACCCGGTCGCCTGCAGGATCGCGATGCCGATCGTCAGGTACCGGGTGTACTGCGTCAGCTTCGCCTGGCCGGACTGGCCTTCCTTCTTCAGCTGCTCGAACCGCGGGATGACGACCTGCAGCAGCTGCACGATGATGCTCGCGGTGATGTAGGGCATGATGCCCAGCGCGAAGATCGACAGCTGGAGCAGTGCCCCGCCGGAGAACAGGTTGATCAGCGAGTAGACGCTCGCATTGTCGCCGCCCTCGACCTGGCGGACGCATTCCTGGATGTTCGGGTAGGACACCCCCGGCGAGGGGATGTTCGCCCCGAGCCGGTACACCGCCACGATCGCCAGCGTGAAGAGGATCTTCTTGCGGAGATCCGGCGTGGTCAGGGCCGACCGGACTGCGCTGAGCACTCGGTGATCCTCCTACGACGTCGGCGGCCCGACACCGCCTGCGCCGGCCCCGGACGGGGTCGGCCGGATGGGGGGCGCGTTCCGCGCCTCCCGGGCCGGGTGGGGACCGAACGGTCCCTCCCTGCGGGGGACCCGGCCGTGGCCGCGCCGCTCCCGCTGCACGTGGACCCGAGGCCCGATCGTGACTCTAACAGCGGCCCGGAAACGCCTCGGCGCCGCCCACGGGCCCCGACCCGGCGGAGCGGGTCACGGGCACATGGACGGCGCCGTGGCGGTGTTCTGTGCTCGGTCCGGGTCAGAGCTCGGTGACCGAGCCGCCCGCCGCCGAGATCTTCTCCCGGGCGGAGGCGGAGAACTTGTGTGCCTTCACGGTGAGGGCGACGCCCGAGAGCTCACCCTCGCCGAGCACCTTCACCAGCTGGTTGCGGCGCACCGCACCGGCCTCGACCAGCTCGGCCGGGCCGATCTCGCCGCCCTGCGGGAACAGGGTGGCGAGGTCGCCGACGTTCACGACCTGGTACTCGACCTTGAACCGGTTCTTGAAGCCCTTGAGCTTGGGCAGCCGCATGTGCAGCGGCATCTGCCCGCCCTCGAAGCGCGGCGACACCGTCTTGCGGGCCTTGGTGCCCTTGGTGCCGCGGCCCGCGGTCTTGCCCTTCGAGCCCTCGCCGCGACCCACCCGGGTCTTGGCGGTCTTCGAGCCCGGGGCCGGACGCAGGTCGTGCAGCTTGATCACGCCGCTGCCGGAGTTCTCGTCCGCAGTGCTCACTGCGCCACCTCCTCCACGGTCACGAGGTGGCGCACCGTGTGGACGTACCCGCGGTTCTGCGGGGTGTCCGGGCGCTCCACCGTCTGCCGGATCTTGCGCAGGCCCAGCGAACGCAGCGTGTCGCGCTGGTTCTGCTTCGCCCCGATCCGGCTCTTCACCTGGGTGATCCTCAACGTGGCCATGTCGCTCACACCCTCGCCGCGTCGGCCTCGGCGCGCTGACGCATCATGCTGGCCGGGGCGACGTCCTCGAGCGGCAGGCCGCGGCGGGCCGCGACCTCCTCCGGACGCTGCACCGCCTTCAGCGCGGCCACCGTGGCGTGCACGATGTTGATCGCGTTGTCGGAGCCGAGGGACTTGGACAGGATGTCCGAGATCCCCGCGCACTCCAGCACCGCGCGGACCGGGCCGCCGGCGATGACACCGGTACCCGGCGAGGCCGGGCGCAGCATGACGACGCCCGCGGCGGCCTCACCCTGCACGCGGTGCACGATCGTGCCGCCGATGCGCGGGACGCGGAAGAAGTTCTTCTTCGCCTCCTCCACGCCCTTGGCGATCGCGGCCGGCACCTCCTTGGCCTTGCCGTAGCCGACGCCCACCAGGCCGTCACCGTCGCCGACGATCATCAGCGCGGTGAAGCTGAACCGGCGGCCGCCCTTGACGACCTTGGCCACGCGGTTGATCGTGACCAGCCGCTCGATGTACGGGGTCTTGTCCTGGGCCGCCCCGCCACGGCCACCGTCGCGGCGGTCCCGGCTGTTGCGGTTGTCGTTGCTACCGCCGCCGGGCCCTCCGCCGTCACGCCGCGTACGTCCCGGCATCAGACGATCCCTTCAGTGTTCTCGGTCTGGTTCATCAGAACTCCAGGCCCCCCTCGCGGGCGGCGTCGGCCAGGGCGGCGATCCGCCCGTGGTAGCGCAGCCCACCGCGGTCGAACACGACCGCGGAGATGCCGGCCTCCTTGGCGCGGGCGGCGATGAGCTCGCCGACCTTGGCCGCCTTGGCCTTCTTGTCGCCGTCCACGCCGCGCACCTCGGTGTCCAGCGTCGACGCGTGCGCCAGGGTGTGCCCGGCCAGGTCGTCGATCAGCTGCACGGTGATGTGCCGCGACGAGCGGTTGACCGCCAGGCGCGGGCGCACCGGCGTCCCGGAGATCTTCTTGCGGAGCCGGGCGTGCCGGCGGAGGCGCGAGTCGCGGCGCGCACGCGCCACCTGCGACGCCATCCGCCGCCGGGCGGCACCCGACACGGTGTCGTTCTCGGCCATCACTTACCCGTCTTCCCGACCTTGCGGCGGACCTGCTCGCCGGCGTACCGCACGCCCTTGCCCTTGTACGGGTCCGGGCGGCGCAGCTTCCGGATGTTCGCGGCGATCTCGCCGACCAGCTGCTTGTCGATACCGGAGACCGAGAACCGGGTCGGGGACTCGACCGCGAAGGTGATCCCCTCCGGCGGCTCGATCACGACCGGGTGCGAGTAGCCCAGGGCGAACTCCAGGTTCGAGCCCTTGAGCTGGACCCGGTAACCGACGCCGTGGATCTCCAGCTTCTTCTCGTAGCCGGCGCTGACGCCGACCACGATGTTGTTGACGAGGGAGCGGGACAGGCCGTGGAAGGCCCGGACCTCGCGCTCCTCGTTCGGGCGCTTCACCAGCACCGCACCGTCGTCGTCGCGCTCGACCGAGATCGGCTCGACGACGGTGTGCGACAGGGTGCCCTTGGGGCCCTTCGCGGTGACCGTACGGCCGTCGATGGTGATCTCCACGCCGGACGGGACGGTGACGGGCAGCTTTCCGATGCGAGACATCGTTCGTTACCCCTCTCTCACCAGACGTAGGCGAGGACTTCCCCGCCCACGCCGCTCCGGTAGGCCTGCTGGTCGGTCATCAGACCCCGCGAGGTCGAGATGATCGCCACGCCGAGGCCCCCGAGGACCCGCGGCAGGTTCGTCGACTTCGCGTAGACCCGCAGACCGGGCTTGGAGACGCGGCGCAGGCCGGCGATGCTCCGCTCCCGGTTGCGGCCGTACTTCAGCTCGACGACCAGGGACTTGCCGACCTCGGCGTCCTCGGTGTGGTGGGCGGCGATGTAGCCCTCCTTCTGCAGGATCTCCGCGATGGAGACCTTCAGCTTGGAGTGCGGCATCACCACGCGGTCGTGGTAGGCCGAGTTCGCGTTCCGCAGACGGGTGAGCATGTCTGCGATCGGATCGGTCATCGTCATGGTGTCTGTCTCTTTCCCACCGTGGTTCCGCGTACCGGCGCGGCGCCCCTGCTCGGGGCGCCGTGCCGGTGCGGGCCTTCGGCGATCGGGTCGACCCGGGCCCCGCGGCGCGGGGCCTCTCGGATCACCAGCTGGACTTGCTCACACCCGGCAGCTCGCCGGCGTGTGCCATGTCGCGCAGGCACACGCGGCAGAGGCCGAACTTGCGGAAGACCGCACGCGGCCGGCCGCACTTCTGGCAGCGGGTGTAACCGCGAACCGCGAACTTGGGCGTCGCGTTCGCCTTGTTGATGAGCGCCTTCTTCGCCATTCGCTCAGTTCTCCTTGAACGGGAAGCCCAGGTGACGCAGCAGCGCCCGGCCCTCGGCGTTCGTGGTCGCGGTGGTCACCACGGTGATGTCCATGCCCCGCGGGCGGTCGATGGTGTCCGGGTCGATCTCGTGGAACATCGACTGCTCGGTGAGGCCGAACGTGTAGTTGCCGCGACCGTCGAACTGGTCGCCGGACAGACCCCGGAAGTCCCGGATACGCGGCAGCGCGATCGTCAGCAGCCGGTCCAGGAACTCCCACATGCGGTCGTTCCGGAGGGTCACCTTGGCGCCGATCGGCATGCCCTCGCGCAGCTTGAACTGCGCGATCGACTTGGTCGCGCGGCGCAGCTGCGGCTTCTGGCCGGTGATGATGGCCAGGTCGCGCAGGGCGCCGTCGATCAGCTTCGAGTCCCGGGCGGCGTCACCGACACCCATGTTCACCACGACCTTGGTCAGGCCGGGGATCTGCATGACGTTGGTGTAGCCGAAGTCCTCACGGAGCTTGTCGAGGATCTCGTCGCGGTAGCGCTGCTTGAGACGCGGGAGGGTCTTCTCTGCGGTGGTCATCTCAGATCTCCTTCCCGTTGCGCTTGGAGATCCGGACCCGGCGGGACGTGCCGTCCTCGCCCTCGACGGTCGACCGGCCGACGCGGGTCGGCTTGCCGTCGGAGTCGACGACCATCACGTTCGAGACGTGGATGGCCGCCTCCTGGGTGACGATCCCGCCGCTCTCGGCTCCACGCTGGTTCTGGCTGATCCGGGTGTGCTTCTTGATCCGGTTCACGCCCTCGACCAGCACGCGCTGACGCTCCGGGTAGGCCGCGATGACCTTGCCCTTGGCGCCCTTGTCCTTACCGGCGATCACCAGCACGGTGTCGCCCTTCTTCACCTTCATCTTCGCCTTCATGGATCAGAGCACCTCCGGAGCGAGGGAGATGATCCTCATGAACTTGCGGTCGCGCAGCTCGCGCCCGACCGGGCCGAAGATTCGGGTCCCCCGAGGTCCGTTGTCCGGCTTGATCAGGACAGCGGCGTTCTCGTCGAAACGGATGTAGCTGCCGTCGGGACGGCGCTTCTCCTTCTTGGTGCGCACGATGACCGCCTTGACGACGTCACCGCGCTTCACGCCGGCGCCGGGGATGGCCTCCTTGACCGTGGCGACGATGACGTCGCCGATCCCGGCGTAGCGCCGCGCGGAGCCGCCCAGCACCCGGATGCACAGGATCTCCTTGGCACCGGTGTTGTCGGCGACGCGCAGCCGCGACTCCTGCTGGATCACTGTGACTCCTACTTGGCCTTCTCGAGGATCTCCACCAGCCGCCAGCGCTTGGTCGCCGACAGCGGGCGGGTCTCCATGAGGCGAACACGGTCGCCGACGCCGGCG
The DNA here is from genome assembly GCF_039526905.1 of Pseudonocardia kongjuensis. NCBI lineage: Bacteria > Bacillati > Actinomycetota > Actinomycetes > Pseudonocardiales > Pseudonocardiaceae > Pseudonocardia > Pseudonocardia kongjuensis. Next base: position 21,907 of record NZ_BAAAJK010000053.1, on the reverse strand, counting down.
GTGTTCCCCTCGTCGTGCGCCTTGACCTTGCTGGTCCGGCGGATGACCTTGCCGTACAGGGGGTGCTTCACGCGGTCCTCGAGGGAGACGACGATCGTCTTCTCCATCTTGTCGGACACGACCAGGCCCTCGCGGACCTTGCGCTCCCCGCGCTGGGTGTTCTGCTCGGTGCTGGCCTGCTCAGTCACGCCGCGCCCTCGCTCTCGGTCGGGGCGGCGGACAGGCCGAGCTCACGCTCACGCATCACCGTGTAGCAACGCGCGATGTCGTGGCGGACGGCCCGCAGCCGCCGGTTGTTGTCCAGCTGCCCGGTGGCCATCTGGAAGCGGAGGTTGAACAGCTCCTCCTTGGCCTCCCGGACGCGCACGACCAGCTCCTCGTCGGAGAGCTCGCGCAGCTCGGCAGCCTTGGTGTTGCCACTGCTCGCCATCAGATGTCACCACCCTCACGGGACACGATCCGGCACTTCATGGGCAGCTTGTGGATGGCCCGGCGGAGCGCCTCGTGAGCGGTCTCCTTGTTCGGGTAGGTCATCTCGAAGAGGACCCGGCCCGGCTTCACGTTCGTGACCCACTTCTCCGGCGAGCCCTTGCCGGAACCCATCCGGGTCTCGGCCGGCTTCTTCGTCATCGGGATGTCCGGGAAGACGTTGATCCAGATCTTCCCGCCACGACGGATGTGCCGGTTGATCGCGATACGCGCGGACTCGATCTGCCGGTTGGTCACGTAGGCCGGCTCCAGCGCCTGGATGCCCCAGTCGCCGAAGGTGACCGCCGTGCCGCCGCTGGCCATGCCCTTACGCTTCGGCCGGTGCTGCTTGCGGTGCTTGACCTTGCGTGGGATCAGCATCTCTAGCTCTCCCCACCGTTGCTCTGGTTGTCGGTGGACGCCGGGGCCTCGACGGTCGCGGTGGCCGCGCCGCCCTGGCCGCTCTGCGCGGCACGCCCGGCCTCGGTGCTGGTCGCGGTGGTGCCAGAGGCACCCGACCGGCGGCGGGCCGGACGCTCGCGGCGCGGGCCACGGCCCGGCGCCTCGGCGGCGGGCGCGCCCTCGCGGCGGCCACCGACGACGTCGCCCTTGTAGATCCAGACCTTCACGCCGATCCGGCCGAAGGAGGTCCGGGCCTCGAACAGGCCGTAGTCGATGTCCGCGCGCAGCGTGTGCAGCGGGACCCGGCCCTCGCGGTAGAACTCCGACCGCGACATCTCGGCACCGCCGAGGCGGCCCGAGCACTGGACCCGGATGCCCTTGACCTGCGGGCTGCGCATGGCCGACTGGATGGCCTTGCGCATGGCCCGCCGGAAGGCGACCCGGTTCGACAGCTGCTCGGCGACGCCCTGGGCGACGAGCTGCGCGTCCGACTCCGAGTTCTTGACCTCGAGGATGTTCAGCTGGACCTGCTTGCGGGTCAGCTTCTCGAGGTTGCCCCGGATCCGGTCGGCCTCGGCGCCACGCCGGCCGATCACGATGCCCGGACGGGCGGTGTGGATGTCCACCCGCACCCGGTCCCGGGTCCGCTCGATCTCGACCTTGGAGATGCCGGCCCGCTCCATGCCCTTGGAGAGCATGCGGCGGATCTCGACGTCCTCCTTGACGTACTCCGAGTACTGCTTGTCCGCGTACCAGCGGGACTTCCAGTCCGTGGTGATGCCCAGGCGGAAGCCGTGCGGGTTGATCTTCTGCCCCATCAGCGGGCCCTCCCCTTCGCACCACGACGGCCGGCCTGCTGGGTCCGCTTCGGGACCGACTCGACCTCGATGGTGATGTGGCTCGTCCGCTTGCGGATCCGGTAGGCGCGCCCCTGGGCGCGCGGCCGGATCCGCTTGAGCGTCGGGCCCTCGTCGACCATCGCCACGGCCACCACGAGGGTGTCCGGGTTCAGGTCCAGGTTGTTCTGGGCGTTGGCCGCGGCGCTCGCCACGACCTTCGCCACCGGCTCGGCCGCAGCCTGCGGCGAGAACCGCAGGATCGCGAGCGCCTCGTCGACCGGCAGGCCGCGGACCAGGTCCACGACACGACGGGTCTTCATCGGCGAACTGCGGACGAACCTTGCCACGGCGCGCGCACGAGTCGGCTCGAGCGCAGCGCCGGTGGTGTCGGCTGCTGTCTTCACAGCATCAGCCATCTTTCTCCACCTCTCCTAGTCGCTACTCGGGCCGGCTTCTAGCGCCGACGCGCCTTGCGGTCGTCCTTGATGTGTCCCCGGAAGGTCCGGGTCGGGGCGAACTCGCCCAGCTTGTGCCCGACCATCGAGTCGGACACGAACACCGGCACGTGCTTGCGGCCGTCGTGCACCGCGATGGTGTGACCGATCATGTCCGGGATGATCGTGGACCGACGGGACCACGTGCGGATGACGGTCTTCTTGCCGGACTCGTTGAGGGCGTCCACCTTCTTGAGCAGGTGGTCGTCCACGAAGGGGCCCTTCTTCAGGCTGCGCGGCATCTTTACCTCCCTGCTCAGCGCTTCTTGCCGGTACGGCGCCGGCGGACGATCAACTTGTCGGAGGGCTTGTTCTTGCGGGTGCGGCCCTCGGGGGTACCGGCCGGGTTGACCGGGTGGCGGCCACCGGAGGTCTTGCCCTCACCACCACCGTGCGGGTGGTCCACCGGGTTCATGGCGACACCACGGACGGTCGGGCGCTTGCCCTTCCACCGCATCCGGCCTGCCTTGCCCCAGTTGATGTTGGCGTGCTCCGAGTTGCCGACCGCGCCGATCGTCGCGCGGCAGCGGACGTCGACGTTGCGGATCTCGCCGGAGGGCATCCGCAGCTGCGCGTAGGGCCCGTCCTTGGCGACCAGCTGGACGCCGGCACCGGCCGAGCGCGCGATCTTGGCGCCGCCACCGGGGCGGAGCTCGATCGCGTGCACCACGGTGCCCGTCGGGATGTTGCGCAGCGGCAGGTTGTTGCCCACCTTGATGTCGGCCCGGGGGCCGTTCTCGATCGGGTCGCCCTGCTTCAGCCGGGCCGGCGCGATGATGTAGCGCTTCTCGCCGTCGGCGTAGTGCAGCAGTGCGATCCGCGAGGTGCGGTTCGGGTCGTACTCGATGTGCGCGACCTTCGCCGGGATCCCGTCCTTGTCGTTGCGACGGAAGTCGATCAGGCGGTAGGCACGCTTGTGGCCGCCACCCTGGTGCCGGGCGGTGACCCGCCCGTGCACGTTGCGGCCGCCACGGTTGTGCAGCGGGCGCAGCAGCGACTTCTCCGGGTGGTCCCGGGTGATCTCGGCGAAGTCCGAGACGCTCGAGCCACGGCGGCCCGACGTCGTCGGCTTGTACTTACGAATGGCCATCGGTCTGCTCGCTCCCTCAGCTCGCCGGGCCACCGAAGACGTCGATCGTCTTGCTCTCCGGGGAGAGCGTGACGACCGCGCGCTTGGTGTCCTTGCGCTTGCCGTAGCCGGTGCGGGAGCGCTTGCGCTTGCCCGGGCGGTTCAGCGTGTTCACGCTGGTCACCTTGACCCCGAACACCTTCTCCACGGCGATCTTGATCTGGGTCTTGTTCGCGTCCGGCGCGACGATGAAGGTGTACTGGCGCTCGTCGAGCAGCCCGTAGCTCTTCTCCGAGACGACCGGACGCAGCAACACGTCCCGCGGGTCCGTGATCACTTGTCGGCCTCCTCAGCGGTGCCGGCGGAACGCCGGCCGGCGGCCTTCGGCTTCGCGACCGGGCCCGCCAGGAACTCGTCCAGCGCCACCTGCGTGAACAGCACGACGTCGTTGATCAGCACGTCGTGGGTGTTCAGCTGGTCCGGCGCGATCAGGTGCACCTGCGGCAGGTTGCGCAGGCTCAGCAGGGTGGTCTCGGCGCCGCGCTCGACGACGGCCAGCACCCGGCTGGTCCCGGCCTCGGGCAGCACGGTCTCGAGGACCTTGCGGGCCGCCTTCGTCGAGGGCGTGCCCTCGGCCAGGAACTCGGTCACGACGTGCACGCGGCCGGCGCGGGCCCGGTCGGAGAGGGCGCCACGCAGGGCGGCGGCCTTCATCTTCTTCGGGGTCCGCTGCGAGTAGTCGCGCGGCGTCGGGCCGTGCACGATGCCACCGCCGGCGAACTGCGGCGCGCGGACCGAGCCCTGACGGGCGCGGCCGGTGCCCTTCTGCCGGTACGGCTTGCGGCCACCGCCGCGGACCTCGCCGCGGCCCTTGGTGTCGTGCGTGCCCTGGCGGGCCGCGTTCAGCTGCGCGGTCACCACCTGGTGCATCAGCGCGATGTTCGCCGTCGTGTCGAAGACGTGCTCCGGCAGCTCGACGCTGCCCTTCGCGGTGCCCTCGGGGGTCTTGATCTGCACGGTGCTCACTTGCCATCACCCTTCGCGGGGGTCTTCACCACGACGAGCCCACCGCGGGGACCGGGGACCGCGCCCTTGATGAGCAGCAGGCCGCGCTCGGCGTCCACCCGGTGAACCTTCAGGTTCTGCGTGGTCTGGCGGTTCGAGCCCATCCGGCCGGCCATCCGCACACCCTTGAACACGCGGCCCGGGGTGGCGCAGCCGCCGATGGAGCCCGGCGAACGGTGCTTGCGCTGGGTGCCGTGCGAGGCGCCCAGGCCGTGGAAGCCGTGACGCTTCATGACACCGGCGAAGCCCTTGCCCTTGGTCACGCCGACCACGTCGACCTCGGCCACCTCGGCGAACGCCTCGACGGTGACCTCCTGGCCCGGCGTGTAGTCGGCGGCGTCGGAGGTGCGCAGCTCCAGCAGGTGCCGGCGCGGCGTGACGCCCGCCTTGGCGAAGTGGCCGGTCTCCGGCTTGTTCACCTTGCGCGGGTCGATGGCGCCGTAGGCGAGCTGGACGGCGGTGTAGCCGTCGGTCTCCTCGGAGCGCACCTGGGTCACGACGTTCGGCTCGGCCTGAACCACGGTGACCGGCACGACGCGGTTGTTCTCGTCGAACACCTGGGTCATCCCGAGCTTGGTGCCCAGGATCCCGGTGACCTTCTTCGTCTGCTTGGTCGCAGTCGTCTTCATCGTCTTCGCCCCCACGCCTACTGGATGTTGACGTCGACGCTCGCCGGGAGGTCGATGCGCATGAGCGCGTCGACGGTCTTCGGCGTCGGGTCGAGGATGTCGATCAGCCGCTTGTGCGTGCGCATCTCGAAGTGCTCGCGCGAGTCCTTGTACTTGTGCGGCGAGCGGATGACGCAGTACACGTTCTTCTCGGTCGGCAACGGCACGGGGCCGACGACCCGGGCACCGGTACGCGTCACGGTCTCCACGATCTTGCGAGCAGACGCGTCGATTGCCTCGTGGTCATAGGCCTTGAGCCTGATGCGGATCTTCTGTCCCGCCATGGTCGTCGGTCGTCCTCTTCTTCCTGCCGCGGGGGTTGCGCGGTGTCGGCCCCGTTCGAGACAGCACGGCGCGAGCTCTCCACCGTCTGCGGCCGGCTACGGCCCGTGCTCTGTTCAGGTCTGTCGGCCCGGAGTGGTCCCGGTGCTCCGGGACCTCGCTCCTGCCGGGGCTCTCCGGTCCACGAGGTCGGGCGTGTCGCGCCCGGTTCCCATGGTCGTGCCCGGGTCACCGCGTCCCACCCCCTTGGGGCGGGCATGTCGCTCGGTTATCCCGGCCTCACGGCCGGGGGGTCACAAGGAACATGGCGCGTGGGGCGCGACACCTGGACTACCGGAGGTCCGGGAACAGGGGCGGCGCTTCCGCGCGCCATGCTCATCGTGCAACCCGTCAAGGATGCCACACGCTCGTGTAGCGCCCTCGACCGGGGGGTGGATCGGATGGCGGCCGGCCGGATCGGGTCCGGCCGGCCGCCCCCGCCACCTCAGGAGTTGATCTTGGTGACCTGTCCGGCACCCACGGTCCGGCCACCCTCACGGATGGCGAACTGCAGGCCCTCCTCCATGGCGATCGGCTGGATCAGCTGAACGCTCATGGTGGTGTTGTCACCCGGCATGACCATCTCGGTGCCCTGCGGGAGGGTCACGACGCCGGTCACGTCGGTCGTCCGGAAGTAGAACTGCGGACGGTAGTTGTTGAAGAACGGGGTGTGACGGCCGCCCTCGTCCTTGCCCAGGATGTACACCTGGCCCTCGAACTCGGTGTGCGGGGTGATCGAACCCGGCTTCACGACGACCTGGCCGCGCTCCACGTCCTCACGCTTGATGCCGCGCAGGAGCAGACCGACGTTCTCGCCGGCCCGGCCCTCGTCGAGGATCTTGCGGAACATCTCGACACCGGTGACGGTGGTCGAGGTCTTGTTGGGCCGGATGCCGACGATGTCGACCGACTCGTTGACCTTGACGATGCCCCGCTCGATGCGGCCGGTGACGACCGTGCCGCGACCGGTGATCGTGAAGACGTCCTCGACCGGCATGAGGAACGGCTTCTCGATGTCCCGCTCCGGCTCCGGGATGGCCTCGTCGACCGCGTCCATCAGCTGGACGATGGCCTCGGCCCAGGTGTCGTCGCCCTCGAGCGCCTTCAGCGCCGAGACGCGGACGATCGGGAGGTCGTCGCCCGGGTAGTCCTGAGCCGACAGCAGCTCACGGACCTCCATCTCGACGAGCTCCATGATCTCCTCGTCGTCGACCATGTCGGCCTTGTTCAGCGCGACGACGATGTAGGGCACGCCGACCTGGCGGGCCAGGAGCACGTGCTCACGGGTCTGCGGCATCGGGCCGTCGGTCGCCGCGACCACCAGGATCGCGCCGTCCATCTGGGCGGCACCGGTGATCATGTTCTTGACGTAGTCGGCGTGACCGGGGCAGTCCACGTGGGCGTAGTGCCGCTTCTCGGTCTGGTACTCGACGTGCGCGATGGAGATCGTGATACCGCGCTGGCGCTCCTCGGGCGCCTTGTCGATCATGTCGAACGCCGAAGCCTCGTTGAGGTTCGGGAACTTGTCGTGCAGAACCTTGGTGATGGCCGCCGTCAGCGTGGTCTTGCCGTGGTCGATGTGACCGATGGTGCCGATGTTGACGTGCGGCTTGGTCCGCTCGAACTTCGCCTTCGCCACTGCTGGGTCCTCCTGGACTGTCTTGTTCTCCGCCGAGCTGACGGCAGGTCTGGTGGTGTGAGGTGCGGGCCGCGGACCTTACCGATCCGCGGACCGCACCCTCCGAGCAGGTCGGGCCGGAGCCCGCCCCGGGGGAACTCGTTACTGCGTTCCTCGCTCGCTGGCGCTCGCTGCGATGCTTACTCGCCCGTCGCCTTCGCGATGATCTCCTTGGCCACGTTCTGCGGCACCTCCGCGTAGGAGTCGAAGACCATCGTGTAGTTCGCCCGGCCCTGGGTCCGCGACCGCAGGTCGCCGACGTAGCCGAACATCTCGGACAGCGGCACGAGCGCCTTGACGACGCGGGCGCCTGCCCGCTCCTCCATGGCCTGGACCTGGCCGCGGCGGGAGTTGAGGTCGCCGATGACGTCGCCCATGTAGTCCTCGGGCGTCATGACCTCGACGGCCATCATCGGCTCGAGGATGGCGGGGCTCGCCTTGCGGGCCGCCTCCTTGAACGCCATCGAACCGGCGACCTTGAAGGCCATCTCCGAGGAGTCGACCTCGTGGTACTGCCCGTCCAGCAGCGTCAGCTTCACGCCGACCACCGGGTAGCCGGCCTGGATGCCGTACTGCATGGCGTCCTGGACACCCTGGTCGACCGACGGGATGTACTCCCGCGGGATGCGACCACCGGTGACCTTGTTCTCGAACTCGTACAGCGCACCGTCGCCGCCGGTGAGCGGCTCGAGGCTGATGATGACGCGGGCGAACTGGCCCGAGCCACCGGTCTGCTTCTTGTGCGTGTACTCGTACTTGGTGACCGGCTGCCGGATGGTCTCCCGGTAGGCGACCTGCGGCTTGCCGATGTTCGCCTCGACCTTGAAGTCGGACTTCATCCGGTTGACCAGCACCTCGAGGTGCAGCTCGCCCATGCCGGCGATGATCGTCTGGCCGGTCTCGTCGTCCAGGGAGACCTGGAACGTCGGGTCCTCCTCGGCCAGCTTCTGGATCGCCAGGGAGAGCTTCTCCTGGTCCGCCTTCGACTTCGGCTCGACGGCCACCTGGATGACCGGGTCCGGGAAGGTCATCGACTCGAGGACGATCGGGTTCTGCGGGTCGCAGAGCGTGTCCCCGGTGGTCGTGTCCTTCAGGCCGATCACCGCGTAGATGTGGCCCGCGATGGCCTCGTCGACCGGGTTCTCCTTGTTGGAGTGCATCTGGAAGAGCTTCCCGATGCGCTCCTTGCGGTCCTTGGTCGAGTTGATGATCTGCGCGCCGGCGGCGACCCGGCCCGAGTACACCCGGACGTAGGTCAGCTTGCCGAAGAACGGGTGCGCGGCGATCTTGAACGCGAGCGCCGAGAACGGCTCGTCCTTCGACGGCTTGCGGCTCGCCGCGGTCTCGCCGTCGGTCAGGAAGCCCTCGACCGGCGGCACGTCGTACGGCGACGGCAGGTAGTCGATGACCGCGTCCAGCATCGGCTGGACGCCCTTGTTCTTGAACGCCGAGCCGCACAGGACCGGGTACGCGGCACGGTTGGTCACCAGTGCCCGGATACCGGTCTTGATCTGCTCGGTGGTCAGCTCCTCGCCGCCGAGGTAGAGCTCCATGAGCTCGTCGTCGGTCTCGGCGACCGCCTCGACCAGCATGGTGCGGTACTCCTCGGCCCGCTCCTGCAGGTCGGCCGGGATCTCCTCGACCGCGTAGTCCTCGCCCTTGGCCACCTCGCCGCGCCAGGTCAGCGCGCGCATCTGGACCAGGTCGACGACACCGATGAAGTCGTTCTCCGAGCCGATCGGGATCTGCAGCGGCAGCGGGGTCGCGTTCAGCCGGTCCTTGATGGTGCGGACGGTGAAGTAGAAGTCCGCGCCCAGCTTGTCCATCTTGTTGACGAAGCAGATCCGCGGGACGTCGTACTTGGTCGCCTGGCGCCAGACCTGCTCGGACTGGGGCTCGACGCCCTCCTTGCCGTCGAAGACCGCGACGGCGCCGTCGAGCACCCGCAGGGACCGCTCCACCTCGACGGTGAAGTCGACGTGCCCGGGGGTGTCGATGATGTTGATCTGGTGGTCTTTCCAGAAGCAGGTCGTCGCGGCGGACGTGATCGTGATGCCGCGCTTCTGCTCCTCCTCCATCCAGTCCATGGTGGCGGCGCCGTCGTGCACCTCACCGAGCTTGTAGTTGATCCCGGTGTAGTACAGGATCCGCTCGGTGGTGGTGGTCTTACCGGCGTCGATGTGGGCCATGATGCCGATGTTGCGGACCTTCGTGAGGTCCGTCAGCACATCCTGTGCTGCCACTGCTCAGCTCTCCCTCGATCGCGAGTTGGCGCCCGACGGTCGGCCGGTCACCAGCGGTAGTGGGCGAAGGCGCGGTTCGACTCCGCCATCTTGTGCATGTCCTCGCGCCGCTTGACGCTGGCGCCGAGGCCGTTGCTCGCATCGAGCAGCTCGTTCATCAGCCGCTCGATCATGGTCTTCTCGCGGCGCTGGGCCGAGTAGGTCACCAGCCAGCGCAGACCCAGGGTGGTCTGCCGGGAGGCGCGCACCTCCACCGGCACCTGGTAGGTGGCGCCACCGACGCGGCGGCTGCGCACCTCGAGGGCCGGCTTCACGTTGTCCAGCGCGCGCTTGAGCGTGACGACCGGGTCGGTGCCGGTCTTGTCGCGGGTGCCCTCCAGGGCGGCGTAGACGATGCGCTCGGCCAGCGAACGCTTGCCGTCCTTGAGCACCTTGTTCACCAGCTGGGTGACCAGCGGCGAGCCGTAGACCGGGTCCGAGACCAGCGGACGCTTCGGGGCGGGGCCCTTGCGGGGCATCAGCTCTTCTCCTTCTTCGCGCCGTAGCGGCTGCGGGACTGCTTGCGGTTCTTGACGCCCTGGGTGTCCAGCGATCCGCGGATCACCTTGTACCGCACACCCGGGAGGTCCTTCACTCGCCCGCCGCGCACCAGCACGATCGAGTGCTCCTGCAGGTTGTGGCCCTCACCGGGGATGTAGGCGGTGACCTCGATGCCGCTCGACAGGCGCACGCGGGCGACCTTGCGCAGCGCGGAGTTCGGCTTCTTCGGAGTGGTCGTGTAGACGCGCGTGCAGACGCCGCGGCGCTGGGGGCTCCCCTTCAGCGCGGCCGTCTTGGTCTTCGAGACCTTGTCCTCACGGCCCTTTCGGACCAGCTGCTGGATCGTGGGCATGAACCGTCTGCTTCTTCCCGTCGGTGGCTCGACTGTCTCGCTCGTCGCTGTTCTGTGTTCGCATCTGTGTTCGCACTGCCGGCCCTGCCGGTGCCCCGGGGGGCGGGCGCCGGAGCGGCTCCGGCGAGTCGCTGCTCGCGGGCCGCCCGTCGCTCCGATCCCCGAGGTCGGGCGTGTCGCCCCGGGCACGCTCGGAGCCGGAAGGGCCCCGCGGAGGCTGTCGGGACGTCCACCGTGCCCGTCACCGGGACGCAGTGCCGGCCCGGCCGGGACAACCGGCTCGGACCTGTACGCCACGGGGCACGCGGACTCGCCCGACCGGAGTCGAGCGCAAGACACGAGGATACTCGGCCCTCTTGAAGGCGGTCAAAGCGGGTCCCTCACGGACACCGCTCCGGGTCCTCCGGGGGCTTCGGAAGACCTCTGATCCACCGGAGATGAGCTCCGGAGGAGACCTGCTGACCCGGACCCTGCCGTAGACGACAGTCCCTGGCAAGCGGACTCACCCGCTCGTCGCAGACCGTCGGCCGCTCGGCGCGTCCGGGCCGGAGATGGGCGATCGGTGTGCCGCACCGGATGCGGGCCGCCTCTCGGCCGCCCGCGATTCCGGTTACCGTCCGGTATGCACCTGCCGACGGCCGTCAACCGATTCGCCACGCGTGCGCTCGTCGCGCCGCTCCTGTCGCCGACCCTACCGGTAGCCGTCCGGCGTGCCGGACTCGACCTCGTCGGCGCCTCGCTCCCCCTCCCCCGCGGCACCCGCCGCGCGCACGGCGAGCTCGGTGGTGTCCGCACCGAGGTGATCGCGCCGGCCGGGCCGTTCGGCCCGCACCGGGTGATCTACCTGCACGGCGGCGGCTATCTGGTCGGCTCGCCCGCCTCGCACCGGCCGCTGGTGGCCGGCCTGGCCCGGGCCACCGGGACGCCGGTGCACGTGCCCGCGTACCGGCTGGCGCCCGAGCACCCGTTCCCGGCCGCCCTGGACGACGCGCTGGCCGCCTGGCACGCGCTGCGTGCCGCCGGACACCCTGCACAACGCATCGCGGTGGCCGGTGATTCCGCGGGGGGCGGGCTGGCCGTGTCGCTGCTGCTGCGGCTGCGCGCCGAGGGCGAGGAGCTGCCCGGCGCGGTCGGGCTCATCTCGCCGTGGCTGGACCTCACCCTGACCGCGGATGCGCTGTCCCGCAACGCGTCCAGCGACGCGATGCTGGACCCGTCGTGGCTGGCGTCGGCGGTCGCCGACTACACCGGCAGCCGCGCCGGGGCGCCCGAGCTCAGCCCGCTCGACGCCGATCTCGCCGGGCTCCCGCCGCTGCACGTGGTGGCCGGCGCCGAGGAGGTGCTCGTCGACGACGCGGACGCGCTGGTGGAGCGGGCCCGCGCCGCCGGCACGCCCGTGACGTACTCCCGGGTGGCCGGGATGTGGCACGCCTTCCCGGTCCTCGCCGGCCTCCTCGCCGAGGCCGACGACGCGCTCCGCACGCTCGGCCTCGCCCTGCGCGCCGACTGCACCCGCTGACCCCACCCCCTGACCCCGCGGCCGCACACCCGTCCGCCCTGCCGCACACCGGGCGCAGCGGGTGTGCGGCGGGTCGAGGGGGTGTGCCGCTTGGTCCGGACGCACGAACGGGGCCGGACACCACCACGGGAGAGCGGTGTCCGGCCCCGTCCGGGACCTCTCCGGTGCCCCGGGCCCGCCGTCGCGGACCCGGGGCGTGCGACCACCTAGCGGTAGTCGCGGCCGAAGTCGTAGTCGTCCAGCGGCACCGCGGCACCGGTGCCCGTGCCGAACACGTCGGGGCTGTAGAAGCCGTCGTCGTAGCTCGGCAGCGCGTAGGCGGCCGCGCGGGCCTCCTCCGTGGGCTGGACCTGGATGTTGCGGTACCGGTTGATGCCGGTGCCGGCCGGGATCAGCTTGCCGATGATCACGTTCTCCTTGAGCCCGACGAGCTTGTCGCGCTTTCCGTTGATCGCGGCATCGGTGAGGATCCGGGTGGTCTCCTGGAACGAGGCCGCGGACAGCCACGACTCCGTCGCCAGCGAGGCCTTGGTGATGCCCATGAGGACCGGACGGCCGGAGGCCGGCTCGTTGCCCTCGGCCACCACGCGCCGGTTCTCCGACTCGAACTCGCCCCGCTCGGCGAGCGCGCCGGGCAGGAACTCGGTCGCACCGGAGTCGATGATCGTGACCCGGCGCAGCATCTGCCGGACGATGACCTCGATGTGCTTGTCGTGGATGTCCACGCTCTGCGTGCGGTACACCTTCTGCACCTCACGCACCAGGTGCAGCTGCACCTCGCGCGGGCCCATGACGCGCAGCACCTCGTGCGGGTCCGCCGTGCCCTCGAGGAGCAGCTGGCCGACCGTCACGTGGTCGCCGTCGGCCAGCGGCCGCTCGACGCCGTCGACCGAGGTCATCCCGAGCCACTGCCGCTTGGACAGCTTCTCGTAGACGATCTCCTCGCCGCCGTCGTCCGGGATCAGCGTGATCTTCCAGAAGCGGTCGCCGTCCTCGATGCGGATGCGGCCGTCGACGTCGGCGATCGGCGCCTTGCCGCGCGGGACCCGGGCCTCGAAGAGCTCGGTGACACGCGGCAGACCGGTCGTGATGTCGTCGCCGGCCACGCCGCCGATGTGGAAGGTACGCATCGTCAGCTGCGTGCCCGGCTCACCGATCGACTGGGCGGCGACGATGCCGACGGCCTCGCCGACGTCGACCAGCTTGCCGGTCGCCATCGAGCGGCCGTAGCACATGCCGCAGATGCCGGTGGCCGACGCGCAGGTCAGCGCGGACCGCACCCGGATCGTCTTCACGCCGGCCTCGACCAGCGCGTCCAGTGCGGGGTCACCGAGGTCGTCGCCCTTGCGGACGATGACCGTGCCGTCGGGCGCGGTGACCTCCTCGCCGGAGGTCCGGGCGTAGACCGAGGTGCGCAGGTAACGGTGCGGGATGAGCCGCCCGTCGCTGGTCTCCTCGGTGACCGCCATCGGGATGGCGCGCTCGGTGCCGCAGTCGACCTCGCGGACGATGACGTCCTGCGACACGTCGACCAGCCGCCGGGTCAGGTAACCCGAGTCGGCGGTCCGCAGCGCGGTGTCCGCCAGACCCTTCCGGGTGCCGTGCGTGGAGATGAAGTACTCCAGCACGGACAGGCCCTCGCGGAAGTTCGACTTGATCGGCCGCGGGATGTACTCGCCCTTGGGGTTCGCCACCAGGCCCTTCATGCCCGCCAGCTGGCGGACCTGGGCCATGTTGCCCGCGGCACCGGACTGCACGATCGTCGGGATCGGGTTGTCCTGGGGGAAGTTCTCCTCCATCGCCCGCGCGACCTCCTCGGAGGCCTGCGACCAGATCTTGACCATCTCGTCGTTGCGCTCCTGGTGCGACAGGGCACCACGCTGGTAGCGCTTGTTGATCTGGTCGGCCTTCGCCTCGTACGAGTCGAGGATCTCCTGCTTGCGCGGGGGGACCACGACGTCGTCGATGGCGAGGGTGACGCCGGAGCGGGTCGCCCAGTAGAAGCCCGCGTCCTTGAGCCGGTCCAGGACCTGCGCGACCTCGGTCATCGAGTAGCGCTCGGCCAGGTCGTTGATGATCGCGGCCTGGCGCTTCTTGGGCAGCGGCTCGTTGACGTACGGGTAGTCCGCGGGCAGGAGCTCGTTGAACAGCACCCGGCCCAGGGTCGTCTCCGCCGTCCAGACGCCCTCCTCGGTGACCGACTCGGCAGCGGCACCCGGGGTGGGCACGACCTGCGGGAGCCGGATCTTGATCGGCGCCTGGAGGTGCAGCACCTTCCGGTCGTAGGCCATGATCGCCTCGGCCGACGAGCCGTAGTGGTTGCCGGCGCCCTCGGCCTCGTCGCGCTGGCGGGTCAGGTGGAACAGACCCGTCACCATGTCCAGGCGCGGCATCGCCAGCGGGCGGCCGGACGCCGGGGACAGGATGTTGTTCGACGACAGCATCAGCACCCGGGCCTCGGACTGCGCCTCGGCCGACAGCGGCAGGTGCACCGCCATCTGGTCACCGTCGAAGTCCGCGTTGAACGCCTCGCAGACCAGCGGGTGCAGCTGGATGGCCTTGCCCTCCACCAGCTGCGGCTCGAAGGCCTGGATGCCGAGGCGGTGCAGCGTGGGCGCCCGGTTCAGCAGCACCGGGTGCTCGGAGATGACCTCCTCCAGCACGTCCCACACCTGCGAGCGGCCGCGCTCGACCATCCGCTTGGCCGACTTGATGTTCTGCGCGTGGTTGAGGTCCACCAGGCGCTTCATCACGAACGGCTTGAACAGCTCCAGCGCCATCTGCTTGGGCAGGCCGCACTGGTGCAGCTTCAGCTGCGGGCCGACGACGATGACCGAACGGCCGGAGTAGTCGACGCGCTTGCCGAGCAGGTTCTGCCGGAACCGGCCCTGCTTGCCCTTGAGCAGGTCGGACAGCGACTTGAGCGGGCGGTTGCCCGGCCCGGTCACCGGCCGGCCGCGGCGGCCGTTGTCGAACAGCGCGTCGACGGCCTCCTGCAGCATCCGCTTCTCGTTGTTGACGATGATCTCGGGCGCGCCGAGGTCGATCAGTCGCTTGAGGCGGTTGTTCCGGTTGATGACCCGGCGGTACAGGTCGTTCAGGTCCGACGTCGCGAAGCGGCCACCGTCGAGCTGCACCATCGGGCGCAGGTCCGGCGGGATGACCGGGACGCAGTCGAGCACCATGCCCATCGGCGAGTTGCCGGTGGACTGGAACGCCGCGACGACCTTCAGCCGCTTGAGCGCGCGCAGCTTCTTCTGGCCCTTGCCGGACCGGATGATCTCGCGCAGCTTCTCGGCCTCGGCCTCGATGTCGAAGTTCTCCAGCAGCTTCTGGATCGCCTCGGCACCCATGGCACCGGTGAAGTAGTCGCCGTAGCGGTCGTACAGCTCGCGGTAGATCGACTCGTCCGCGATCAGCTGCTGGACGTCCAGCTTGGTGAAGGTGGTCCAGATCTCGTCGAGCCGGTCCAGCTCGCGCTGGGCCCGGTCGCGGAGCTGGCGCATCTCCCGCTCGCCGCCGTCCTTGACCTTGCGCCGGACGTCGCCCTTGGCACCCTCGGCCTCGAGCTCGGCGATGTCGGCCTCGAGCTTCTGGGCCCGGGCCTCCAGGTCGGCGTCGCGGGTCTGCTCGATCCGCCGGCGCTCCACGCTCATCTCGTTCTCGAGCGTGGACATGTCGTTGTGCCGCAGCTCCGTGTTCACCGAGGTGATCACGTACGCCGCGAAGTAGATGATCTTCTCGAGGTCCTTGGGAGCCAGGTCGAGCAGGTAGCCCAGCCGGCTCGGGACGCCCTTGAAGTACCAGATGTGGGTGACCGGCGCGGCCAGCTCGATGTGGCCCATCCGCTCACGCCGCACCTTGGCGCGGGTGACCTCGACGCCGCAGCGCTCGCAGATGATGCCCTTGAACCGGACGCGCTTGTACTTGCCGCAGTAGCACTCCCAGTCCCGGGTCGGACCGAAGATCTTCTCGCAGAAGAGCCCGTCCTTCTCCGGCTTCAGGGTGCGGTAGTTGATGGTCTCGGGCTTCTTGACCTCACCGTGCGACCACTGGCGGATGCCTTCGGCGGTGGCCAGGCCGATGCGCAGTTCGTCGAAGAAGTTGACGTCGAGCACGTAAGTCCTCTGTTTCTTCGTTTTAAGGTCGGCTAGTCGAACGGCAGGGTCAGTTGACGACGTCGTCGACGGTCATCGACTCCGAGCCGGGGCGGCTGGACAGGTTGATGCCCAGGTTCGCCGCGGCGCGCTCGAGGTCCTCGTCGTCGGCGTCCCGCATCTCGATCGCCGCACCGTCGCTGGAGAGCACCTCGACGTTCAGGCAGAGCGACTGAAGCTCCTTCAGCAGCACCTTGAACGACTCGGGGATCCCCGGCTCCGGGATGTTCTCGCCCTTGACGATCGCCTCGTAGACCTTGACCCGGCCCACGACGTCGTCGGACTTGATCGTCAGCAGCTCCTGCAGGGTGTACGCCGCGCCGTACGCCTGCATCGCCCAGCACTCCATCTCACCGAAGCGCTGGCCACCGAACTGCGCCTTACCGCCCAGCGGCTGCTGGGTGATCATCGAGTACGGGCCGGTGGACCGGGCGTGGATCTTGTCGTCCACCAGGTGGGCCAGCTTCAGGATGTACATGTAGCCGACCGCGACCGGGAACGGGTACGGCTCGCCGGAGCGGCCGTCCAGCAGGTTCGCCTTGCCGTCCGACCCGACCATCCGCTCGCCGTCCCGGTTGGGCAGCGTGCTGCCCAGCAGGCCGGTGATCTCGTGCTCGCGGGCGCCGTCGAAGACCGGGGTCGCGGTCTTCGTGTCGGCGGGCACCGAGTACAGCTCCTCGGGCATCCGGGAGGCCCACTCGGGCGTGCCCTCGATCTCCCAGCCGGTCTTGGCGATCCACCCGAGGTGGGTCTCCAGGATCTGGCCGATGTTCATCCGGCGCGGCACACCGTGGGTGTTCAGGATGATGTCGACCGGCGTGCCGTCCGCGAGGAACGGCATGTCCTCCACCGGGAGGATCTTGCCGATGACGCCCTTGTTGCCGTGCCGGCCGGCGAGCTTGTCGCCGTCGGAGATCTTGCGCTTCTGGGCCACGTACACGCGGACCAGCTCGTTGACGCCGGGAGCCAGCTCGTCGTCGTCGTCGCGGGAGAAGACCCGGATGCCGATGACCTTGCCGTTCTCGCCGTGCGGCACCTTCAGCGAGGTGTCGCGCACCTCGCGCGCCTTCTCACCGAAGATCGCGCGCAGCAGCCGCTCCTCCGGGGTCAGCTCGGTCTCGCCCTTCGGGGTGACCTTGCCGACCAGGATGTCGCCGGGCTGGACCTCGGCACCGATCCGGATGATGCCGCGCTCGTCGAGATCGGCGAGCACGTCCTCGGAGACGTTCGGGATGTCCCGCGTGATCTCCTCGGCACCCAGCTTGGTGTCCCGGGCGTCGACCTCGTGCTCCTCGATGTGGATCGAGGTGAGGACGTCGTCCTGCACGAGGCGCTGCGACAGGATGATCGCGTCCTCGTAGTTGTGGCCCTCCCACGGCATGATCGCCACGAGCAGGTTCTTGCCCAGCGCCATCTCGCCGTTCTCGGTGCACGGACCGTCGGCGAGCACCTGGCCCACCTCGACCCGCGCGCCCTCGTCGACGATCGGCTTCTGGTTGTTGCAGGTGCCCTGGTTCGAGCGGCGGAACTTGTTCAGACGGTAGGTCTGACGCTGCCCCTCGTCGTCCATGACGGTGATGTAGTCGGCGCACAGCTCCTCGACCACACCGGCCTGCTCGGCCACCACGACGTCGCCGGCGTCGACCGCGGCGCGCAGCTCCATGCCGGTGCCGACCAGCGGCGACTCGGAGCGGAGCAGCGGCACGGACTGGCGCTGCATGTTCGCGCCCATCAGCGCGCGGTTCGCGTCGTCGTGCTCGAGGAACGGGATCATCGCCGTCGCGACCGACACCATCTGGCGCGGCGAGACGTCGATGTAGTCGACGCCCGAGGGCGAGATCAGGTCGACCTCGCCGCCCTTGCGGCGGACGAGCACCCGGTCCTCGGCGAAGGAGCCGTCGTCGTTGAGCCGGGCGTTGGCCTGGGCGACGACGAAGCGGTCCTCCTCGTCGGCCGTCAGGTAGTCGATCTGCGAGGTGACCACGCCGTCGACGACCTTGCGGTACGGCGTCTCGATGAAGCCGAACGGGTTGACCCTGGCGAACGACGACAGCGACCCGATCAGGCCGATGTTCGGGCCCTCCGGGGTCTCGATCGGGCACATCCGGCCGTAGTGCGACGGGTGGACGTCGCGGACCTCCATGCCGGCCCGCTCCCGGGACAGACCGCCCGGGCCGAGCGCCGAGAGCCGGCGCTTGTGGGTCAGGCCCGCGAGCGGGTTGTGCTGGTCCATGAACTGGGACAGCTGCGAGGTGCCGAAGAACTCCCGGATCGCGGCCGTGATGGGCCGGGTGTTGATCAGGGTCTGCGGCGTGATGGCCTCGACGTCCTGCGTGGTCATCCGCTCACGGACCACCCGCTCGGTCCGGGACAGGCCGACCCGCACCTGGTTCTGGATCAGCTCGCCGACGGTGCGCAGGCGCCGGTTGCCGAAGTGGTCGATGTCGTCGGTCTCGACCGGGATCTCGTTCTCCCCGACGGTCATCGTGGTCTCGCCGGCGTGCAGCCGGACGAGGTACTCGATGGTCGTCGCGACGTCCTCCTCGGTCAGCGTGCCGACCGAGTTGTCGATGTCCAGACCGAGCTTCTTGTTGGCCTTGTAGCGCCCGACCTTGGCCATGTCGTAGCGCTTGTCCTTGAAGAACAGGTTCTCCAGGAGGGCCTGGGCGCTCTCCCGCGTCGGCGGCTCGCCGGGGCGCAGCTTGCGGTAGATGTCGAGCAGCGCCTCGTCCTGACCCGCGGTGTTGTCCTTCTCCAGCGTGGTCATGATCGTCTCGGAGAAGCCGAAGCGCTCGCCGATCTGCTCGGCGGTCCAGCCGAGGGCCTTGAGCAGCACGGTGACCGGCTGCCGGCGCTTGCGGTCGATCCGGACGCCGACGGTGTCGCGCTTGTCGACGTCGAACTCCAGCCAGGCACCCCGGCTCGGGATGATCTTGACGGAGTAGACGTCCTTCTCGGTCGTCTTGTCGATCGCGTGGTCGAAGTAGACGCCGGGCGACCGGACGAGCTGGGACACCACGACACGCTCGGTGCCGTTGATGATGAAGGTGCCCTTGTCGGTCATCACCGGGAACTCGCCCATGAAGACCGTCTGGGACTTGATCTCGCCGGTGGTGTTGTTGGTGAACTCCGCCGTGACGAACAGCGGGGCCCCGTAGGTCATGTCCTTGTCCCGGCACTCCTCGACGGAGGCCTTGACCTCGTCGAAGCGGGGATCGGAGAAGGACAGCGACATCGACCCGGAGAAGTCCTCGATCGGGGAGATCTCGGTGAGGATCTCCTCCAGACCGCTGACCGGAAGGTCGTCGCCGGCCTCGATCCGGCGCTGGAACCAGGCCTCGCTGCCCACCAGCCATTCGTAGGACTGGATCTGCAGGTCGAGCAGGTCCGGGACCTCCAGCGGCTCGGCGATCTTCGCGAAGCTGACCCGGGTGGGTGCGCCGGGGTAGTTCGGGTTCGCCGAAGCGGAGAGGGTCGAGGTGGTCGCGGCGGCGCGGGAGACAGCCAAGATGCGTCCTTCCGAGAACTGCGCTTCTCGTCTGGCGTACGCCGGTGGCGAGCGCTACCGTCTCCCTCGATCCGATCGGGTCTCCCCCGGACCGACGGTCGATAGCGGGCCCACGTCGCACGCCGTCTGTTGTCAGGCACTGCTGAACGCGGTCGGGCCCCACACGCGCTCCGCCGGACCCTCTCCGGCGGTCGGCCTGGCAGAACCAGTCCCGGCCCGGATACTTCCCGGTAGCAAGCGCGCAGAGCCTGGCCGCAGGCAGCGCAAAGAATGACTATAGCTGCTCAGAACGCAGCTGTCGAGACAGGTCGCCGATTCCAACACTCAGGCAACCATCGTTGTCCAAGAGTGACCTGCGCGGCGCACCGAGTCAAGCCCCGATCCGTCGATGAGCGGTCGAATGCCCGGGACGACCGGTAGGCCCCTCGCCCGTTCCGGGCGATTTTCATGATCGTCGCCACCGGCCGGGCGCCGACCGGGCGGACGGCCCGGCAACGACGGAGGGGCGGGACCCGGTGCGGGTCCCGCCCCTCCGGGCGAGTGGGCGTGCGCGGCACGCCCGGCTCAGCGTGAGGTCACTTGAGGGAGACCTTCGCGCCGGCCTCCTCGAGCTTGGTCTTGGCGGCCTCGGCGGCGTCCTTGCCCACGGCCTCCAGGAGCGCCTTCGGGGCGGACTCGACGAGGTCCTTGGCCTCCTTGAGGCCCAGCCCGGAGACGACCTCGCGGACGACCTTGATGACCTGGATCTTCTTGTCGCCGGCGCTCTCGAGGACGACGTCGAACTCGTCCTTCTCCTCCTCGGCGGGAGCAGCGGCGCCACCGGCGGCCGGGCCGGCGGCCGCGACGGCGACCGGGGCGGCGGCGGTGACGTCGAAGGTCTCCTCGAACTTCTTCACGAAGTCCGAGAGCTCGATCAGGGTGAGCTCCTTGAAGGCGTCGAGCAGCTCGTCGGTGGACAGCTTCGCCATGATGGCGTCCTTTCTCTACAGCAGACTGGGGGTGGTGGAGATCAGCTCTCGGCGGAGTCGCCGTCGGCCTCGGCCGGGGCGGGCTCGCCGTCGGCCTTCTTGTCGGCCAGCGCCTGGGCGAGCCGGGCGACCTGCGAGGCCGGCTGGCTGAACAGCGTCGCCGCCTTCGACAGGTTGGCCTTCATCGCGCCGGCGAGCTTGCCGAGCAGCACCTCGCGGGACTCGAGGTCCGCGAGCTGCTCCACCTCGGCGGTGGACAGGGCGCGCCCGTCCATGTACCCGCCCTTGATGGACAGGCCCGGGTTCTCCTTGGCGAAGGTCTTGATCGCCTTCGCCGCGTCGACGGGCTCGCCCTGGATGAACGCGATCGCGGTCGGGCCGGCGAGCAGGTCGTCCAGACCCTGCACCCCGGCGTCCGCTGCCGCACGCTTGACCAGGGTGTTCTTCGCGACGCGGAAGTTCGCGGTCGCACCCAGGTCCCGGCGCAGCTGGGTCAGCTTGGCGACGCTGAGCCCGCGGTACTCGGTGACGACCGACGCGGATGACTCGCGGAACCGGTTGGCGATCTCGTCGACCGCCGCGACCTTGTCGGGTCGTGCCATCGCTGCCCTCCTCTCGGGTGGTTGGTCCTCGTGCTCTTGCGGTGTGCCACCGCCCGGACCCCGAGAGACGACGAACGCCCCGTGCGCAGGGCACGGGGCGTGAAGATCGTGCGGGCGCCGAGCGCCCTGCATCGCCTCGTCCTCCTGCGCGGGTCGCCCGGTGCTCCGGGACCTTCGTGCCTCCGGACGAGTCCGGGGGGCAGACCTGCGGTCTTCGGTGGATCGACGACAACGGTACGCCTGCGTCCCGCACCCCCGTGCACCGGGGGTGCGGGACGGGCCCGGGCCGGGTTCAGGCCGGGTTCATGGCGGAGATCTTCCAGCGGCCGTCGACGAACTGGGCGTCGACCCGCAGCCGGGCGGCAGCGGCGCCCTCCTGGGGCACGCCGGCGTCGTCCTCGCGGCGGATGACCTGGTTGACGAACACGTAGACCGACGCGTCGTCGCCGTCGATGCGGGCGACCGCCGACTTCGGGATCGTCGCGGTGACGACGGCGTTCTGCTGCGGCGCGAGCTCCCGGACGCTGCCGAAGATCCGGTCGAACTCGGGCTGGAACTCCGGCGTGATGACGGCGCGGGCGTCGTCCTCGGCCTGCTGGAGCCGGGCGTGGTCGAACGAGTAGACCTTGGTGACGGCCTCGGTGACCTGCTCGCTGACCTGGGCGGTGGCGCCGACGTCGGTGAGTGCGGTGTTCCCGGCCGAGCCGGTGAAGGCGGTGCGGTACCAGGAGACGCCGAAGAACACCGCCGCCGCGGTCAGCAGCACGGTGACCGCGAGCAGCGCCGCGGCGCCCCGGGTGGTCGCCGGGGCGGTGAGCAGGGCGGCGGCCCGGCCGCGCGCCCGGGGGGCCGGCGGGTCGTCCGCGGTGTCGGCCGGGCCGGTGCTGCCCGGGCCGGCGGGGCCCCCGGTGGTGCTGCTGCCCCCGATGCTGCTGCCCTCGGTGGTGCCGCTGCCCTCGGCGGCGCGGCTGCCCTCGGCGGCGCGGCTGCCCTCGGCGGCGCGGCCGCCGGGGC